>JANMAS010000471.1:0-12151 GCA_031359975.1 Burkholderiales bacterium
CACCACGCCGGTGCGCCCATCTTCGTAGGTCACCGCGGTTTCGATGAACTGCTCGGCCAAACCGCCGTACAGCGCATCCACCAGCACCTGGTAGCGCTGACCGATGAAGCCGCGGCGCACCTTGCGCGTACGGGTGAGCTCGCCGTCGTCGGCGTCGAGTTCCTTGTGCAGGATCAGGAAGCGACTGATCTGCGAGCCGGCCAGACGCTCGTCGGCCGCCAGATCGGCATTCACCTGTTCCACGCACTCGCGAATGAGTTCGCACACGGCCGGCTTGGCCGTGAGATCGGTGTAGCCGGCGTAGGCCAGGTTGCGCTTCTCGGCCCAGTTGCCCACGGCTTCGTAGTCGATGTTGATGAACGCACACACCCGTTCGCGTCGATCACCCAGAGTCACTGCTTCCTTGATGTAGGGGAAGAACTTGAGCTTGTTCTCCACGTACTTGGGGGCGAACATCGCGCCGTCGTTCGGGCCGCCCTGCAGACGGCCGACATCCTTCGCGCGATCGATGATCTTCAGGTGGCCACCGGCATCGAGGAAGCCGGCGTCGCCGGTGTGATACCAGCCGTCGGCGGTGAGCACCTCGGCCGTGGCGGCTGCGTTCTTGTAGTAGCCCTTGAGCAGGCCGGGCGAGCGCACCAGGATCTCGCCGCTGTCGGCCATGCGGATTTCCACGCCGTCGATCGGCACGCCCACGGTGTCGGCCCGGGCTTCGTGATCCGGTTGCAGGCAAACAAAAACAGCGGTTTCCGTAGAGCCGTAAAGCTGCTTGAGATTGATGCCGATCGAGCGGTAGAAGCTGAACAAATCCGGCCCGATGGCCTCGCCGGCGGTATAGGCCACACGCACCCGGGAAAAGCCGAGCGTGTTGCGCAGCGGGCCGTAGATCGCCAGGTTGCCCAGCGAATAAAGGCAGCGATCGGCGAGGCCCACAGGCTTGCCATCCATCAGCGTGGGCCCGATGCGTCGGGCCAGCGCCATCGCCTGGCCGTACAGCCAACGCTTGGGCGCACTCGCATCTTCCATGCGGATGGTGACGCTGGTGAGCAGGCCTTCGAAGATGCGCGGCGGCGCGAAGTAATACGTGGGGCCGATCTCCTTCAGGTCGATCGCCACCGTGGCCGCCGATTCGGGGCAGTTGACGACATAGCCGCAGCACAGCCATTGCGCGAAGCTGAAGATGTTCTGCCCGATCCAGGCCAGCGGCATGTAGGCCAGCACCTCCTCGCGCTCGGTGAGCTTGTCGAACACCTGGCCGGCGCGCGCACGATCGAGCAAGGTGAAGTGGCTGTGCACCACGCCTTTGGGTTGGCCGGTGGTGCCGGAGGTGAAGAACATCGCGGCCACGTCGTCGGGTGAGGCTTGAGCCACCTGCGCCTCGAAGAAGCCGGGTTCGCGCGCCGCCGCTTCGCGGCCAGCCTCGACGAGCGCATCGAGCGAAGCCAGGCCGGGCTCGTCGTAGGCGCGCAGCCCGCGGGGGTCGTGGTACCAGATGTGGGCGAGCCCGGGGGCGCTGGCACGCACCTCCAGCATCTTGTCGACCTGCTCCTGGTCTTCGACGATGGCAAAGGCGATCTCGGCGTTCTGGATCGGAAACACGTACTCGGCAGCGGCCGCGTCCTGATACAGCGGAACCGCCACCCCACCCAGTGATTGCGCGGCCAGCATCGCGGCATACAGGCGTGGCCGGTTGTCGCCCACCACCACCACATGCTGGCCCTTGGCCAGGCCGGCGCTGGCCAGACCATGCGCGAGGTGACGCACCAGTTCGGCCAGCTGCGACCAGCTGGTCGTCTGCCAGATGCCGTACTCCTTCTCGCGCAACGCCGGTGCACCGGGGCGGCGGGCGGCGTGTTCGAGCAGCAGACGGGGAAACGTGGTGTGCACCGGCGAACCTTGGGTAGCAATGCGGTGGATTCTGGCGAGAAGTTTGACGTCGGGTTGTCGCTTTGGCGACAATCCACGGGACAACCCGAGACGGACTTACCCGTAGCCTGATGCCTGCCCGCTCCCTCCACGCCACCGCATCGCCCCTGCATGCCCGCTCGCGCCGGGCCCACCCGCACGAGTTGCAAGGCATCCCGTGGCTGGCGACGCTCGATCTCGAAGAACGCGAGCATGCGATCGACGAACTGCGGGTGGTGACCGCCGACGCGGGCGAGTACGTGTGCCGCATCGGCCGGCCGGTCACTTACTGGTTTGGTGTCATCGAGGGTTTGCTGAAGATGAACAACGACAGTGCCCTGGGCATGCCCATCACCTTCGCCGGCTTGCCGCCGGGCGGATGGTTCGGCGAAGGCACGGTGCTCAAGCGCGAGACCTATCGCTACAACATCCAGGCGCTGCGCCGCAGCCTGGTGGCCGGTATTTCGGCGCCCACCTTTCACTGGCTGCTCAACCGCAGCATCGGCTTCAACCGCTTCGTGATGACGCAGCTCAACGAGCGCCTGGGCCAGTTCATCGCCGCGCGCGAAATCGATCGACTGAATCAGCCCGACGAGCGCGTGGCCCGCAGCCTGGCCGCGCTGTTCCATCCGTTGCTCTATCCCGGCGTAGGCCAGGTGCTGCGCATCACCCAACAGGAACTGGCCTACCTGATCGGCCTGTCGCGCCAACGGGTGAACGAAGCACTGAAGGTACTGCAGGCAAACGGCCTGATCACGGTGGAATACGGCGGGCTGAGGGTGACGGATCTGGAGCGGCTGAGGGCGTTTCGGGTGGGGTGAGGGGCGTCGCGTCGGGCCATCGTCGAGCGCTACCGCATCAACTTGGGAATCGTTTCGGCCAGGCTGCTCTCGATCGAATCGCGGAGGATGGCCACCTTCTGCTCGGCGGTGAGCGCGTCCCAGGGATGCGTGCCTTCCTTGGCGTCGGCGCCGGAATAGGTGCTGGTGGATTCGATGGCCTGTTTTGCCAGCACCTCCATCGACAGCACATCGACGAGGCATACATTCATGTACACATACGGCGCCAGCATGCCATGCCCGGATTCGCCGGTGGCACCGCTTCTTGTACGGATGCTGTTATCGACGTAGAAGCCCAGGCCTTCGACCTTGCCGCTGCCGATCTTTCCCCGCAGCGCCTGCATGCGGGCATCGGCGCGGCGCTTGGTGATCAACAGCAGATGCGTTGACCCTCCTTCGCGGATCGCGGCGTGGACGTCAGCCGGCAACTGGAGCTTTCCCGCGACGAAGAACCGGTCCTGGTCTTCGAAGAGGCCCGGCGCACGGGGCGCATACAACGTCACCTTCGCCGCGGCATCGACGCGTTTGAGTGCCTGCATGGCGGCGAGCAAGGCCATCTTGTCGAAAACGCCGTCGGCAACCGGGAAGGAACTGCGATCGTTGGTATCGAGATGGCTGCCGGTGGTCATCTGGAAGGCAACCACCGCGATGCGATCACCCATCAGCGACAAGACCGCGTAGCTGCGAGGCATGTCCGCCGCCATCGCCTGTGATGGCCATGGTGCGACGAGCGCGCCCCATGATGAGATGAACACACGACGATCCATGGTGCCTCCCGCGCAGATCGTCAGGCGATCTTTTGGCGATCATAGGCGCCAAGCGTATCGGTGAGGGCGTCAGGCTGGCGGTGGATTGGAGATACCCGAAGCCACATGCCCCGAAGGCACGTGTGACGCCGCATTCTCGACATGCCGGGTTTGATCGTCGAAGAAGAAGTCGGGCTCGAACTCGCGCAGGAATTCGCCCTTGGGCAGGCCGCCGAGGAACATCGCTTCATCCACCTCGATCTGCCATTGCATCAAGGTGCGGATCGCGCGCTCATGCGCCGGTGCGCTGCGGGCGGTGACCAGCGCGGTGCGGATGCGCATCGATCCCGCCGGGGCCTGCTGCAGCTTGTGCAGCACCTGCAGCAGCGGCTTGAAAGGGCCCGGCGCCAGCGGCGTGGCGGCCTGGTCGCGTTCGTGCGACTGGAAGGCGCTCAGGCCATCACGCTGGAAGACCTGCTCGGCTTCGTCGGAAAACAGCACCGCGTCGCCATCGAAGGCGATGCGCACTTCATGGGGATGGGCATCGCTGGCGCGCGCGGCATGGGGATACACACGCGCCGCCGCCACGCCGGCTTCGAGCGCCGAGCGCACGTCGGCTTCGTTGGTGGAGAGAAACAGGTTGGCGTGCAGCGGACGCAGGTAGCGCCAGGGGCTCTCACCGCGGGTGAACACACCGCGCTCGATCGGCAGGCCGTAGTGCTGGCATGAGCGGAAGGCCCGCATGCCGGACACCGGATCGTTGCGCGACAGGATCACCACCTCCACCGTGCGATGGCGCGAATCCGCCGACACCCCGGTGCTTGGATCGAGATTGAATCCCAGCAGTTTGTTGACCAACGAAAACGCCACGCCGGGGCGAGCTGGCTCTTCCAGGCGCGCCAATTGCAATTGCATGTAGGCCCGGTCGTCGCTGGCCTCGAAAACGCGATTCTCTTCCTCGAAATCGAACAAGGCGCGCGACGAAATGGCCACGACCAGGCGGTCGGGTGTCGACGGAGTGCTCATGGCCCGGATGATAGGGCGGCGCCAGTGGCCACAGACGCATTCATCCGGGCTAGACTCGTCGCGTCATAGCCGTCGTCTATACGAGAGGGCTTCATGGGAGAGGATCGGCTCAAAGCCGTGCTGTTTGGCTCATTGTGCCAAGCTGTTGTTGGTGCGTTTGCGGTTGCTGCATGCGTCGCAATGTCGTCGGGCGTCCGCGCCGAGGAGCTTGCTGCTGACGCAGAGGCGGCGGCACCGGCCGGCGCGGGTGCCTTGCTGGCAGCCGATGCCACCAAGACACCGCCGCCAATCGATGCCCGCGCGGCCGCCGTCACGCAAACCGTCCGCGACATCCTCAGCTACACCCGCTGGCCCGTGCCGCCGAAGCCGTTGCGCCTGTGCGTGCTCGGCGCCACCGAGTACGCCGATCATCTGCTGCTGCCAGCGGCGCCGCCAACGCCGGATGCCGGCCCCGCCTGGCAAGTGATCCGCTTGCCGCTAGCCAGCGACCGGGTATCGGCGGGCTGCGATGTGGCCTACATCGGCGCGGTGTCCGACAAACAATGGCAGGAGCTGCTGCCGCGCCTGATCGGCCGGCCCATCCTGACGATTTGCGAGCAACGCAATCCGTGCGAAGCGGGCGGCATGTTTTGCCTGGACGTGCGTGCCGACGGTGTCTCGTTCACCGTCAACCTGGATTCGATGGCGCGCAGCACGGTGCGTGTGCATCCCAACGTGCTCAAGCTCGGCCAGCGCAAGGGCAAGCCGGCATGATGCCGGCCCCTCAGATGCCCAACGCCCGGCGCCCGACCTTGCGCACGGTATTGCGGCGCGCGCACATGGGGATGGCGGTGCTGGCCGTCGCGATGGCCGGGATATCACTCACCTTGGTCGGCCTTTGGGCGATCCGGGTGAATGCCGAGCACAACCTGCAACTGATCGCACGCACCGTGGGCTACACGGTGGAAGCGGCGGTGGTGTTCGGTGACCGCGATGCGGTGGCCGAGTCGGTGGCCCTGATCGGCACCGCCGAGGGGCTCGCCGAACTCGAGGTGTCGAGCACGCGCCTGGCCTCGATGGCCACCTGGCGGCGTTTGCCGGCGCGGTCCGCCGTGGGGCGTTTGGCCGCGCGGGTCGGCCGCATCGCCTTGCCGCTGCAGGTATCGATGCCGATCGTGCGCGATGGGCGCGAGATCGGCGTGGTGCGCCTGCGCGGCGATGGCGAGGGCTTGGTGTTTTTCCTCGCAGGCGGGCTGGCGGTGATGGCGGCATGCCTGGTGCTCAGCGCCGCCATCGCCCTGGTGCTCTCGCGCCGCATGTTGCGGGGCCTCATCAAACCGATCAGGGCCTTGATGGAGGTGGCGCGGGTGGTACGCCATGATCGTGCCTTCGGGCGGCGTGTGCCACCGGCGCCGATCGCCGAGCTGAATGAGCTCTGCGAGGATTTCAACTCGCTGCTGGACGAGCTGGAAATGCGGCACGGCGATCTCGAACGGCAAAACGAATCGCTGGCCCATCAAGCCAACCACGACAGCCTGACCGGCCTGCCCAACCGCGCGCTGTTCGAGCGGCGGCTGGATCGCGCGGTTCAGCTGGCCGCCGAATCCGGGCAACAACTCGCGGTGCTGTTCTTCGACAACGATCACTTCAAGCAGGTCAACGACAGCCACGGCCACGCCGGCGGCGACGCGCTGCTTTCCGCGGTGGCCACGCGTGTGCGTGCGCAGCTGCGCGAGAACGATCTCGTGGCGCGTCTCGGCGGCGACGAATTCGCGGTGCTGCTCGCGCCGCTGCGCGGCGTGCGAGATGCGCTGCACATCGCCGACAAGATCATCGCCGGCATGGCCGTGCCGCTGGAGCTGCCGGACGGATCCACCATCCATCCGTCGGTGAGTGTGGGCGTGGCGATGTTCCCCCGGCACGCCCACGACAGCGCCTCATTGCTGGCGATGGCGGATCAGGCGATGTACCGGGCCAAGGCCGTGAGGCGTGGCAGTCGACAGGTGGCAGGTCACAACGATGACATGGATGAGGCCTCGTACCGAAGGCCCCGCAAGGAGGATCCCATTGAGTCCAGATTCTGAACGTGCGTCCAGGAGGCCGACGATCGCCGGTCGGCGGATGACAAGGCGGTGCCTGTCGGCATGGCTGCTGTCGATGACCGCGGTGGTGGCGGGATGCGCCACGCCGCCGCCCGCAGCGGGGTTGAAGAAGACCCAGGCCGAGCTGTTGCGCCAGCAGGGGTTCGAGCTGACCGACGAGGGATGGACCCTCGAACTGGCCGGCAAGATCCTGTTTGCCAGCGATTTCGACAAGCTCGATCCGCACGGGGAGCAGGTGGTGCGGCGTATCGGCACCGCGTTGCTCTCGGTGCAGATCGAGCGCGTCATCGTCGAGGGCCATACCGATGCCGTGGGCACGGTGGGCTACAACGAGCGGCTGGCGCTGCGCCGCGCGGGCGCCGTGGCGCGTGTGCTGGCGCTGGCCGGGCTCGATGCCGCGCAGATCGATGTGCGCGGATTCGGTGCCGACAAACCGGTGGCCGACAACGCTTCGCCGCAAGGGCGCAGCGAAAACCGGCGCGTGGCGATCATCGTGCCGGTGCCGTAGCGCGCCATTGCGCCGACGGCACCCCGCTCGCCGTACCCGGCGAGCGGGGTGCCGTCAGTGCACGAAACCGATCGCGCTGCGTTTGCCGTGGGGTTCGGGCAGGTCTTTCAGCTCGACGCTCGCACGATGGTCGAGCCGTGCGTTGCCGAAGGCCGTCTTCCAGGCGCGCCGCATCTCTCGCGGCGCCAGATCGCTCAGGCGTTCGAGTACGGCCTCGCTGGGGCGCTCGTCGAAGCGCTGGCCCCAATCGTGCTCGGCGCGGATGCCGATGTACAGGCGCAATGCGATCGCGCGTGCGGCATCCCGATCGGGCATCTGAACTTCGTACACGTTCACCCGGTTGAGGATGGGCTCGGGGATCGCGCGTTCGTCGTTGGCGGTGGCCACCCAGATCACCTGGCTGGCGTCGATCGCCACGTCGGCAAATTCGTCGGTGAAGGCGCGGGCGGTATCGTGTTCGAGCAGGCTGTACAACGCGCCGAGCGGATCGTAGGCATGCTCGCCGCGCGCCTTGTCGATTTCGTCGACCACCATCACCGGGTTGGCGTATTGGCCATCCACCAAGGTCTCGAACACCTTGCCGGGCCGGGCGCCCTTCCATTGGGACGAAGCACCTGAGAGCACCCAGCCCGCGGTGAGTGAACTCATCGAGATGAAGCCCATGCCGGTGCCCAGCAACTGCGCGATTTCGCGGGCGAAATGGGTCTTGCCCACACCCGGCGGGCCGAGCAGCAGCATCGGCGTGATCTCGAGCGCATCGCGGCTGTCGGTGCACAGCGCCAGCTGGCGTTTCACGTCGTCGAGCGCCGCGTGAAAGTTCGGCATCTCTTCGTACAGGTGATCCATGGCCGGCAAGCCGGACGGTTTGACCTGAAATCGCTGCGGGCCCTTTTCGATCATGCGTTCGTAGGTGCTGCGCAGGTTTTCATGTTCCTTGTGGGGCAGCTTGCCCAGGCGGTGCTCGACATCCTCGGTGCGGTAGACGTTGCGCATGCGCGCAATCGGAATCCGATGGCCCGCGGGGGGCACCGTCACAAGATCATGCGAGTCAGTCATGGAAACCTCCATCGCCTTGGTGCGCCCTGGCGAGCGCCTGTATGCAGCTTAGCAACTTCCGAGCCTGTCGCCCTCCGATGGATGAGGGATGCCGCGCCGCGCGCCGCATGCTTTGTCACGCCAGCGGAGTTTGCGTGGTTTCGACCTTGGGCCGCGCGGGCACAGGCACCGTCAGCCAGCGGGCGAGCACGGTGTGCAGGTCGCCGAGCGCGAACGGCTTGGCGATGAAGTCGTCCATGCCGGCCTCGGCGCACGCGGGCGCGGCTTCCGCGGGCGAATTGGCCGTCATGGCGATGATGGGCAGATGGGGGCGGCCTTGCAACTGCTCCGCCTGTCGCCATCGCCTGGTGGCTTCGAGGCCATCCAGTTCAGGCATGTGGCAATCCATCAGCACGGCGGCGAAATCCTGGCCGGGTGTATGCAACCGCGCCAGAGCATCCAGCCCGTCTTCGGCGGTATCGGCGCGGATGCCCAGTTGTTCCAGCAGGGCCTGGGCGATGACGCGGTTGACGGCGTTGTCTTCCACAACCAGCACACACGGCGGTGCGCCCCGGGCAGCCTGGATCGCGGCCGCCGCCGGGTGGGCCGCAGCGGCGTGTTGAACGCGTTGGCGCCGGTCTTCATCGAGCGCAAAGGCTTCTGTCGCTTGCACGCCCTGGCCCTGTTCCCGCGTGGCCCGCAGCTCCAGCAGGATGCGGTGGGCATCGCGCAACGCTGTTCCCAGGCGTTGGGGGCGCACCGGCTTGTACACCGGCACCAGGTGGCCGGGCACAGCGTCGGCCGGCACCGACACACCCAGCAGCAGCACACAGCCGAGGCCGACATGCTCCACGCGGCTGGCCCAGGTGCTGCGCGCCAGGCCGGCCGCGCGCAGGGCGCGGTCGTCGGCGACGATCAATTGCATCCCCGCCTGCCGTGCCGACACCAACGCGTCCACCGAATCGAGGTGCAGCGCCACGCAGGGGTCGCCAATGGCGCCGAACCATTGACACAGGTCGTCCTGCAAGGCCGGGCTGTGGCAGTACAGGCCGATGCGAGGCACGGCTGCCGCACCGGCGCTGATGGCGGCCGTGCCGCCCTGGGCCGTGTCGGCGAATGTCGGCCCGGTGGGAGCCAGGGTCGGCAACGGCAGATTCACGGTGAAGGTGGAGCCGTGGCCGACATGGCTGGTGACATCGATATGGCCACCGAGCAAGGTGGCGAGTTCGCGGCTGATCGCCAATCCCAGGCCGGTGCCGCCGTAACGCCGCGTGGTGGAGATGTCGGCCTGCGCGAAGGCCTGGAACAGGCGCGCCTGCTGCGCATCGCTCAGCCCGATGCCGGTGTCGTTCACCGACAGGCGCAACCAGGTGGCTCGCGCATCCCGGTGCACGCTCAAGCGCAGGCGTACTTCGCCCTGCTCGGTGAATTTCACCGCATTGGCCAACAGGTTGTGCAAGACCTGGCGCAGCCGCACCGGGTCGGTCGTGATGTGTTCAGGTACGTCGGGTTCGCTGTGCGCCCACAATTCGATGCCGCGCGAATCGGCCTGCGAGGCGAACATCTCCACCGCATCGTGGGCCAGTGCGCGGGGGTCGATCTCCACCTTTTCCAACTGCACCTGGCCGGCTTCGAGCTTGGAAAAATCCAGCACGTCGTTGACCACCGACAGCAGCGATCGGGTGCTGTGGTCGAGGATCTGCACGGCCTGCCGCTGGCCGGCGTCGAGCGACGACAGACGCATCATCTCGCCCGCGCCCACGATGCCGTTCAACGGTGTGCGGATTTCGTGGCTCATGTTGGCGATGAAACGCGCCTTCACCTGCATGGCTTCTTCGGCATCGGTGAGCGAACGATCCAGCTGCTGCAGCACGTCGCGCCGCCAGCGCACCGCCATGGCCAGCAGCAAGCCCACGCAACCCAGCGAGCCGGTGATCGCCAGCATGGCCTGCATCGAGCCCAGCGGGCGGTCGATGAGTACTGTCAGTTGGCCTGTTTCCACCAGCGCGTGGGTCACCACCAGTTGCGCGATCATCAGCACCAGCATGACGACACCGCTGATCACGCCGCCGCCGATGAGCATGGCGATCGGCACCGTCATCAGCCACCACACGGCGGTGCCGTGCTCGCCGCCTTGAGCGATCGTCAGCAGCGACAGCATCAGGAAAGCCGGCCACAGCGTGATTTCCAGCGCCAGCCCATAGCGCCGGCTGCGTGTGGCGATCCGCGCCGACCACAGCGTGATCCCCAACTGCGCCAGCAGGGGCAGCGCGAACTGCCAATGATGATGCGCCAGCATCATCAAGGCATAGCCCACCAGCACGACGGCGGACACCATCACCACCAGCCGATGCACAAGCCGGGTCAGCGATGCGTCGAGCTGTTTTGTCAGACGTTGCGCCACCGATCTGCGCCGCATCGGGGCCGGTGGCAGCCGCGCACCGGCACCCTCCGGGCCGGCCTTGCCGACACGGCTCTCGGGTGCGTCGTCGTGCGTCATGCACGGTGTCCCGGGTCAGGCCTGGAGGCCGCGTCGCGGCTGCCCCGGTGGCCGGCGAGGTGTTCGACCAGGCGACGGTGGCGCAAGGTCGCCACGCGCTCACCGCACCCAGGTATTGAGCTGGATGATGGGCAGCAACACGGCCAGCACGATCAGCATCACGACCCCGCCCATGCCCACGATGAGCAACGGCTCGAGGATCGTCACCATCGCCGTGGCGCGGCGTTGCACTTCGCCGCTGAGCTGGCGCGCGGCGCGATCGAGCATCACCGGCAATTGCCCGGTTTGTTCGCCCAGGCGGGCAAACATCGCCAGCAGGCCGGGGAATCGCTTCTTGGCCGCCAGCGCGGCGGCGATCGGCGCACCTTCGCGCACCTGCACCAGGGCATCGAGCGCATCGGCGCGCATGGCGCGGTTGGACAGCGTTTCGGCCGCCGCCTGCAAGGCCTTCAGGATCGGCACGCCAGCGCCGGCAAGCATCGCCAGGGTACCGGCGAATCGGGCGGCGTTGTAGCTGCGCGAAAGGCGGCCGATCAGTGGCAGCTGCAGCCAGGCGGCGTCGAAGCGTTCGCGGAACGATTCCGAGCGCAGTGCCAGCATCAGGCCGCCCACGCCCGTCAATACCGCGCCGAGCACCAGCAGGCCGTAGCTGCGCACAAACGCGCTGATCGCCAGCATGGCCACCGTGAGCCACGGCAAGGCCTGCTTCTTGGTGGTGAACACCGACGCCACTTGCGGCACCACATAGCTCACCAGGAAGATGACGATGATGATGGCGATGCCGGCCACGATGATCGGGTAGAGCGAGGCGCCGATGAGCTTGCTGCGCAGGGCCTGCCGCTCTTCCAGGTCGTCGGCCAGGCGTTCGAGCACCGGCCCCAGGGCGCCGCTTTGTTCTCCGGCGGCGACCACCGCGCGATACACCGGATCGAACTCGCGCGGCGCCGAGCCGAGTGCCCGGGCGAACGTCGAGCCCGCGTTGACTTCGCTCTTGAGGTGCGCGATCAATTCGCGCTGGCGCGGGATTTCGGATTCATCGGCGAGCGAGCTGAGGGCACGTTCCAGCGGCAGGCCGGAACCCACCAACCCGGCCATCTGACGCGTCCAGACCGATAGCGACGACGAGCTGAAAGCCCGCCCGCCGATCTGTGGGCCGGTTTGCGTCTGGCTCGTCATGGACACCGGCGACACCAGCAGCGGCACCAACGCCCGATTGCGCAACTGAACCCGCGCCGCACGCGCGTTGTCGGCCTCGATCAGGCCGTTGCTGGCCTTGCCGTTGGCATCGAGCGCTTCGAAGCGGTAGGCGGGCATCGGAGGGCTAGTCTCGTGTTACGCGAAGAAGTTCTTCAAGCGACGTGACACCGCTCATCACCAGCCGCTCGCCATCCGCGCGCATCGTGCGCAGGCCGCCAGCGGCGGCGGCTTTGGCGATATCGCTCTCGGCGGCGCGGTTGTGGATCAGGGATTGCACGTGGTCGTCCACCGTCATCAGCTCGTAGATGCCGGTA
>JANMAS010000487.1:0-5577 GCA_031359975.1 Burkholderiales bacterium
ACCTTCACCAGCAAGGTCGAGGTGGCCGACGGACATGCCTCCGTCACGCGCGAAGTCGATGGCGGCATGGAAAGGCTCAGGCTCAAGCTGCCGGCGATCATCACCACCGATCTGCGGCTGAACGAACCGCGCTACGTCACCCTGCCCAACATCATGAAAGCCAAGAAGAAGGTGCTGGAGGTGATCAAGCCCTCCGACCTGGGCGTGGACGTCACCCCCCGCATCAAGACGCTCAAGGTGAGCGAGCCGCCCAAGCGCGGTGCCGGCATCAAGGTGCCCGATGTCGCCGCCCTGGTGGCCAAGCTCAAGAACGAAGCCAAGGTGATCTGACATGTCCATCCTCGTCATTGCCGAACACGACCACGCCTCGATCAAGGGCGCCACCTTGAACACCGTCACCGCCGCACTGCAATGCGGCGCTGACGTGCATCTGCTCATTGCCGGGCACAACGCGCAGTCGGCGGCTCAGGCCGCGGCGCAAGTGCAGGGCGTAGCCAAGGTGCTGCACGCCGATGGTGAGCCGTTTGCACACGGCGTCGCCGAAGAAGTGGCGGCGCAGATCCTCGCCATCGTGGCCGCGGGCGCCTACACGCACATCCTGTTTCCCGCCACGGCCGGTGGCAAGAATGTGGCGCCGCGCGTGGCCGCCAAGCTCGATGTCGGTCAGATCAGCGACATCACCAAGGTGCTCGGCGCCGATACCTTCGAGCGCCCGATCTACGCCGGCAATGCCATCGCCACCGTGCAAAGCCTGGACGCGGTCAAAGTGATCACCGTGCGCACCACCGGTTTCGATCCGGCCGCCGCCAGCGGCGGTTCGGCGGGGGTTGATGTCGTGGCCACGATCGCCGCGGCCGGCAAGGCCCGCTGCGTGAGCTCCGAGATCGTCAAGAACGACCGGCCCGAACTCACCGCCGCCAAGATCATCGTCAGCGGGGGGCGGGCGATGGGCTCGAGCGACAAGTTCAACGAGGTGCTCACACCGCTGGCCGACAAGCTCGGCGCCGCGCTGGGTGCCAGCCGCGCCGCGGTGGATGCCGGTTATGCGCCCAACGATTGGCAGGTCGGCCAGACCGGCAAGATCGTCGCGCCGCAGCTCTACATCGCCGCCGGCATCAGCGGCGCCATCCAGCATCTGGCGGGCATGAAGGACAGCAAGGTCATCGTGGCCATCAACAAGGATCCCGAGGCGCCGATCTTCAGCGTCGCCGACTACGGGCTCGAGGCGGATCTGTTTGTCGCGGTGCCGGAGTTGGTCAAGGCGCTCTGAAGACCCGGCGGACTCCCGATCCCCACGCACGCAGGGCGCCGCGAGGCGTCAACCATCCGAACAAGGCGCAGCAAGACGCCACGCATCGGAAACAGGGCGCCACAAGGCGTCCTGATGCCATCCCAGGAGACATTTCATGAGTTATCGCGCCCCCATCAAGGACATGCTGTTCGCCATGCGCGACCTGGCCGATATCGAGGGCTTGTCGCAGCTGCCGGCGTTTGCCGATGCCGGCCTCGACACCGCCCAGGCGGTGCTCGACGAGTGCGCCAAGCTCAATGAAAACGTCATCGCACCGCTGAATGTGGCGGGCGATCGCCAACCGTCCTTCTGGAAAGACGGGCAGGTGACAACCACACCGGGCTTTGCGGCGGCGTTCCGCGAATTTGCGCAAGGCGGGTGGCAGGGCTTGCACCATCCGGTGGATGTGGGTGGCCAGGGCCTGCCCAAGCTGATCCATGCCGCCTGCATCGAGATGGTCAACAGCGCCAATCTCAGCTTTGCCTTGTGCCCCTTGCTCACCGATGGCGCGATCGAGGCCCTGTTGACGGCTGGCACGCAGGCCCAGCGCAGCACCTTCATCCCGAAGATGATCGACGGCAGCTGGACCGGCACGATGAACCTCACCGAGCCGCAAGCCGGCTCCGATCTGGCGGCCGTGCGCACCCGCGCCGATCCGCAGCCCGACGGTACCTACAAGATCTTCGGCACCAAGATCTACATCACCTACGGCGATCACGACATGGCCGAGAACATCGTCCATCTCGTGCTGGCACGCGTGTCCGGAGCGCCCGAAGGCGTGAAGGGCATTTCGTTGTTCGTGGTGCCCAAGTTCCTGGTCGATGCCGACGGCAGATCCGGTGCGCGCAACGATGTGCAATGCGTGTCGATCGAGCACAAGCTGGGCATCAAGGCCAGCCCGACCGCGGTGCTTCAGTTCGGAGACCATGGCGGCGCCATCGGAACCGTGGTGGGCCAGGAAAATCGCGGCCTCGAATACATGTTCATCATGATGAACGCCGCACGCTATGCGGTGGGCATGCAGGGCATCGCGCTGGCTGAGCGGGCTTACCAGCACGCGGTGCAATACGCGCGGGATCGTGTGCAATCGCGGCCGGTCGATGGCTCGTCCAAGGAGGCGGCGGCCATCATCCATCACCCGGATGTGAAGCGCATGTTGATGACGATGCGCGCCTACACCGAAGGCTGCCGTGCGATGGCGCTCGTGGCGGCTTCCGCCTACGACACCGCTCATGGCCATGCCGATGAAGCGGTGCGCACTCAGAACCAGGCGTTCTACGAATTCATGGTGCCGCTGATCAAGGGCTACAGCACCGAGATGAGCCTGGAGGTGGCGAGCCTGGGCGTTCAGGTGCACGGCGGCATGGGCTTCATCGAAGAAACCGGCGCCGCGCAGTACCTGCGCGACGCCAAGATTCTCACCATCTACGAAGGCACCACCGCGATCCAGGCCAACGATCTGGTGGGCCGCAAGACGGCTCGTGATGGCGGCCGTACCGCGCTGGCCATCGCCACGCGCATCGAAGCCACCGAGCGCGAGCTGGCCGGACGCAGCAGCCCCGCTTGCGCTGGCCTCAGGCGCCGGCTGGCCGACGCACGCACCGCATTTGTCGAAGTGGTGCACTTCGTGGCGAATACCGCGAAGGAATCGCCCAACGCCGTTTTCGCCGGCAGCGTGCCCTACCTGATGCTGGCCGGCAACCTGATGGCCGGTTGGCAAATGGCGCGGGCGCTGATTGCCGCCGAAGATCACCTTGCGGCGGGCACCGATCCGGCGTTCATGCACGCCAAGATCACCACCGCCTGCTTTTATGGCGACCACATCCTGTCTCGTGCGCGAGGCGTGCGCGACAGCATCATCGAAGGCCATGCCAGCGTCAACGACATGGCCGTGGAGGCTTTCTGATGGCTTTGCCTGCTGTTTTCTCCCGACTGGCCTTGCCGGTGATCGGTGCACCGCTGTTCATCATCAGCAACCCGAAGCTGGTGATCGCGCAGTGCACGGCCGGTATCGTCGGCTCCATGCCGGCGCTCAACGCGCGTCCGGCGTCGCAGCTCGATGAATGGCTGGCCGAAATCACCGAAGCGCTCGCCGCCTGGGATCGATTGCATCCCGATCGCCCGGCTGCGCCGTTTGCGGTGAACCAGATCGTGCACAAGAGCAACGACCGGCTCGACCACGACCTGGCCGCCTGTGCGCGCTACAAGGTGCCGGTGGTCATCACGTCGCTCGGTGCGCGAGTCGATGTCAACGACGCGGTGCATGCCTGGGGCGGCGTGGTGTTGCACGACATCATCAACAACAGCTTCGCGCACAAGGCCGTCGACAAAGGCGCCGATGGCCTGATCGCGGTGGCGGCGGGTGCGGGCGGGCATGCGGGCGTGAAGAGCCCGTTTGCGCTGGTGCAGGAGATTCGCGCCTGGTTCGATGGGCCGCTCGCGCTCTCGGGTTGCATCGCCCACGGCGGTGCGGTGCTGGCGGCGCAGGCGATGGGCGCCGATCTGGCCTACATCGGGTCGGCCTTCATCGCCACCGAAGAAGCGCGTGCCAGCGATGGCTACAAGCAGATGATCGTCGACTCCGACAGCGACGACATCGTCTACAGCAGCCTGTTCACCGGCGTGCATGGCAACTACCTGCGCGGCTCGATCGTCAACGCCGGGCTCGATCCCGATCAGTTGCCCGAGAGCGATGCCAGCAAGATGGACTTCGGCGGCGGCAGCGGTGCAAAAAAGGCCTGGAAGGACATCTGGGGCTGCGGCCAGGGCATCGGCGTGATCGACAAGGTGTTGCCGGCGGCGGATCTGGTGGCGCGCCTGGGCAGCGAGTACGCCGATGCGCGGCAGCGTCTGCTGACGGGCTCAGCCCCCGCGCACCACGATCGTGTCGGCATCACAACCGATTGACGCGCCGATCCAGCGTCGTGCCAGGCGGCTGACCATCGGCGCGATCCATCGCGGCAGCGCCGGCCACAAGGCCACGGGATCACTCACCACGCCGCAGAGGTAGCGGCGGTCGAGGTCGCTCCAGCGCAGGGCCGCACAGGCGCCATGCCGGCGGCGGCTCACCAACATGCCCAGCGGGCAGGGCTCGCTCAGGCAGCACACGCCGCAGCCGTTGCACGCCACGCCGGTGGGCGGCTTGGGTGGCGCCAGCGGGTGGATGAAGATGGTCTGGCCGCGCACGATGTGATCACTGTGCCGCGAACCCCGGCGCGGTGTTCGGCTAAACAACAGCCTTGCGGCCACGCAAACCAAGCAAATGGGCCGGTCGTCTTCGGTGCTACATTGTCCGGCTGAGGAATTTTCGTCCTTCTGTGCCCCTTGCGAATGTTGATGCGTCGCGCTTTTGCGTGTCGCAGGTTGATGCCACGAGCGCTTGCGCGTTGCATTGAACGGCAGCAAGGCGGGTCGCAATCCGCCAACCGGTCGAGCCGGGACGTGGAAGGTTGTTCAACCCATCGAAGCCCTGGAATTCAGGGTAAAAGGTGAGCGAAAGATGATGCAGCAGTACAAGGCCAACTCGTACCTGTTCGGCGGCAACGCGCCCTACGTGGAAGAGCTTTACGAGGCCTACCTCGACAACCCCGGCAGCGTGCCCGATAACTGGCGCACCTACTTCGACGCCCTGCAGCACGTGCCGGCGGCCGATGGCTCCGACGAGCGTGATGTGCCGCACGCACCGGTGGTCGAATCCTTCGCGCAGCGTGCCAAGGCCAACGCCTTTGGCAACAAGGCCAGCACGACCGATCTGGCGGTGGCGCGCAAGCAGGTGCATGTGCAATCGCTGATTGCCGCCTACCGCTTCCTCGGCACCCGCTGGGCCGATCTCGATCCGCTCAAGCGCCAGGAACGCCCCAAGCTGCCCGAACTGGAGCCCGCGTTCTACGACCTGACCGAGTCCGACATGGACATCTCGTTCAGCGCCTCGAACACCTACTTCTCCACCGCCGAACAGATGACGCTGCGGCAGATCGTGCTGGCCCTGCGCGAAACCTACTGCGGTTCGATCGGCACGGAGTACATGCACATCACCGAGCCCACCGAAAAGCGCTGGTGGCAAGAGCGGCTCGAATCGATTCGAGCCAAGCCCACCTTCAGCATCGAGAAGAAGAAGCACATCCTCGAACGCCTCACCGCATCCGAAGGGCTCGAGCGCTACCTGCACACCAAGTACGTCGGCCAGAAGCGGTTTTCGCTCGAAGGTGGCGAGAGCTTCATCGCCTCGATGGACGAACTCGTGCAGCGCGCCGGCGCCAAGGGCGTGCAGGAGATCGTGATCGGCA
>JANMAS010000496.1:0-5016 GCA_031359975.1 Burkholderiales bacterium
TTTCTTCTCGCGGCCGAGTTCCTGCGCGCGCTTGGGTTCGTTCCAGACGCTGGAGTTTTCCAGCGCGGCGTTCACTTCATGCAGGCGGAGCGATTTGCGCTCGTAGTCAAAGATACCCCCGGAGCTGCCCGGTGCGCGCCGTCAGATCGGCGAGCAGCGTGCCGATGGCGTTGATACGTTCGATGTCCATGGGGATGCCTTGATGTGGTGTGGGTCGTGGTGCGGGTCGTGGTGCGGGTCGTGGTGCGCGCAGTGGTGCGGGTCGCGGTGTGGATCGTGCGCGGCAAAACGCGCATTTTCGCATGGACGCCTTGGGCCGGTTGGCCCGAGGCGACCCTGCCGCCCACGACCTTCAGAACGCGTGGTTCATGCCGACCGACAGGCCGTATCGCGCCACCAACTGGATGCCGTTGACACGCTGCCAGACCGGCAACTGCAGGAACCCGTTCACGCTCGTTTGCGCACCCACCGCCACACTCACCCCCGGCGATATCGCGAGCGTGCTGGAGCCGCTGAGCGCGGGCTCACCCTCGGCGCCGCTGTCGCGCCCACGATGGCTGGCACTGAGCTGCAGCACCCCGCTGACCACCGGGTTGAACGCATGCGCCCATTGCATCGACAGCTCCAGCCGGTGGCCCGGCTTGTAGCTCGCCCGGCTGTTCAGCGGCTGCATCAGCGTGATCCCCGCGCTGAGCGCATCGCCGGCATCCAGCAGGTGGCGCACCGAGGCGCCGAGGATCAGATCGGTGGTGCCGGTGCCGGGCTGCAAGGAGCGTTCGGCCAGCTCACCTTCGCCATTGGCAATGCGGTGGGCGCCGGTGGGTAATTTCAGGCCGGCGATCAGTGCCCAGCCGAAGCCGGTGGCCGGATCGGCTTGCTGGTAGCGGCCGGTCAGGCGGATGTCGCCCGGGCGGGTGAAGCGCCAGCGTTGTTCCTCGGCTGCTTCGCCTTCGTCGTGCAACGGGTGGGCCTTGCGGACGGCTTCGTCGTCTTCTTGGTGATCGTGCGAGCCGAGGTGCGCGTGATCGCGCGAGACCAGCGGAATCTGCACGCCCACCGACCAGTGGCTGTCGATCGCCCGTTCCAGCGTGGTGACGAGCAGCAGGTTGCGGGTGCGGCGCTCGACGGACTCTTCTTCGGCCGCGGCTTGTTCGGCGGAGATCGTCGAGGTGCCGCGCCGCAGCCGATCCTGGGTGATGGACTCAAAACGGCTGTCGACCGTCCAGCCGACGTGATCCCAGTTGTCGAGCGCAAAGCGGTCGGTGAGCAGGGTGCAGGAGGTGGAGCCGCACGAAGCGTGGGCTGCGCCGAAGGCGAGCAAGGCCAGCGCGGCGATCATGCCGCGCAGCGAGGGGTTCAAGGTAGGCATGGCAATTAATCCAGGCAGCAGGAGCGGCTCGCCGCATGCACCGCGCCGCGCGGCGTGTGCGGCGCGGGCAGGTGGGCAACGAGGAGATCGGGATGCGCCAAGGCCTGAGAACCTATCCGTGAAGAAGGCCGCGCCGGTCATCCCGCGTCAGAACGAATCGGGTGGATCAGCCGATGCGGGGCGGCGCCCGAGGCTGGGCCGTGACCCAGGCGTTTTGCGTACGCCGCGCGGGGCCGCATCACGGCGAAGATGATAGCGGCGAGGTTCAGGCTGGCGGGAGCCTGCGTGTCAAGCGGCGTCGAGGAAGTCAGCGAGCTGGCGCGCCAGCGCCTCGGGCTGATCGTGATGCAGCATGTGCCCCGCATCGGCCAGCACCGCGCGTTGCTGATCGCGCACCACCGCCAGCCGGGCTTCGAAATCCTCACGCGGGTATCGATTGCCCAGCAGGCGCGCGAGGTTGGTTTGGCCACCTTCCACCCACAGCAGCCGCGCGGTGATGCGCTGCCAGCAAGCCACCGCCTCCTCCTTGCGGTAGAGCACCGGGTAGATGCGTTTGTGATGGGCGTCGGCGAGGATGTGCCAGCGGCCGTCATCGCTCTGGCGCGCCCAGTGCGCGGCCAGCCAGGCGGCGCGTTCAGCCGGCAGACGCGGGTTGTTGGCCTTCAGCCGAGCCGCTACGCCATCGAGGTTGGCGTAGCTCATCAGGCGCTGCGGCTGCTTGAGCTCGTCGAGCCACTGGGCATAGCGGGTGGGTGCCTGCTGCGGTTCGGCGGCCGGCATGCCGAAGCCTTCGAGATTGACGAGCCGCCGGATGCGCGGGGGCCGGATGCCGGCGTACATCATGGCGGCGTTGCCGCCCATGCTGTGGCCGAGCAGGTCGATCGCCTGGCCGGGCAGCAGGGTGTCGAGCAGCGCATCGAGATCGCCCAGGTAATCCGGGAACCAGTAGCTGTCGGCGGCGGTGCGGTCGCTCAAGCCGAAGCCGCGCCAATCGAGCGCCAGGATGAATCGCGGCGCTGCGTCGATCGCGGCCATGGCGTCGACGACGAACTGAAACGACGCACCCACGTCCATCCAGCCATGCAGCATCAGCAGCGCGGGGCGATCGGCGGCGATCATGGATTCGTCGCCCCAGGCATGCAGGTGCAGACGCATACCCCGCAGGTCGACGAAGCGGCTCACCGGTTCGCGCAGGCGTGCGTAGGGTGCCGGGCCGGCGGCAGGGGGGGCGGTCATCGCCGCACTTTACGGGAAGCTTCGGCTGCATGCCCGACGCGATGCCGTGGCGATGCCAGAATGATCCGCATGATGTCGACACCTCCCACCTCGAACCCGCCGCCGTTTGCCCTGCGCCCCGCCGAGCCGGGGGATGTGCCGGCGATCGTGGGCCTGATCCGCGAACTCGCCGATTTCGAGAAGCTGAGCCACCTGGTGGAAGTGACACCCGAGAGCCTGCACCCGCACCTGTTCGGGCCGCGGCCGGTGGTGGAAGCCATCGTGGCCGAGTGCGAGGGCGGCGTGGTGGCCTTTGCGCTGTACTTCACCAACTTCTCCACCTTCCTCGGCCGCCCCGGCCTGTACCTCGAAGATCTTTATGTGCAACCCGCCTCTCGCGGCGCGGGCATCGGCCAGGCTGTTCTGCGCCGCCTCGCCGCGCTGGCCGTGCAACGGGGCTGTGGCCGGTTCGAATGGACGGTGCTCGACTGGAACGAGCCTGCGATCCGCCTGTACCGAAGCATGGGCGCCAGCGTGATGACCGAGTGGCAGATCTGCCGCGTGTCGGGCGAGGCGCTGATGAGCCTGGCCGCCTCTTGCGCCGCTCAGTGCGCTGCGGCCGATGGCCGCTTGACCAGCCGCTGACCGAGCGTCACCACCGCCAGCGCCACCGCACCGGCGATCACGCCCACCACCGCATCGGCGAGCAGAGGCACCACCGTGTGCATGAACGTGCCGGCCGTGCCGCTGAAACCTTCGATCGCATGGTGCAGCGCCGGGATGCCGTGGGTGAGGATGCCGCCGCCCACCAGAAACATCGCCGCGGTGCCAGCGATCGACAGGCCCTTCATCAACCACGGCGCGCCGGCCAGGATCAGGCTGCCGACGCGGCGCCGCGCCGAAGCCAGCGCGCCCTCGCCAGGGCGCCGGCTGAGGTAGAGGCCAAGGTCGTCGAGTTTCACGATACCGGCCACCAGGCCGTACACGCCCACGGTCATGATCGCCGCCACGCTGGCCATCACGGTGAACTGGGTCAGCAGCGGCGCCGCCGCCACCGTACCCAGCGTGATGGCGATGATCTCGGCCGAGAGGATGAAGTCGGTGCGCACCGCGCCTTTGATCTTCTGCTTCTCGACAGCGGCGAGGTCGGGCGCCGCAGAGGCCAGTGCCTGCAGGTGCTCGGCGTGGTGGGCTTCGTCGTCGGTCTTGCTGTGCAGCAGTTTGTGGGCCAGTTTTTCCACGCCCTCGAAGCACAGGAACACACCGCCGGCCATCAGCAAGGGCGACACCGCCCAGGGCGCAAACGCGCTGATGGCCAGCGCCGCCGGCACCAGGATCACCTTGTTCAGGCCCGAGCCCCTGGCCACCGCCCACACCACCGGCAGCTCGCGATCGGCCTTGACGCCGGCCACTTGCTGGGCGTTGAGCGCCAGATCGTCGCCCAGCACGCCGGCCGTCTTCTTGGCGGCCACCTTGGTCATCACCGACACGTCGTCGAGCACGCTGGCGATGTCGTCGATGAGGGCGAAGAGGCTGGACGCGGCCATGGGCACTTTCAATTCACGATGGGGCGCATGGTAGCCAGCCGGAGGGCCCGGCCGTCAGCGAAGGCCTTTCATTTCGCGCAGCGATGTGCGGCGTTCTTCCGCCACGACGGCTGGCCGGGCAACCTGCGCCAGCCGGCCAAAAGGCCGGCTGGCGCCTTCACGGAAAGCTCAATACCGTCACCGGGACATCGGGGTTGGCGATGGTCGCGGAGCCGCCCGTGTCGTTGACCACGTTCAGAATGCCGCCCTTGCCGTTGACCGGATCCAGGAAGATGGTCAACAGGTTGGTGAGGCTGCCGGCAGGCAGGGTGGTCGGCACCTCGAACGAGCGGGTGGCGAAGATGTCCACGCCCTGGTTGAAGAAGCTGTAGCTGCCCATGCCGAATCCCTGGAAGCGGCTCACACCATCAGCCACCTTCAGCGCCGGGTAGCCTGTGACACCGGGTGCCGCGGACCAGGCCGCCGCACTAGGCGGGTCGTAGGGCAGCTCGTTCTGGAAGAACACCACGTAGCCGTGGTTGCCGTTCCAGACCGCCTCTGTCTTCTGGTAGTGCTCCACGAACAGCCCGTAGGCATGGACGTGGTCGCCATTGACGACGACGCCGGTTTCCGCGGTGTTCAGCGCCCAGCCGACGCCGTTGCCGTGGTCGGCCCGCCAGGCCCAGATGTTGTCGAGGATGACGTTGTCGGCGTTGACCTCGAGGCTGATCGTGGCCTTGCCGACGTGCGCGCCGCCGATCCGGAAGTAGACGTCGTGGAGCGCGCTGGGGTCGCTCGGGTCGCTCCACTCGGTCCGGTCCCGCGCCTCGTCGTTGGCAGGGTGCCGCGTGCCGACCTGGAGCAGGACGGGCGAGTTGACCGGCCCCGCCTCGAAGATGAGCCCGG
>JANMAS010000508.1:0-4544 GCA_031359975.1 Burkholderiales bacterium
CGATGTACGAGGCGATGACGCAGGCGCTGCTCAACGCCACGAATGATGCTGCCGTGCGCGCTGTGCTGATCACCGGCCAGCCCGGCATCTTCACCTCCGGCAACGACCTCGAAGACTTCGTCAAGCGCCCGCCGCAAGGCCAGGATACGCCGGTGGTGCAGTTCATGCGCGCCTTGCTCGCCTGCGACAAGCCGGTGGTGGCCGCTGTCACCGGCGCGGCCATCGGCGTGGGCACCACGATGCTGTTGCACTGCGACTTCGTCTACGTCTCCGACGAAGCCCGCCTCGCGATGCCCTTCGTCAGCCTCGGCCTGGTGCCCGAGTTTGCCGCCAGCCTCGTCATCCCCCGCCTGATGGGCCAGCGCCGCGCCGCCGAAAAGCTGTTGCTCGGCGATCCGTTCACCGGCGAGCAGGCGGTGGAATGCGGCATCGCGAACGCGGTGCTCCCCGCCACCGAAGTGCTCAACCACGCCCGCCGCATCGCCGAACGCTTCAACGCCCTGCCGCCGGGCGCGGTGCGTGATTCGAAACGGCTGATGCGCGCCGCCGATGGTGAAGCCACCCTGCGCGCGATCAACGCGGAGTTCGAGGTGTTTGCGAAGCGGCTGAGGAGCCCGGAAGCGGCGGAGGCGTTTCAGGCGTTTTTCGAGAAGAGGAAGCCGGATTTTGGGCGGTTTTGACTGCCCGCTCTCTGTGCCGAAGCATGATGCTTTGACCGCGTGCCTCGTCCCTTTATCGCCTTGAACCCAGGACACACCATGAACGCACTCACCGGCAAAACCATCATGATCACCGGCGCCAGCCGAGGCATCGGCCTGGCCATCGCCAAGCGCGCGGCGGCCGATGGCGCGAACATCGTCTTGCTGGCCAAGACCACCGAGCCGAATCCCAAGTTGCCGGGCACCTTGTCGAGTTCGGCGGCGGAAGTGGTGGCTGCGGGTGGGCAGGCGCTGGCGGTGCAGACCGACATTCGTGACGAAGCCGCGGTGGCGGCCGCGGTGAAGGCGGCGGTCGAGCGGTTCGGGGGGATCGACATCCTGGTCAACAACGCCAGCGCGATCAGCCTCACACCCACGCCCGACACGCCGATGAAGCGCTTCGATCTGATGTTCGGGGTGAACGTGCGCGGCACCTATTGCTGCACGCAGGCCTGCCTGCCGTGGTTGATCGAGAGTGCCAAGGCGGGGCGCAATCCGCATGTGCTGAACATGTCGCCGCCGTTGTCGATGCGCGAGCATTGGTTCAAGGGCCATGTGGCCTACACGATGGCCAAGTACGGCATGAGCCAATGCACGCTCGGCCATGCGGGTGAGTTTCGGCCGCACGGCATCGCCGTCAACAGCCTGTGGCCACGCACCGCGATCGCCACCGCGGCCATGCAGATGATTCCGGGGGTTGATCTGAACCTGTGCCGCAAGCCCGAGATCCTGGCCGATGCGGCGCGCCTCATCCTCACCAGCGATGCCAAGACGACTACCGGCAACTTCTTCATCGACGACGAACTGCTGGCCAGCCACGGCATCACCGATCTCGAAGCCTATTCGGTGAAACCGGGCACCACACGGTTCATTCCGGACTTCTTCATCGACTGATTACGTGCGTACAGGGAGGATCAAGGATGGTTCGTCAAACCGAGAGGATGAAGGCTGACCAGGGTGCCGATGTCACCAAGGCCGAACTGAGCTTCAAGCCGGTACCGCATGATCACGAGGTGTTTCTCGCCAAGGCAAGCGTACGAACGGGCTTCTCCGATGCCTACGACGCGCTGGCGGGGGCGTATCAAGTAGCAGATGCAAAGCTCAAGCATCAAGCCTTTCGCACCATGCACCTGCGCCCCTACCAATCCACCGACGAAGCCGCCATCGTCGCCCTCTGGCACGAATGTGGCCTCACGCGCCCGTGGAACGATCCGCATCGCGACATCGCGCGCAAGCTCGCTCAGCAGCCTGAGCTGTTTCTCGTCGCTACGCAGGATGACATCGTCGTGGGCACGGCGATGGTGGGCTTTGACGGCCATCGGGGCTGGGTCTACTACCTGGCTGTCAGCCCCGGGCATCGGCGTTTGGCGATTGGCCGCACGCTGATGCAGGACGCCGAGCGCCTGCTGATCGAGCGGGGTTGCCCGAAGCTGAATCTGATGGTGCGTTCGTCCAATGCCGACGTGATCGCGTTCTACCGGCAGCTGGGCTACACGCCCGATGATGTGGTCAGCCTGGGCAAGCGCCTCATCGACGACATCACGACGGATTGATCCTCTCGATCACGCGGTGCCTGCTCAAGCCGGGGCCACCACCATCGGCGCCGGATCCTCGGGTTCCTTCGACACAGCCCCTGCCCCGCAGCTCGGGCAATAGTGGAAAAACGCGTTCTTGCGCGTCTCGCAGCGCCCGCAGATGTCAAACAGCGTCATCCCGCAATGCACGCAGAAGTTCGACGGCGCGGCGCCGGTGGTGAGGATCGCGCGTTCGCAGCCGGGGCACACGTTGGCGGCGATCTTCTTCAGCGCGTCTTCGTAGCCTAGCGCTTCGCGCCGCTCGGTCTGCGTCTGCTGTTCCACCTCCTGGCGCTTGGCCAGGTAGCGCCGCATCGCCTTCACCACATAGTGCCCGGCCACGCCGGTGAGCACGATGCCCACCGCATAGCGCACGTAGCCGCCGTAGCTGGGCAGGTAGGGCACCAGCTCGAAGAAGAAGGTGAAGACGGCAAACAGCACAAAGCCGCGCATCAGCGGCCAGTAGTCGCTCTTGCGCTTCTTGGCCACCAGCCACACCGCGATGCCGAGCAGCGGCAAGGTGAGCGCGAGCCGGAAACCGAACACACGCAGCTGCTGCTGGAACTCGGCGGCCGAGTAGGCGCCGTCGGCGGCATTGGTGATGGCCTGCTGGTCGCGCTGGCGCTGCGCCAGGCGCTGCTCGGTGTCGAGCTGCTGCTGGTCGATGGCTTCCACCGCCTGTTCGGCCTTGCGCTCGGCTTGTTTGAGCCCATCCAGATCGCGGGTGCGGCGGATGACCTCCGGGTCCTGTGCCGGATCGGTGGTGGCGGTGCGTGTCTGCAGCCAGTTTTCGAAGCTGGTGCGCGCGGATTCATAGGCGTTGCTGGCGGCGGTCACGGCGAGCTGCGCCTGCTCGTGTTTGTCGCTGTGCTCCCGCTGCGCGCGCTGCAGGACGGCGATGTCGCTGCGCGCCGATTCGAGGGCCGGGCGATCGGCAAACTGGTCGATCGACAGGTTGGTTTCCAGGCGCGGCAGATCGGCCACCACCTTGCCGCCCAGGCCGATGAGAAAGCCGGCAAACGCAAACGACACCAACCACATCACCAGGGTGAACAGCTTCTCCGGGACGCGCAATGACTTGAACATGATGATGATCCCCTCGTGATCGCAGAACTGTTTTATTGACTACTTCGAATCGCGCGGTATCGGTCGCGATTTGCCTTCGCGGTCGATCGCCACATAGGTGAGGTTGGCCTCGGTGACACGCACCACCTCCGGGTTGGCCGGGTTGCGCTCGGCATACACCTCCACATGCACGCCCACCGAGGTGTTGCCGATGCGGGTGATGCGCGCGTAGAAGCTCAGCAGGTCGCCCACCGACACGGCCTGCTTGAACACAAACTCGTTCACCGCCACGGTGGCCACGCGGCCCTTGCTCACCTTGGCCGGCAGCACCGCGCCGGCGATATCCACCTGCGCCATGATCCAGCCGCCGAAGATGTCGCCGTTGGCATTGGCATCGGCGGGCATCGGCATCACCCGCATCACCAGTTCGGCGCCGTCGTCGAGGCGATGGGGGGTTTGGAGGTGGCCGCTTTCTGGCGGGGTGAAGTTGGGCTTGTCGGTCATCGGGGGCTTTCTGTGCGCGCATCGGGTTCCGCGCTGCGGGGCATTCTTCCATGCCACCTTGCACGAGGCCTTGAAATGTGGGGCATATTCCGCCATCGCCTTGCGGCCCCCCGCGAGGCTTCAGCCGCCGCCACCGTTTCATGCGCCGATCCGACACCCTGCCTGTCCCCGCCACCGCCACCGCTGGCGCCTCGGGTGCGCCCGCTCCGCGCACCGATATGGCCACGCTGGCCAAGCTGCTGCCCTACCTGTGGGTTTATCGCTGGCGGGTGCTGATCGCGCTGGCCTTCCTCGTCGGCGCCAAGGTGGCCAACGTGGGCGTGCCGCTGCTGCTCAAGCAGCTGATCGACGATCTCTCGCTCAAGCCCGGTGATCCACGGGTGATGCTGGTGGTGCCGGTGGGGCTGCTGGTGGCCTATGGTGCGCTGCGCCTGTCCACCTCGCTGTTCACCGAGCTGCGCGAATTGATCTTCGCCAAGGCCACCGAAGGCACGGCGCGCAGCATCTCGCTCAACGTGTTTCGCCACCTGCATGCGCTCAGCCTGCGCTTTCACCTCGAGCGCCAGACCGGCGGCATGACACGCGACATCGAACGCGGCACCCGCGCGGTGCATTCGCTGATCTCCTATTCGCTCTACAGCATCCTGCCCACGCTGATCGAGGTGACGCTGGTGCTCACCCTGCTGGCGGTGAAGTTCGATGT
>JANMAS010000593.1:0-19718 GCA_031359975.1 Burkholderiales bacterium
GCAGCGTTTCGGCTTCAACCGCATGACACCGGCGCTGTTCTTCGGCGACATGCTCAAGAGTGTGGTGATCGGCGCGGCCATCGGCCTGCCGCTGGCCGCGCTGGTGCTGTGGATCATGGGCCATTCGGGCGGCTGGTGGTGGCTGTGGGCCTGGGGTGCCTGGGCGGTGTTCAACCTGCTGATGCTGGTGATCTACCCCACCTTGATTGCGCCGATCTTCAACAAGTTCGAGCCGCTGGCCGATGAGGGCCTGGCCGAACGTGTGCGGGCACTGATGCGGCGCTGCGGGTTCTCGGCCAAGGGCTTGTTCGTGATGGACGGCAGCCGCCGCTCGGCCCACGCCAACGCGTATTTCACCGGCCTGGGTGCGTCCAAACGCGTGGTGTTCTTCGATACGCTGCTGGCCAAGCTCGATCCCGGCGAAGTCGAGGCGGTGCTGGCACACGAACTGGGGCATTTTCGCCATCGGCATGTGCCCAAGCGCATCGTCACGATGTTTGCGATCAGCCTGGCCGGCCTGGCCATCCTCGGCTGGCTCGCGGCCAAGGCCTGGTTCTACCTCGGCTTGGGCGTTCAGCCCAATTTCACGGCGCTCAACGATGCCCTCGCACTGTTGCTGTTCATGCTCGCGGTGCCGCCGTTTGCCTATTTTCTCGGGCCGGTGAGTGCCGCGCTGTCGCGCAAGCATGAGTTCGAAGCCGACGCCTATGCCGGCACGCAGGCCAGCCGCAGCGATCTGGCCAGCGCGCTGCTGAAACTGCAGCAGGACAACGCCGTCACCCTCACGCCCGATCCGCTGTATGTGCGGTTCTACTACTCGCATCCGCCCACGCCCGAACGGCTGGCGGCGATGGGCGCCTCGGCGTGATCGCGGCGGCCTGATTGGGCGCACCCCGCTCGGCCCCCGATGCGCCGGCCAGCCACCGGTTCGGCCATCTCGACCTGGGCCTGGTGGTGGCCACGCACGGCCGCCATCTGTTCATCGAAACGCCCGAGGGGCGGCGTGTACTGTGTCATGCCCGAGGCAAGAAGACCGATGCGGTGGTGGGCGACAGCGTGCGCTGGCAACCCACCGGCGATGAAGGCGTGGTTGAAAGCGTGGAAGCGCGGCGCAACCTGCTGCGGCGCCAGGATGAATGGCGCACCAAATCCTTTGCCGCCAACATCGACCAGCTGCTGATGCTGGTGGCCGGCAAGCCGATGTTCAGCGAATCGCAGCTCGCACGCGCACTCATCGCGGCCGCCAGCGCCGACATCCCGGTACGCATCGGCCTGAACAAGACCGACGTGCCCGAAGCCGCCGAAGCGCGACAGCGCCTGTTGCCCTACGCGGCGATGGGGGTGTCGATCATCGAGATGGCGCTGAAGGCGCAGCCCGACGCCTCGCACGCCGCACTGGCGCCCTGGCTGGCCGATCGGGTGACGCTGGTGCTGGGCCCCAGCGGCACCGGCAAGAGCACGCTGGTAAACCTGCTGGTGCCCAGCGCCAGCGCCCAGGTGGGTGAAATCTCCGATGCGCTGGGCACCGGCCGCCACACCACCACCACCACGAGTTGGTATTGGCTTACCGCGGCCCGCGACTGCGCGTTGATCGATTCACCCGGCTTCCAGGAATTTGGCCTGCATCACATCGACGCGATGCAACTCGCCATGCTGATGCCCGACGTGCGCACCCACGCCGAAGCCTGCCGCTTCTACAACTGCACCCACCGGCACGAGCCAGGTTGCGGCGTGAGGGAAGCCGCCGACCGGGGCGACATCGGCCCCAGCCGTTATCGCATCTACGGCGAGCTGTTCGACGAGCTGTCGACTGCCAAGCGGTAGCCTCAGCCGCGCCCCGTCAGGCCAGCGCCGGGCCGCCATGGGCCACGAAGAGGCCCACCTTGTGGACCTCGGCGGCCTGACAACCCGCTCGGCGGGTGGTGCTGCGTACTCGCAGCACCGGGTGCCCCATTCAGTCAGGCCAGCGCCGGGCCGCCCCAAGCGGCCTGATAACCCGCTCGGCGGGTGGTGCTGCGTACTGGCGGCACCGGGTGCCCCAATTCACCCGATGACGTTGGCCAGCGTGAGCAGCGCGACCATCAGCATCCACAGGATCACCGAGCGCCAGACCAGCCCGACCACGCTTTGCAGATGGCCGATCTGAGGCGTTGAGCCGGGTGTCGAGCCGGCGGCAAGGCCCGCATCGGGATCGGCGCCGCCGCCAAATCCACGCGGCGGTGTGCTGGCACCGGACGGCGGCAGATCGCCTCCCATGCGAACGCCCACCGCGCCGGCAGCGGACGCGAGGATGATGCCTTCGTTGTGCCGCTGCCATAGCCCGGCATCACGCCGCCAGCCATTGATGGCTTCTTCGAAGTTGCCCACCACCGCAAAGCCGAAGGCGGTCAGCCGAGCCGGAACGTGATCGATCCAGGCGAACAGCCGCCGCGACAAGGCCATCAGCTTGGGATTGATCGGCCCGCCTTGCGGATCGGTGGCATGCGACCAATAGCGGCTGGAAAACTCCGCCATGCGGTAGAACAGCGCGCCTGCCGGCCCGAGGCCCAAGGCCGAAAACACCACGAAGCAGAAGAACACGCCAAACACATGCCGATGCGCTGCCAGCAGCGAATGCTCGATCACATGCCGAACGATCTCGGTGCGCGGCAGTTCGCTGGCGTCGAGATGGCTCCACTGCGCGAGCAGCTGCCGCGCTTCGAACTCCTCGCCACGTTCGAGCGCGGCGCGAATGTCGGTGAAATAGTGACTGAACTGCCGAAAGCCGAGCGTGAGATAGAGCACCGCCACATCGAACGACAGCGCCAGCAAATCGCTGTAGAGCGCCAGGCCAAAGTGGATGCCAGCGGCGACGGCCGCTGGCAACAGCACGGTGACCGCCCACACCAGGCGCGAATGGTGATCGCGCCCGGCGTCGAGATTGCGGCCTGTCCAGCGCACCCAGCCCACCAGCGCCTCGTGCGCCCAGTTGTCGCGCGGCAGCGGTTTGAGCTGTTCGATCAGCAAGGCAAAGAGAACGGCGAAGAAACTCATCAGCGACGATGATAGCGACGGCCCTTGTCGGGCCCGACGCGCAACCAATCAGGCCAAGGCGGCATACAGGTTGCGAAGCATCGAGGCGGTGGCGCCCCAGATGAAATATTCGTGCGGCGCGCCCTCGGCCCGCGTGCCCATCCACGGCATGGCGAGGAACAAGCGCGCCTCGCCGCCGATGTCGAGCCGATGCCAGCGGTGGTTGGCCGGGTCCATGAGAAAACGCAACGGCACCTCGAAAGACTCGGCCACTTCAAACGCATCCAGCTTGAGCGTGAAACCGGGCCGCACCAGCGCCACCACCGGCGTGACGACGTAGTTCGTGACGGTGGTGTATTGGGCCAGCGTGCCGATGACATCGACCGCCTCGGGTGCCAGGCCCACTTCTTCGCGCGCCTCGCGCAGCGCGGTGGCGGTGGCGTCGGCATCGATGGCTTCGGAGCGGCCACCGGGGAAGCTGATCTGGCCGGCATGGTCGCGCAGATGATCGGTGCGTTGGGTGAGCAGCACGTGCAGGCCATCGTCGCGCGCCACCAGGGCCACCAGCACGGCGGCTGCGGCGGGATGGTCGGTGCGCCAGCGCATCCCGTCGCCGGGCAACTCCGGCGGCCCGAGCGGGCCGGCCGCAAAGCGCTCGCGCAACGCGGGTGCCGTCAGCCGATCGGTGGGCACAGCGGGCAGATGGTCGTCGACCCTCACCAGCGCCGCGGCGCGTGGATCGAGGATTCGTGAGGGACGATCAGCCATGGCGGGCTCTGGCGGTCATCCGGGGCTGAACAGACAAAACCACCCGGAGGGGCCGCAATGTCAAACTCCGCGGAGGGGCTGAAATGACAAAGCCGCCCGGAGGGGCGGCTTGCAGCCATTAGGCAGACCCTCCAGGCCAGCGCCGGTGACGGAGCTGCCCGGCATCGCCGGCATCAGGAAAGCTTTTCCTTGATGCGGGCCGACTTGCCGCTGCGGCTGCGCAGGTAGTAGAGCTTGGCGCGGCGCACATCGCCGCGGCGCTTCACTTCGACCGAGGCGATCAACGGGCTGTACAGCTGGAACGTGCGCTCCACGCCTTCGCCGCTGGACATCTTGCGCACGATGAAGCTGGAATTCAGCCCCCGGTTCCGCTTGGCGATCACCACGCCTTCATAGGCCTGCACGCGTTTGCGCGTGCCTTCGACCACATTCACATTCACGATCACCGTGTCGCCAGGGGCGAAGGGGGGGATCGTCTTGTTCAGGCGAGCAATTTCTTCTTGCTCGAGCGCGAGAATCAGGTTCATGGTTTCTCCGGAGCGATCATGCCGGCGTCAAAATGGATCAGGCGGTGGATGAGTTGGAAGCCACACACAGCCACCCACAGCCACACCACCCTGCGCAACCAACGATAGGCCACGCGCACCCGGCAGAGGATCGAAAAGCCTTCTAGTATACCGCGAGCTTGATGAGAAACGCCTCGTCGGCGGCGCTCAAGCGCCCTGCCGCGCGCGCGCTGATGATCAGATCCGGCCGGCGTCGGGCCGTGAGCGTCAGAGACTGCTCACGCCGCCATTGCGCAATGCGGCCGTGATGGCCCGACATCAACACCTCGGGCACGTCGCTCGCCAAGCCATCGGCGCGCAGCCATTGTTCGGGCCGGCTGAAGTGAGGGTGATCGAGCAGGCCATCCTCGAAACTGTCTTGCGCATGCGAACGCGCGTCGTTCAGCACGCCTTCCTGCAAGCGCGCCACGGCGTCGAGCAAGGCCAGCGCGGGCAGCTCACCGCCCGAGAGCACGAAGTCGCCCAGGCTCAGTTCCATGTCGACATGCGCGTCGACAAAGCGTTGATCGACGCCCTCGTAGCGGCCGCAGATCAATACCGCGCCGGGCCCCGCCGCAAATTCGCGCACCACGCCTTGGTCGATACGCCGGCCGGTGGGCGACAACAGCACCACCGGGCCACGCGACGACGGTTCGGCGCGATCCGCACGATCCGCACGATCCGCACGAATGGCCTGCAGCGCACGCTCCAGCGGCTCGGCCAGCAGCACCATGCCCGGCCCGCCGCCATAGGCACGGTCGTCCACCCGCTTGTAGGCATCGAGCGCAAAATCGCGCAGCGGCCACAGGCGCACATCCACCTGGCCGGAGCCGAAGGCACGACGGGTCACGCCTTCGGTGAAAAACGGGCCGAAGAGCTCGGGGAACAGGGTGACGATGTCGAATCGCATCGGTGTGGCGCGGGTTGAAGCGGCCATCGTGGCCGGATCAGTAGTCCAGGCCCCAATCCACGGTGATACGCTTGTCGGCGAGGCTCACGTCGTCGACATAGGCTGCCACGAAGGGCACGAGGCGCTCAACGGCCTGCATGGGATCGGCGGCCACGGTGTCGATGCGCAGCACGCAATGGGCACCGGTATCGATCAGATCGCTGACGATGCCGAGTGATTCGCCCTGCCGATTGACCACGGCCAGGCCGATGAGATCGACCCAGTAATACTCGTCGATCGCCGCCGTGGGGAAGCTCGAGCGCGGCACATACACCGCGGCGCCCTTCCAGGCTTCGGCGCTGGCCCGATCGTCGCTGCCGTCGAACTTGGCGACCACACCATCGCCATGCTCCTTGGCCTGGGTGATGCGCAGCAGAGTGGGTTGGCTCGCGCGATCGACCACCACGCCGGGCCGATGATGCCTGGTGGGGGGATCGATGTACCAGCGGCGCGTGGAAAACAGCGCCTTCGGATCGCTGGCGTGCGGCTGCACCTTCACCCAACCCTTGAGGCCCCAGGCGCCCAGGATGCGACCCACTTCGATGGCGTCTGCCGGCCAATCCGGAGTGTCGGAACCGAAACCGGACATCGTCATCGCACTGTGCCGCGAAACGGCAGGATCGGGCGCCACCATCGGCACGCCGGCCCGGCCATCGCTGAGGATCAGGCCTTGGGCTTGGCCTGGTCGACCAGCCGCTGCACGGTGGGCGACAGTTGGGCGCCAACGCCCGACCAGTAGCTCACCCGATCGGTGGACAGGCGAAGCTTTTCTTCACCGCCCGAGGCCATCGGGTTGTAAAAGCCGACACGCTCGATGAAGCGGCCGTCGCGGCGAAGGCGCGAATCCGCCACCACGATGTTGTAGAAGGGGCGCTTTTTTGCACCGCCACGAGCCAGACGAATAACGACCATGCTGTCCTCAATATGCCACTTGGTTTGCCGATTTGCCGACGGGCGCGATTTTCGTCACGCAGCCGCCTCGAAGCCTCAAAGCGGGCCCTGGCCCACCTCGACGCTGCACAACGGGCAGCAGGCCCGCTCAGCCGAACCTAGAATTATAAACGCCCCGCCCCATTTCGCACCAGACCCGCCTTCCCGGCACGCCTCACATGCCCCAGCCCGCCCCCACCGTGTCGTTGCGCGACAGCGCGGATACCGATGTTCCGGCCATCACGGCCATCTACGCCGGCAACGTGCTGGGCGGCACCGGCACCTTTGAAACCGAGCCGCCAGACGAAGCCGACATGGCTCGCCGCCGCGCCGACGTGTTGGCCAAGGGCTTGCCGTGGCTGGTGGCCTGCGAGGGCAGCGGCGCCGATGAACGGGTACTGGGCTACGCCTATGCCACCCACTTTCGCCCCCGGCTGGCGTACCGGTTCTGCGTCGAGGATTCGGTCTACCTGGCTGGCGATGTGAAGGGGCGCGGCATCGGTCGGCTGTTGCTCGACGCGCTGATCATCCGCTGCCGGTCGGCCGGCGCGCGCCAGATGGTGGCGGTGATTGGCGACGCCAACAACGCCGGCTCGGTGGGCGTGCACCGGGCCGCCGGCTTCGCGCCCATCGGCGTGATGCGTTCGGCGGGCTGGAAATTCGATCGCTGGCTGGATGTGGTGCTGATGCAACTCGAACTCGGCGAAGGCGACCGCACGCCACCCACCGGCCCGGCGACATGAGCGACCTCACCTACCGCTCGAAAACGCTGGCCACCTGGCTCGCCGTGGTGGGTGGCTCGGTCGGGCTGCACCGCTTCTACCTGCACGGCCGGCGCGATGCCTGGGGCTGGCTGATGCCGCTGCCCACGCTCATCGGCTGGATCGGTGTGCAGCGGGCGCGGCAGATCGGGCAGGACGACCATCTGGCCTGGCTGCTGATCCCGCTCCTGGGCGTGATGATCACCCAGGCGATGGTGGCCGCGTTGGTCTACGGCCTCACGCCGGACGAAAAATGGGCGGCCCGGTTCAACCCGAGGCAGCCGCCGGTCGACACCCGATGGGGCCCGATCCTCGGCGTGATCGTTGCCTTGCTGGCCGGTGCCACCGTGTTGATGAGCACGGTGGCCTTCGCAGGCCAACGCTTCTTTGAATGGCAAAGCGAGGCGGCTCAGGGCGCGCGCCTCACACCCGCGACATGGCCGATCAGAACAGCCGCAGGCTGACCCAGTACGCCACAGCGGCGACGAAGGCCGATGCGGGGATGGTGAAGATCCAGGCCCAGACGATATCGCCGGCCACGCCCCAGCGCACCGCCGACGCATTGCGCACCGAACCCACGCCCACGATGGCGCCGGTGATGGTGTGGGTGGTGGATACGGGCACACCCAGGCTGGTGGCCAGAAACAGCGTGATCGCGCCGCCGGTTTCGGCGCAGAAGCCCCCCACCGGTTTGAGCTTGGTGATTTTCTGCCCCATGGTCTTGACGATGCGCCAGCCGCCGAACATGGTGCCCATGCCGATGGCCAGGTAGCAGCACCAGATCACCCACGACGGCGGCATCTTGTCGGTGGCCGACGCATAGCCGGATGCAATGAGCAGCATCCAGATGATGCCGATCGTCTTTTGTGCATCGTTGCCGCCGTGGCCCAGCGAATACAGGCTGGCCGAGACGAGCTGCAGCCGGCGGAACCAGTTGTCCACCCGCAGCGGCGACGATCGCCGGCACACCCAGGCCACCAGCACCATCATCAGCGAGCCGAGCAGAAAGCCCAGCAGCGGCGAGATGAAGACAAACGCCACCGTCTTGAGGATGCCGCTGCCGATCAACGCCGACGCGCCGGCCTTGGCCATCACCGCACCCACGATGCCGCCGATGAGCGCATGCGACGAACTCGACGGGATGCCGTAATACCAGGTGATCAGGTTCCAGCTGATGGCGCCGATGAGTGCGCCGAACACCACGTGCTGATTCACGATGCCCGGTTCCACGATGCCCTTGCCCACCGTGGCCGCCACGCTGAGCTGAAACACAAACAGCGCCAGCACATTGAAAAATGACGCAAACGCCACCGCCTGCGAAGGCTTGAGAACGCCGGTGGACACGACGGTGGCGATCGAATTGGCGGCGTCGTGGAAGCCGTTCATGAAATCGAACACCAGCGCCAGCGCCACCAGCACGATCACCACCCCGAGACTTGCCTGCGCCGCCTCCATCGAGGGCCCGATCAGGAGTTCTCGAGGACGATGCCCTCGATCACATTGGCCACGTCTTCGCAACGATCGGAGATCGATTCGAGGTGCTCGTAGATGGCCTTGAGCTTGATCAGCTCGCGCACATCGATCTCGTCGCGGAACAGCCGCGACATCGCCGAGCGCATCACCCGATCGGCGTCGGATTCGAGGCGATCGATCTCCTCGCAGGTCTTCAGCGCGGCTTCGGCCACCGAGGCTTCGCTGAGCTTGGGCAGCAAACTCACCACGTGCTGAACCCGATCGCAACAGCGCACCGAGATCTCGCTCAGGCGCACCACGTCTTCGCTGACGCGTTGCAGGTCGTACAACTGCATCACTTCGCTGCAGTCCTGCAGCAGATCGAGGATGTCGTCCATCGCGTTGATGAGGCCGCGAATCTGCTCGCGGTCGATCGGTGTGATGAAGGTCTTGTGCAGCAGGCGGTTCACCTCGGCGGTGATGCGATCGGCCGAGCGCTCCGCATCGCCCACCGCCTGCGCATACTTCTCGCGCAGCAACGGATCGCTGTAGTTCTTGATCATGTCGAGAAATGCGCGTCCGCCCAGGGCGATGAAATCGCCGTGCTGGTTGAACATCTCGAAGAAATTGCCCTCACGGGGCAACAGCTTGCCGAACAGCATGGTGTGACTCCTCCTGCGGTGGTCTGCAGCGCCATGACATCGGGCTGGCGCGTCTGACGAAGAGTCACCGGTTTGTCATCAAACTGTCATGCTCTCCACGCGGCGGGATTGTAGGCGGCGGATCGAGCGTCTCGCGCGGCCCCTGGAAGTGCGTGATGGCACGCACCAACCGCAGCAGATCACCCGGCACGGCTGCCGCATCGAAGTGGTCGGTTTCCACCGCCAGCACGCGCACCTGCGGATGCTGCGCGAAGTACTCGCCATACGCATCGGCCAGGCGCTGCACATAGGCGGGATCGATGTCGCGCTCCATCGGTCGGCCGCGGCGATCGATGCGCTCCAGCAGCGTGGGCGTGCCGGCGCGCAGCCAGATCACCAGATCGGGCGCCGGCACCGGCGGCGCCGCCTGGGCCTGGATCTTCTGGTACAGGCTGAATTCGTCGTCGGACAAGGTGAGCCGGGCAAACAGCGCGTCCTTCGCGAACATGAAGTCGCTCACGATGCGCGGCGCAAACATGCCGGGCTCGGCCAGCGCACGGTATTGCTCGATACGCTGGAACAGGAAAAACAGCTGCGTCTGGAACGCATAGCCGCTGCCTTCGGCGTAGAACTTGGCCAGGAACGGGTTTTCATCCGGTTGCTCGAGCAGCAGTTCCGCGCCCCAATGCGCCGCCAGCGCCCGCGCCAGCGTGGTCTTGCCGGCGCCCACCGCGCCTTCGATCGCAATGTGTCGAAAGGGCTCCGGCTGAGTCATGGGACGAGGCGTTCGATGGGTTGGCCGGCCACACGATCGAGCCAGACGCGAATCCGGCCAAGCCCGGGTAGCATCAGATCCGGCGCGATCTCGGCCAGCGGCGCCAGCACAAACGCCCGCTCGTGCGCCCGCGGATGCGGCAGCGTGAGTTCGGGCGAATGCAACACCGCGTCGCCATGCAAAAGCAAATCCAGATCCAGGGTGCGCGGTGCGTTGCGGTAAGGCCGCTCGCGCCCGTACCGATGTTCGATGGCCTGCAGCCCGGCCAGCAATTCGTGTGGCGACAGGGTGGTGCGCATGGCTGCCACCGCGTTCAGGAAATCGGGCCCTTGGGCATCCACCGGCGCGCTGCGATACCACGACGATTGCGCCACGATCTCGACACCGGGAAGCGCTGCGATGTCGATCAGGGCTGTGCGCAACGTGACCATCGCATCGCCCAGGTTGGCACCCAGACCCACATAAGCGACGACCGGCTCAGGCATGTTCAGGCGCCCGAGGGGCCGCCGCTATCGGTCGCCGGCCCGGAGCTGCCTGCCTTGGCGCCGCTGCTGCGTCGCCGCCGCCGCCGCTTGCGCGGCGCCGCGGCGGCATCATCGCCCACAGGCTCGCTGGCCTGCTCGCCATCGTCTCCAGGCTCCGCTTCGGCGGGTGCCGCAGCCGTGCGCGGGCCAGGTTCGTGACGTGGCCGAGGCGCACGCCGGGGCTGCTTGGTCTCGCGCACCGCGGCCACCAGGGCTTCGCGGTCTTCGGGGCTGCCGAGCGAAAAGTCTTCCCACCATTCGCCCAGCTCGGCGGCCACCTCGCCGGAATCACAGCGCAGACGCAGAAAATCGTAGCCGGCGCGGAAGCGCGGCTGTTCGATCAGCGCGTAGGCCGAGTTGCCGGTGCGTCGCTCGAAGCGCGTCTGCATCATCCAGATCTCGCGCATGTCGATCGCCAGCTTGCCGCGCCCGGAGATATCGCCGATGCGGGCATCGAATACCGCGTCGATCGCCTGCTGCAAGGCGGGCGTGGGCGGCTCGCCGGCGGCGCGCAGTTGATTCCAACGCTCGAGCACGTCGTGCCACAGCAGGCAGGCCAGCAGGAAGCTCGGTGCCACGGCGCGATCTTCGTGAACGCGGCGGTCGGTATCCTGCAGCGCCAGGCGCACAAACGCCTGTCGTGCGGCCTGGGTGGGCCCTTGCGCGAACAGCCCGTCGAGGATGGGGAAAAAGCCCTGGTGCAGGCCGCGCTTGCGCAACTCGTCGAGGCTGGCCAGCGCGTGGCCCGTCTGCAGCAGCTTGATCATCTCGTCGAACAGGCGCGAGGCGGGCACGTTGGCCAGCAGCGCGGCCATGCGCTGGATCGGCTCGGCGGTGGCACGTTCGATCTCGAACCCGAGCTTGGCGGCAAAGCGCACGATGCGCACGATGCGCACCGGATCTTCGCGGTAGCGCGTGGCCGGATCGCCGATCATGCGAAGCACGCGGGCACGCGAATCGGCCAGGCCGTGGTGGTAGTCGATGAGGAGCTGCGACTGCGGGTCGTAGTACATCGCATTGATCGTGAAATCACGGCGCGCGGCATCTTCGATCTGCGGGCCCCAGACGTTATCGCGCAGCACACGCCCGCTCGCATCCACCGCCTGTGTCTTGCCGACCAGTTCATCGCGCGAGGTTTTTTCGTTGCCACCCACCTGCTCGGCCTCGGCGGCATCGAGAAAAGCGCGGAACGTGGAGACTTCGATGACCTCGTGTTCGCGCCCGCGACCGAAGATCACATGCACCAGCCGAAAGCGCCGGCCGATCACAAATGCGCGTCGGAACAAGCCCTTCACCTGCTCGGGTGTGGCATCGGTGGCCACATCGAAATCCTTCGGGCGCAGGCCCACCAGCAGATCGCGCACCGCGCCGCCGACGATGTAGGCGGTGAATCCGGCTTCCTGCAGCGTGCGCACCACCTTGACGGCGCGCTCGTCGAGCAAGGCCGGATCGATGCCGTGATCACTGGCCGGTACCTCGACGCGCACACCGAGCGGGATGCGCGATTTGGGCTCCTTCGCCGCAGCCGCCTTGGCTGAAGGCTTGCGCAACAGCTTGTCGATGAATTTGAGAATCATTGGAAGAGCCCCAGTGTTCGCCAGCCGCGCTCGGCGGCAATCTGCGCCAGCGCCGGCGACGCGTTGGTGGCGATCGGATCGGTGACCGCCTCGAGCAACGGCAGGTCGTTGATGGAATCGCTGTAGAAATTGACGCGCGGAAAATCCTCGAGTCGATGCCCCAGGCTGGCGAGCCAGGATGCCACACGCGCCACCTTGCCCTCGCGAAAGGTGGGGGTGCCGCGCACCCGGCCGGTGAAGCCGCCGGCCTCGTCGCGCTCGAGTTCCACGGCCAGCAGGGTGTCGATGCCGAACTGATCGGCGATCGGCCGGGTGACGAACTCGTTGGTGGCGGTGACGATCGCCACCAGATCGCCCTCGGCCTGGTGCGAACGCACCAGCGCCAGCGCCCGCGGGTGCAGCGAGGGTTTGATTTCCTCGCGGATAAATCGCTCGCGCATCGCCAGCGCCGCTTCGATCGGCTGGCTGCGCCAGGCCGACGTGGCGAAATCCACATAGGCGGCCAGGTCGAGCGCGCCGGCCTGGTACTGGCGGTAGAACTCATCGTTGCGATCGCGCCAGGCATCGCCGTCGGCCCAGCCCACGCGCACCATGAATTCGCCAAACGCGTGATCGGAATCGCGCTCGATCAGCGTGCCGTCGAGGTCGAACAAGGTGAGATTCATGCGGACTCGGCCAGCATCTGCTTGAGCAACGGCACGGTGACGGTGCGGTGCGCAGACATCGAATACGCGTCGAGCCGATCGAGCAGCGCCATCTGGCGTGAAAGATCGCGCTCGAAACGGGTCATCAGGTAGTGCATCACGTCGTCGCTGAGGGCGATGCCGCGGCGATCGGCCGCGCGGCGCAGCGCGGCACGGGTCTGGTTGTCGTCGAGCGGATTGAGATGGAAGACATGTCCCCAACCCAGGCGGCTGCGCAGGTCGTCGCGCAAGGGCAAGTCAATCGGCGGCAAGCGCCCGGCCCCGGCCACCAGCAAGCCCAGGCTGGCCGCCTGCACAAAGAGCGAGAACGCCGCGTGCTGGGCATCGGCACCCAGGCGATCGCAATCGTCGATCACCACCGCCGACCAGCCGTCACCCGCCTCCCAGGGTGCTGGCGACTCGGGCGTGAACCAGCCACAGGTTCCTCCGGCACTGACAAACCGGTCGCACAGCGCCTTGAGCAGGTGGCTCTTGCCCGAGCCCGGCGCACCCCACAGATAGACGGGCGCCGCCGGCACCGTGAGCGCCTGGAGATGAGCCACCGCGGCTTCGTTGCCGGCAGCGAGGAAGTTGTCGAAACACGGCGGAGCATCCAGCCCGATCGGAAGCGGTAGTTGCCTCATGCGCCAGCGATCAGTCGCCGCATCAGCCGAGAAACAAGCGGCTCGACAGGTACGCCTTGCGCACCCGCCGTACCGCGACGAAGCCGATGGCGCTCACCGGCAAGGCCAGCAACACGCCGAGAAATCCGAACAGGTTGCCAAACGCCAGCAACGCGAAGATCACCACGAGCGGATGCAAGCCGATGCGCTCACCTACCAGGCGCGGTGTGAGGAAAATGCTCTCCACGAGCTGGCCGATGCCATACACCACCGCCACCGCGATCAACGCGTACCAGCTCGCGAACTGCAACACCCCGGCCAGCAGCGCCAGCGCCAGGCCAAGCCCGAAGCCAATGTAGGGAATGCACACGGCGAGCCCGGTGAATATGCCCACCGGCACCGCCAGATCGAACCCCGCCAGCGCCAGGCCGACCGCGTAGTAGCCGGCCAGGATCAGCATCACCAGCAACTGGCCGCGCAGGTATTGGCCGAGCACGTCGTCGCACTCATCCAGAAAGCCATCAACCGCCGGGCGCATGCGCGGCGGCACCATCGAATGGGCCATGCGCAAGAGCTTTTGCCAATCCATCAGCAGGTAGGCCAGCACCACCGGCACCAGCAGCAGCGTGCTCAACAGCGTCAGCACAAAACCGGTGCCGACGCGGGCGGAGTTCAGCAGCGTGGCCACACCCTCTTCCAGGTTGGCATCGACAAACTTCAGCACATAGGCCTTGACGCTGGCCATGTCGAGCGACACGTTGATGCCGAATTGCGCCAGCCAGGGTGCGAATGATTTGTCCAGACGATCGACCAGCAGCGGGATCTGCTGGCGCAACAACGGGATTTCCTTGGTGATCACCGGCACGATCAACAGCACCGAAGCCAGCGCGGCGACGATGGCCACGAGCACCATCATCGACACCGCCAGCCAGCGCGGCACGCGACGCCTCACCAGCCACTCGACCGCCGGGTGCAGCACATAGCCCAGCACCGCGGCGATGATGAACGGCGTCAGGGCCGACGACAGCAACCACACCAGCGTGAACGTCACGACGGCGATGGCCGTCCAGGTGAGGGTCTGTCGTTGCGGGCTGGTGAGGGTCATCGATGGGGAGTGGTGAGTTGGCGCCCGGCACCGGGCCAGCGAACGGGCTCAAGGCGGTGCGGATCCGCCGCAGATAGCCAGATGGGGCCGGTTCTCGCCGGTGGCGCCCTGCGAGAACCGATTGGCCCGCATGCGTGATGCCGTCAGCCGGAGTGCCAGCCAGGAATTGTAGGCGTCAATGCAGCCGGGGCCTGGCGGTGCGGCGCAGCTCGTCCAGGCGCAGTGCCACCGCTGGCGCATCCTCGGCGTCGGGCCGATGGTCGAGGTAGACGCGCAGATCCGCCAGTGCGGCGTCGACCAGCCCGGCCTGGGCCTGGGCCAGGCCCCGGTCGCGATGCTCCTCCCAGGCGCCGGGCAGCAGGCACACGAGCCGCTCGCACACCGCCACCAGGCGCGGCCAATCCTCGGCGCTGCGATGCACCTCCTTCAGGTTGCGCAGCATGCGGGCCATGATGTCGCGGGGCGTGGCCGATTGCAGGAACAGGCCCAGCGGCACCTGCGAATCGCCCACCAGCCCGCGTTGCTGGCGATAGGGCTGCAGCCGCTCTTCGAGGGCGTCGCGCGACAACGATTCGCCGGTGAAAGGATCGATCACCACCTCGCCGGCCGGCATGCGGATCTTGACCAAAAAGTGCCCGGGGAACGACACGCCACGGGCGCTCAAGCTCACCTGCGAGGCCAGCTCCATGTACAGCACGGCCAGCGTGATCGGAATGCCACGCCGGGTGGCGAGCACCTCGTTGAGGTAGCTGTTGCGCGGATCGTAGTAGTCGTTCACATTGCCGCAGAAGCCCACTTCATGGAAGAAGTAGCGGTTCAGGTAGCGCAGGCGCTGCACGGCGGAGGCATCGGTGGGTATGCGTCGCCGCAGGCGCTCGCCCAGTGCATCCACCTCCGACAGCGTGGCCAGCACGTCGAGGTCGGGGTATTCGTCTTGCGCCACCGCCACCGCAGCTTCGAGCAGCGCAAAACTGTCATCCTGCGCCACCAGCGCCCGGAAGTATTCGAGCGCAGTGGGCACCTCGATACGCCAGCGAGAACTCATGCCCGCAGTGTAGGCGTTCAGATTCGGCGTGTGAACTCTCTCGGCCGCAGGCCCATCGCCATCAGCGCCGCGAAATACAGCACCGCCACACCGGCCAGCACGGCCGCCAGAAGCCCGGCGCGCAGCAACCAATGCGACTGCAGGCCGATCCAGTCGATGTGCGCATTGGCCCACCACAGCGCGCCGCCCAGCGCGGCATTGGCCACCAGCAGACGCAGCGCCAGCCGGCCCCAGCCCGCCGAGGGCCGGTACACGCCTCGCCGCATGAGGCCGAAGAGCAAAGCGCCCGCATTGACCGTTGCGCCCAGGCCGATCGACAGCGCCAGCCCGGCGTGGCCCAGCATCGGCACGAAGATCAGGTTCATGAGCTGGGTGACCGCCAGCACCACCACCGCAATGCGCACCGGGGTGCGGATGTCCTGCCGCGCATAAAAGCCCGGCGCCAGCACCTTGATCGAGACCAGGCCGAGCAGGCCCACGCCATAGCCCATCAGGGCGCGCACGGTCTGTTGCACGTCAGCCGCCGAAAAGGCGCCGTTGTGAAACAGCACGGCGATGAGCGGCCTCGGAAAGACCACCAGTGCCACCGCGCACGGCAAGGCCAGCAGCGCCACCAGCCTCAGCCCCCAGTCGAGCATGCCGGAGTAGGCGTCGAGATCATCCCGCGCCAGCACCGATGACAGCTGCGGCAAGAGCACCACGCCCAGCGCCACGCCGAGCAGCGCGGTGGGAAATTCCATCAACCGGTCGGCATAGGTGAGCCACGACACCGAACCCACCGCCAGATGCGATGCGATCTGCGTGTTGATGAGCAGCGATATCTGCGCCACGGAAACGCCCAGCAGCGCCGGCGCCATCTGCTGCAACACCCGCTTCACGCCCGGATGGCGCCAGGCTGCGGCGATCGCCGACGGGGCCAGCCCGATGCGCGGCAGACAGCCGATCGCTCGCAGCGCGGGAATCTGCACCGCCAGTTGCAACACACCGCCCAGCATCACACCCAGCGCGATGCCGCGAATCGGCGGCCAGCCCCAATGGGCCACCAGTGGCGCACCCCACCACGCACCGGCGATCATGGCCAGGTTCAACAGCACCGGGGTGATCGCCGGCACCGCAAAGCGGCGCCAGGTGTTGAGCACGCCAGCCGACAGCGCCACCAGCGAGATCAGCGCGATGTAGGGAAACATGATGCGCGTCATCACCACCGCGTCGTCGAAGCCCGCCAGGCCGGAACCCATCAACCAGACGATGAGCGGCGTGGCCAGCACGCCCGCGATCGAGGTGATCACCAGCGCCCAGGTGAGCACGGTGGCCACCGCGTCGATCAGGCGGTGCGTGGATTCATCGCCCTCCGAGGCACGCGTGGCCGCCAGCAAAGGCACAAAGGCCTGGGAGAACGCGCCCTCGGCGAACAGCCGGCGCAGCAGGTTCGGGATGCGGAACGCCACATTGAAGGCATCGGTGGCCGCGCTCGCGCCAAAGGCCGCGGCGATCAACTGCTCGCGCACGAGGCCGGTCACCCGCGAAGCGAGTGTCAGCAGGGAGACGATGGAGGCAGCTCGGAGCAGGTTCACGGCCCGCATCCTACGTGCGTGCCTTCACGCCCTCGTGGGGGGGCTGGAAAGGATTTCGCGCGATGCTATACTTATAGGCTTCGCTTGGCTGGCTCCAGCCGCCGAGCTAATGCCCAGATAATGCCCAGATATCTGCCTTTCACATCTTCCAAAGCGCACGCAAACGGCGCGCAAACAACAGCGCAAACACCAGCATGGCCACCGCTTCCAAAGCCAAGAAAAGAATCGTTCGTCTTCCGTCGGGCCGCAAGCGAGCGCGCCAGGATCTGAAGCTGAATGCGGCCAATACGTCGCTGCGGTCGAAATTCCGCACCGTGATCAAGAACGTGCAGAAGGCGCTGGATTCCGGCGACAAGACGAAGGCAGCCGAGCTGTTCACCGTCGCGCAGCCAGTGATCGATTCGGTGGCCGAAAAAGGCATCTTCCACAAGAACAAGGCCGCTCGCCACAAGAGCCGGCTTTCCGCCAAGATCAAGGCGATGGCCACAGCCTGAGGCTACAGCCTCCAGCAGGCTGTCTCGCCAAAATAGAAGGGCTCGCCATGCGAGCCCTTTTGTCATTGTGGGGCGCGGCCGGCGTGTCCGGCGCACACGGCCCGTCAGTCCACGCGTGGCGGGCCGGGGGAGCCGTTCTCCGGCATCAGGCACGCCTCGGTCACCTGCAAATCGTTGTCGCGAGCGAAATTCATGGCGAAGTCCCAGGCCATCGGTTCGATGCCGCGCAGGTCTTCGTTGACGATCACGCATTTCACGCCGTTGATCATCCGGGGCACGCAGTACGGCGAGTAGCCGATGTAGGCACCCGCGCCGCGCTGCTTGCCGGTGGCGGGGCGGAAACACGACAAGGCGCCGGCGAGTCGCTCCGCCCAATCGCTGGGGCGAAACGTCTGGCCATCCTTGGTCAGGCCCTGGATGAAAACTTCTCGAATCTGTGGCGCCGCCATGGGGATGATATCGAGCTCGACCACGCCGAGCATCGCTTGTTGATTGATTCTGCCCTGATTTGCTGCGCCGCAGCACTGCGCGTCTTGAAACATCGTTGGCTCTCGCTGCGCCGGGCTGCTGGCCGGGTGGCGCCATAGAATGTGGGACCCAGTCGGCGCGTGGCATCTGAACGCCGCCGACTTTGTTGTTTTCGGCATGAAACGCCGCATCTGGAGTGCCCCGATGTCTTCGCCCAACGCGATGCCTCATGTGTTGAACACCTATGGTCGGCTGCCCATTGCGCTGTCGCACGGCCAGGGCTGCCACGTATGGGATACCGACGGCCGACGCTACCTCGACGCGCTCGGCGGCATCGCCGTCAACACCCTCGGCCACGCCCACCCCAAGCTGGTGCCGGCGCTGCAGGATCAGGTGAGCAAGCTGATCCACACCTCGAACTACTACCAGTCGCCCTTGCAGGAGGCGCTGGCCGCCAAGCTGTGCGAGTTGTCCGGGCTCGAAGCCGTGTTCTTCGCCAACTCGGGCCTCGAAGCCAACGAAGGTGCACTGAAGATCGCGCGCAAGTTCGGCCACGACAAAGGCATCGATGCGCCGGAGATCGTCGTCTACGAAGCGGCCTTCCACGGCCGTTCGATCGCCACGCTGTCGGCCACCGGCAATCCCAAGGTGCAGGCCGGTTTCGGGCCGCTGGTGCCGGGTTTCGTGCGTGTGCCGCTGAACGATCTGGGCGCCTTGCGCGAAGTGGCGCAAACGCGCCCGAACGTGGTGGCGGTGTTTCTCGAAACCATCCAGGGCGAGGGCGGCGTGCGGCCCACCCGCGCCGACTACCTCCAGGGCGTGCGCGAGCTGTGCAACGAACAGGGCTGGCTGCTGATGCTCGACGAGGTGCAGTGCGGCATCGGCCGCACCGGCAAGTGGTTCGCGCACCAGTGGGCCGGCGTGGTGCCCGACGTGATGCCGCTGGCCAAAGGCCTGGGCTCGGGCGTGCCGATCGGCGCCATCGTCGTCGGCCCCAAGGCCAAGGACGTGCTCGGCCCCGGCAACCACGGCAGCACCTTCGGTGGCAACCCGCTGGCGATGCGCGCCGGCATCGAAACGCTGCGCATCATGGAAGACGACGGCCTGCTCGCCAACGCGGCGGCGCTCGGTGATCGCCTGCGCGCGGCGCTGATGCGCGAACTGGGCGAAGTGGCCGGCTTCAAGGAAATCCGCGGCCAGGGCCTGATGATCGGCATCCAGCTCGACCGCCCCTGCAGCGTGCTGCTGCAGCGCGCGATGGAGGCCGGGCTGCTCATCAGCGTCACCGCCGACAGCGTGGTGCGCCTGCTGCCGCCGCTGGTGCTGACCGCCGCGCAAGCCGACGAGATCGTGGCCATACTGGCGCCGCTGATCCGCGGCTTTCTCGCCGAATCCACCCAGTGAGCGGATGATGAAACCGGGGCCGGGCCTGATGAAGCACTACCTGCAGTTCAAGGATTTTCGCGCCGAGGAATATGTGTACCTGTTCGAGCGCGCGGCGATGATCAAGAAGCGCTTCAAGAACTACGAGAAGTACACCCCGCTGGTCGATCGCACGCTGGCGATGATCTTCGAGAAGGCCAGCACGCGCACCCGCGTGAGCTTCGAGGCCGGCATGTACCAGATGGGCGGCTCGGTGGTGAACCTGACCACCGGCGACAGCCAGCTCGGCCGCGCCGAGCCGATCGAGGACAGCGCGCGGGTGATCAGCCGCATGGTCGACATCGTGATGATCCGCACCTTCGAGCAGACGAAGATCGAGGCCTTCGCAGCCAACTCGCGTGTGCCGGTG
>JANMAS010000006.1:0-17414 GCA_031359975.1 Burkholderiales bacterium
ACACCAAGGAAGACCAGCGCCTGCTCACCGTGGCCGGCGCGCTCGAACCCGAACGCATCATGGGCGTGGAAACCGGCGGCTGCCCGCACACCGCGATCCGCGAGGATGCCTCAATCAATCTCGAAGCGGTGGATCGCATGCTGGAGAAGTTTCCCAATGCCGACATCGTCTTCATCGAAAGCGGCGGCGACAACCTCGCCGCCACCTTCAGCCCCGAGCTGAGCGATCTCACGATCTATGTGATCGATGTGGCGGCTGGCGAAAAGATCCCGCGCAAGGGTGGCCCCGGCATCACCAAGAGCGATCTGTTCATCATCAACAAGACCGATCTCGCGCCGTACGTGGGCGCCGATCTCTCGGTGATGGAAGCCGACACCCGCCGCATGCGGCCGAATCGGCCTTACGTGATGAGCAACCTTCGCACGAAGGCCGGGCTGGCCGAGGTGGTGAGCTTCATCGAGACGCGCGGCCTGTTGCGCTGAACCGGGCCGTTCGGGGCGGCCATCAAGCCGCGGGCCTGGCTGCCGGCTTTTTCATCTCCGCGCACGGATCCTCACGCGGCTGCGGCGGGGTGACGATCACGCGGTCGTAGCCCGCCACGTCGTCATCACCCGTCTCCAGCATGCCCACCACCTCGACGCGTTCGCGCGTGGTGGCCTTGAGCCATCGCGGCACACCCACATCGCTGCGCACATGCCCGTTGCCGGCCATCAACCAGGCACCGCGATCCGCGTGAACCTCCACCATGCGCGCCATGAACTGATCGCGCGCCACCTGGGCGCCGGCCATGCGGCGAGCCATGGCGACATCCACCATGCCGCAGTGGCTGCGTTCGATGGCCCGGGCCTGCGCGGTTTCGATATCGCCCGGCACCTGCGCCTCGAAGCCCTGCGCCGCGAGGCCATCGGAGAAGATGCGGCGGGTGTCGTTGCGCGACACATTGGCGGCGACGATCGGCAAGCGGTATTGCAAGGCCAGCGCGATCAGCGGCCGGTAGTGGCGCCACTCCCAGCCCGAGGCCGCCGCGGCGGTCTGGCCCGCGGCAATCACCGCATCGGCGTCGTCGGCGGTGGCTGACAGCAGCACACGATCGATCTCGCCTTGCCGCTCGCGATCGAACTGCTCCATCAGCAAGGCCGGGCGCGCGCCCGTGGCCAGCAGTGCCTTGAAACTCTCCAGCCGCAAGGCGTGTTGGGCTGCGTTGTCGTGCACCTCGCCGAACAGAACGATCGGGCGCCAGGGCGGCAACGGTGCGGTGGTGGCCGCGGGGCGCGTGGCGGCCCATGCGCCCGAACCGCAGGCCCCCGAGATCACCACCATCCACATCACCACACGAACCACCACACGCCACTGCATCACATCACCTCGGCTTCAGCCCCGCCAGCACACGCAGTGTCGCAGGGCTGGCCGAACCGATCGCCGCTCACGTCGCCTGGCCCTCGTGCTGTGATGCCTGTTGCAATGCCCGCTCGAGGCCGGAGCGGCTGGGTGTTTCGACAAACACGCAGCGCTTGCCGGTGCGTTTGCAATGGTCTTTCACACGCCAGTAGGCATCGTGGCTGATGCAGCCTGTCTGGCAGATCACCAGATCGGCGCTGTCGACATCGCCGCTTCGAGCGATTGCAACTGCTCGCGCGACAAGGCGAGCGCGGTGGCCTGGCCGATCAACTCGGCGCGCAGCCTGAGGATGTCGGCCTGCTGCGCTTCGATACGGCGCGCCTGCTCGGTCGCATGGGTGGCACTGCGCTGCTGGGCCCCACCCAGTTTGCGCGCCAACACCGCGTTTTCATCGATGAGCTGCTCGAAGCGTGTCAGTTCCACCCGCGTGGCCATGCCCACCTGGTGCTGCAGCATATGCACCTCGCCGAGCACCTGATACGTCAGCGCCGGTGTGCAACGGGCATGCGTGAGCACCGCCCAGAAAGCGCCCGCGAGATCTCGCCCCGCCGAGGCCTCGCGCCACCAGGTGCCCAGCTCGTCGGTGGTCTCGGCCTTGGCCGCTTGCCGCAGCGGCATCATGAAGCGGCGGTCCAGCTCGCGCTGCACCGCCTCGGCGATGCGCGTGCGGTGTTTGCACTCGGTGATGACGCCGCAGTGCAGCTCGTAGTCGTCGGCCACGGCTTGGCCGCCGAGCACCTTGTTGATCAGGCGCCGCAATGCGGCGATCGGCAGGCACACACCCACCACGGGGCAATGCGCATGGCCCTCCAGCTCCCACAGGCGTCGGCGGCGCGATGAAGTCGGCGGTGCGCAAGCGACAACCGGGTTTGTCGGCACGTGGGGCTTCCCATGATGGGCACGTGCTGGCGGTGCGCTGGCGGGTGCGGTGATTGAATGAGGGTCCGGCGGACCGAGGCAGAAAGCCCCGATGCCGCGCCATCACTTTAATGCGAGTAATTCGCATTTGCAAGCGAAAGCGATCGAAACACGCCCGCGCGTCGCACCCGCTTCTCGGCGACGCGCCCTTCGTGTCACGGTCAATGCATGAAGAAGTAGATGAGCACAAGAACGATGCCCGGCACGCCGAGGATCCACGCGAGAAAGTACTTACCCATGATGACTCCTGCAATGCAATGGTTGGAGGCATCAATTTAGGGTGGCCGGCGCGCGCACCGCAGCAGACGGCGTCGCGCCCGCGGGTAGGACAAGCGCTCATGTGCGCCGCTCGGTGAGCGGCGCCGCCCATGCCGCCTCGCCGACGATACTGTCGATCGCCGGGCGCGCCGCCGCGCCCATCGTCACCCTTTGCCACGGCTGCGGCCGCGGCGCTCTTTCGATTCAAGGTCGGTGTGATGCCGCTGCTTGGAGCCTGCGCGGCGTCCGGGCCGGCGGTGACCTGGTTCGTTCCGTTGCTGCGCTGAAGGAGTTTTCATGGACGCTCGCATTCAAACCCTGCCTTTCGATCCGGCCACCCTGACCGGGCTGTCGCCCAAGCTGGTGACGAGCCACCATCAGAACAACTACGGTGGCGCGGTAAAGCGGCTCAACGCCATCCGCAACCAGCTCGGCGCCACGGCCTTCGCTGCCGCGCCAGGCTTCCAGCTCAACGGCCTGAAACGCGAAGAGTTGATCGCGACGAACTCGATGCTGCTGCACGAGCTCTACTTCGGCAGCCTGGGCGGCGACGGTCAGAAGATGGAACCGTCGATGAAGCTCGCCCTGGAGGCCAACTTCGGCGGCGTCGACCGCTGGCGCGATGAGTTCGTTGCCATGGGCAAGGCGCTGGGCGGCGGGTCCGGCTGGGTGCTGCTGATGTTCCAGCCGCGCGAAGGCACACTGGTCAATCAATGGGCAGCAGATCACACCCATGCCGTTGCGGGCGCCGTGCCGCTGCTGGCGCTGGACATGTATGAACACGCCTACCACATGGACTTTGGCGCGGCAGCAGGCGCTTACGTGGATGCGTTCATGGCCAACATCGATTGGGCGCCAGTCTACCGCCGCTACCGCGAAGCCGTGCACGCAGCCAGCGAGGCATTCGGCGTCATGCCAGACGACGTTGCGACGGGCCTGCTGCTCGATGTGCGCCGCGCCGATGTGCTCGCGAACGCCAGCCTCGGAATCCCGGGCGCTCGATGGCGTGACCCGGCGGATGTGTCTGGCTGGGCCGGCGAGCTGGTCCCGGAAAGCGACGTGGTTGTCTACTGCGTGCGAGGCCATGACGTCAGCCGCGCCACGGCGATGCGCTTGCGTGCGGCCGGCCTGAATGCCCGATTTCTGCGCGGTGGCATCGAGGGCTGGCAGGCCGGCGGCCGCGCTGTCGAACCCGTTGGCGGCGCATCGTGACGTGGGTGGGTGACCCTCGCGCGCCTGGTGGCGCAAGCCAACAAGGTGCAGGAAAGGTCGCGCAGAAGCGCGCGCACAAAGAAAAACAGCCTGAAGACCGAAGCCTTCAGGCTGTTGTTCTAGAACGCGATGTTCTGGTGCGGCTGGCAGGAATCGAACCCACGACCCCTTGGTTCGTAGCCAAGTACTCTATCCAACTGAGCTACAGCCGCAAAGCCAAAAACTATAACACGCGCTCCCTAGTCAGTTGAGGATCAGTCCATCTGCGCGGCATCATGCTCGATGCGGTTGGCGCGGGCTTCGTCGCCTTGTTCGCGGGCCATGCGGGCGAGGCGGCGCAGGGCGTGGCGGCGCAGGCGGTTATCGATCGACGAGGCCGCCGCGGCCTGTTCGAGCAGCACCCTGGCCTTGCCCCACAGCTGGCGTTCGGCCATGGCCACACCTACTGCGGCGGTGACCGATGCATCGCCGGGCAGCGCGCGCGCGGCTTCTTCCAATCGGGGCAGCCAATCGGTTTCGATATCGTCCAGCGCCGCCAGCAAGGCCAGGCTCAAACGCTGGCGCTCGTCGGAGGTGAAAGCGGTGATGCGATCCCAGAACGGCACGAGCAACTGGCGTGCTTCGTCGGTGCCCCAGAACGAGGTCATCGCGATCGCGGCGTGAGCCGCCACATACGGATCGCGCCGTTCAACGGCATCGAGCTGCTGCCACACGCGGCGCAGCTGGCCGGCATCGCAGGCTTCGTCGAGCGCTTCGATGGCCAGCGAGCGCAGCAGCGATTGCGCGGCTTGGGGCGAGAAGCCTTGATGGTTGGCCAGCAGGCGCGCGGTTTGCAGCGCCTCGCCCGGTTTGCGCTGGGCGCGCAACACACGCAGCTTCAAACGCAGCGCCTGGGTACGCCGCGCCACACCGGGTGGCAACTCGGCCATCAGCTCGGCGGCGCGGTCGGCATCGTTGTCTTCGAGCATCCATTCGGCGGCGAGCATGCGCAGGCCTTCGTCCACCGCGCGGGCGCCGCCGGGTGCCGCCGCACTGGTCAGCGCTTCGCGCAGCATGTCGTCACGGCGTGGCCGATCCTGCAGGCGGTGCAGGCTGGTGGCGCTCACCATGTGCGCCAGCATGCGCAGGCCGTGATCGCCGCGGATCGCAGGCGTGCTGCGCTGCAGGGCCAGCGCCTGTTGGGCGGCTTTGTCGGAGCGGCGATATCGGCCGGCGTAGTACGCGCTGAAAGCCTCGCGCAACGCGGTGTTGGCCGAGCGTTCGCGTTGCAACTCGCGCCACTCGCGCGCGCGCGTCGGCAAGCTCAGCATGGCACCGAGGGCGCGCAGGCTGACATACAGCGCCAGGCCGGCGACAAACAGGATGCCCAGGAACAGATTGAGCGAGACGTCGTAGCGCCAGCCGCGCCAGTAGATGCTCACCAGGCCATCGTTGCCGCCCAGCGCGGTGGCCGCCACCACCGCCACGGTGAACAGCACGATCAGCCAGACAACGATCCGCATCGCGCTCAGCTCCGGTGCCGCGCTCAGCGCCCGGCCGCCGCGGCCGCCAGGGCGGCCAGGGTTTCTTCGGGCTTGGGCACGCTCACACCCCGCACTTGCGCGGTGGCCTGGCGCAGCAGATCACCGCAGGTCACCACACGGCGCGAGCCGCGATCGAAATAGCGATCCAGCATGGCCTGCGCCTCGCGCATGTCGGCCTGCGCCAGATCGAACTGGCGCGACAGCAGCGCCAGGCGCGCGTTGAGCAAACGCAGCTTCAGGTTCTCGCGCAGAAAAAACGCCTGCTCCGGCGCCAGCAAGGCTGCCTCGGGCGACTCGACGCGGGTGACACGCACGAGCGCGCGGGTTTCTTCCCAGACGTGAGCGGCGGCGCGACTCCAGGTGTCGGCCACCAGCCGCAGCCACGCGGGCACATCCACCGATGTGGTGGCGGACGGGCTCGAACCGGCCGACGAAACGCCCGCCGACGCCATGGCCGAAACCGCCGCGCTGGCGGCTGCACCAGCCTTGGTCCGCGAGGGCGCATCGGCGCTCACGCGCTGGGCGGCCACCGGCATCTGCGCCGACGAGAGCAACGGCAGTTCATCGATCATGCGGGTGACTTCGTCGAGCCGGATCGTCAGCGCGGAGATGTCCACCACGCCGGCGGCGCGCACCCTATCGAGATCGCGCGCCACGGCGCGGCGGCTGCGCTCCAGGCGCGGTTCGTTCACGCGGGCGAGCCGCTCTTCGGCCTGCTTCAAGGCGGCCACCAGCGGCTCGGCGCTGCCGGTGATCGCGGTTTGCTGCACGGCCACGCGAATCGCCGCTTCGGTGTCGGCGAGCACGTTTTCGTCGCGCGATCGCGACACGGATTGCAGCAAGTCTTCGATCTGGCTGCGCTGCAGGCTCGATTCGGCCACACGCGATTCGATCACCGCCACACGGGCCGCCGATTCGCGAGCGCTGTCTTGCGCCTGCTTGGCCAGCGCGCGCGCTTCGGTCACTTGTTCCTGGCTGGCATCCTGGCGCCTCACCAGCTCTTGCTCCAGCAGGTGCAGCCGTTCACGCGCGCTCCATGCCAGGCCGCCGGAGACCACGCACATCACCGCCAGACCCGCCATTGCCAGCAGCATCCAGGGCGAACGGCCGCCTGCCGAAGGGGATGCCGCGGCGGCTGCCGGATAGGCAGGCGCAGGGGGCGAAAGGGGCGCCGGCTCGGCTGGGGGGGGCGTGGAAACGTCTTCGATCACGGTTCCAACGATTGTATCGACGGCACCCCTGAGTCAACCGCCTTCTGGCGGCGCTATGACGGCCTAGGCACCCGCGCGCCCCATTGCAACAGCGTGTGGATCACCTCGTCGAGCGTGGGATTGGCCTGCTTGACCTCACCGAAGCCGGCCTCCACTGCGCTGCGGGCGATGCGCGGATGCGAGGCCAGCGCGCGCGATGCCCGCCAGTCGGCACCCGGCGCCAAAGTCGCCAGATGCCCGACCGCCTCGGAGCTGCTGAGCCACCACACAAAGCGCTGCGGCAGATTCAGGCACTCCGCCAGGATGGTTTGCTCGGCGGCATCCCATGACGGCACCTGTCGCGCATAGGCCTGCACGAAGTCGACCTTGGCACCATGCTCGGTCAAGGTGGTGGCGAGCCAATCGCGGCCGCCGTCGCCCCGCACGATCAAGACGCGCTTGCCACGCCAATCACGCGTTTTCAAAGTCGCCCACAAGGCCTCGGAGTCGAAGCTGGGCGCTTCGGGTGCCGGGCCCAGCACCTGGTGATCAGCCAGGCCGGCTTCGCGCAGGGCGGTGCAGGTGCCCGGGCCGGTGCTGCCGGCCAGGGTGTCGGCCGGCCACTCGACACCAGCGCCGCGCGCCGCAAAAAAGCTCGCTGCCGCGTTGGGGCTCACGAAGACCACCAGCGCACAACCCGCCAACCCCGCCCAGGCGCTCTGCACGGCGGAGATGTCACCAAGCGTGCCGATCGCCATCAACGGCAGCACGCGGGTGCTCACGCCGCGCTCGGCCAGCTTCGCCTCCCAGGTGCGGGCCTGGACCAGCGGCCGGGTGATGACCAGGATCGGCGTGTCGACCCCCGTCACGGCCGGCGGGCGGCCGGGAAGGCTCACGCTCCGGCCAGGTAGGCGTCTGCGCCCTGCTCGCGCAGCAGCGCCGCCACGGCGTCACCCAGGCCTTGCACCGCGGCTTCGTCGGGCACCGCCGCAGCTGGCCAGGTGAGGCGGGCGCGCAGCAGCGGCCGGGTGGGATCGTCCATCGCGCCCAGTGCGGCGTCGAGGCTCAGGCCCTCGTCGCTCCAGGTGGCGTGGCCGGCCAGGGGCACGCTGCAACTGCCGCCCAGGGATCGCGACAGCGCCCGTTCGGCATGCACGGCAAGCCAGGTGGGCCGGTGCACCATGGTGGCCAGCACCTCGCGCAGCGCGGTGGAATCGGTGCGCACTTCGATGCCCAGGGCGCCCTGCCCGGCGGCGGGGATCATCTGCTCGGCGGCAAACACCGAAGCGATGCGCGTGGCCAGGCCCAGCCGTTTGAGGCCGGCGGCGGCGAGCACGATGGCGTCGTACTGGCCCTCGTCGAGCTTGCGCAGCCGCGTGTCGAGGTTGCCGCGCAGGGCATCGATGCGCAGATCGGGCCGCCAGCCGATGAGTTGCGCCGCGCGCCGCAGGCTGGACGTGCCGACCACGGCGCCCTGGGGCAATTCAGCCAGCGAGGCATAGCGCGGGCTGACGAAGGCATCGCGGGGATCCTCGCGCTCCAGCACCGCCGCCAGCACGAAGCCGGGCGGCAGATCCATCGGCACATCCTTCAGCGAATGCACCGCCAGATGGGCCTCGCCCTGCTCGAGCGCGGTTTCCAGCTCCTTCACGAACAAACCCTTGCCGCCCACCTTGGACAGCGCCCGGTCGAGGATCTGGTCGCCTCGGGTGGTCATGCCCAGCAGCTCTGCGCGCAGGCCGAGCTCGTCGCGCAGGCGGTCGCGCACATGCTCGGCCTGCCACAAGGCCAGCCGGCTCTCGCGTGTGGCGATGATGATCGGAGTGGGCATCGCGGTGGATGCGGGCATGGCGCTGGGCATCGGTGTGCCAGCTCGGGGGGGTGCTGCTTCAGGCATGACGGGATTATCGCGTCGCGGCGGCGCGGAACTTGCTCGCCGCTGCGCGTCTGAAATAGGCGACGCCTCGGGCCAGCCTCTTGCGACGCCGGCACGCGCTGCTAGTATGCCGATTGGTAATCTGGTTACACCCACAAAGAGATCGACATGGCCACCAAGACCGGATCCATCGCCCCCAAGAAGGCCCTTGCCAGAACCGCCAAACCCCAGGTAAAGGGTGCTCTTGGCGACAAGGACAAGCCGCTGGTCGAAGATATCCGGTTACTTGGCCGCATCCTCGGCGATGTGATTCGCGATCACGAGGGCAAGGAGGCTTTCGAGCTCATCGAGCGGGTACGCCAGCTCTCGGTGGGCTACCGCCTCAAGAAGGATGCCAGCGCCGGCCGTGTGCTCGACCGCCTGCTGAAAAACCTCTCCGGCGACCAGACCGTGAGCGTGATCCGCGCCTTCAGCTACTTTTCGCACCTGGCCAATATCGCCGAGGATCGCCAGCATGTGCGCCGCCGCGTGCACCACGAGCGCCAGGGCGATCTGCACGAAGGCTCGCTGGCGATGAGCTTCGAGCGCCTGCACCGGGCCGGCGTGCGCGCCAACGATATCGCGCAGATGCTCCAGCATGCCCATATCTCGCCGGTGCTCACCGCCCATCCCACCGAAGTGCAACGCAAGAGCATCCTCGATGCCGAGCGCGCGGTGGCCGAGCTGGTGCAGCAGCGCGACGAGCTGCACACCGAGCGCGAGATGCGGGAAAACGAAGCCCTGCTGCGCGCCCGCATCACCCAGCTGTGGCAGACGCGGATGATCCGCACCACCAAGCTCACCGTATCCGACGAGATCGAAAACTCGCTCAGCTACTACCAAACCACCTTCCTGCGCCAGATCCCGCGCATGTATGCGCAGATCGAATCGCACTTGAGCGGCCACACGATCGGCTCGTTCTTCCGCATGGGGCAGTGGATCGGCGGCGATCGCGATGGCAACCCGAACGTGGGCGCGCCCACGCTGCGCATCGCGTTGTCGCGTCAGAGCGAGGTGGCGCTGCGCTTTTATCTCACCGAGGTGCACGCACTGGGCGCCGAGCTGTCGCTGTCGCTGCTGTTGGCCAGCGTGACGCCGGCGATGGCCGCGCTGGCCGAACGCTCACCCGATACCGATGCCCACCGCCGCGACGAGCCTTATCGCCGCGCCTTGATCGGTGTGTATGCCCGCCTGGCCGCCACGCTGCAGCACCTCACCGGCACCGATGCGCTGCGCCATGCGGTGGCGCCGCAGAATCCGTACGCGCAGGCGGCTGACTTCCTCGCCGACCTGCTGGTGATCGAACAATCGCTGCGTTCGCACCAGGCCCAGGCACTGGTCGCGCCGCGCCTGGCGCCGCTGATCCGCGCGGTGAAGGTGTTCGGCTTCCATCTCGCCACGGTGGATTTGCGCCAAAGCTCCGACAAGCACGAAGCGGTGGTCGCCGAACTGCTCAAGGCCGCGCGCATCGAGCCCGACTACATCGCGCTGGCCGAGCCGCAACGCCGCGAGCTGCTGCTGCGCGTGCTCGACGACGCCCGCACGCTGCGGGTGCGCGACGCCACCTATTCCGAGCTGGCCATCAGCGAGCTGGCGATCTTCGACACCGCGCTGGTGATGCGCCAGATGTATGGCGAACAGGCGATCCGGCACTACATCATTTCGCACACCGAAGACGTGAGCGACCTGCTCGAGGTGCTGGTACTGCAAAAGGAGGCCGGCCTGCTGCGCGGCACCCTGGGCGACAAGGCCAATGCCGATCTGATCGTCTCGCCGCTGTTCGAGACCATCGACGATCTGCGCAACGCACCGGCCATCATGGCGGCCTACTACGCGCTGCCCGGCATTCGCGAGATGGTGGTGCGCGGCTCGGCCGAGCAGGATGTGATGCTCGGCTACAGCGACAGCAACAAGGACGGCGGCTTCTTCACCAGCAACTGGGAGCTCTACCGCGCCGAGGTGGCGCTGGTCGAGCTGTTCGATCGGCTGCAGGCTTCCGACGGCATCAAGCTGCGCCTGTTCCATGGCCGCGGCGGCACGGTGGGCCGGGGCGGCGGCCCCAGCTATCAGGCCATCCTGGCGCAACCGCCCGGCACGGTGAAGGGCCAGATCCGCCTCACCGAACAAGGCGAGGTGATCGCCTCCAAGTACGCCAACCCCGACATCGGCCTGCGCAACCTCGAAACGCTGGTCGCCGCCACGCTCGAAGCCACGCTGCTCAACCCCGCCAAGAGCCCGCCCAAGGCGTTTCTCGACGCCGCCGACGCCCTCAGCGCGGCCAGCTACAAGGCTTATCGCAAGCTGGTTTACGAAACGCCCGGTTTCACCGACTACTTCTTCACCGCCACACCGATCCGCGAAATCGCCGAGCTGAACATCGGCTCACGCCCGGCCGCGCGGCCGAAGGACGGCAAGGCCAGCCGCGCCATCGAAGATCTGCGCGCCATCCCCTGGGGCTTCTCCTGGGGCCAGTGCCGCGTGGCGCTGCCCGGTTGGTGCGGCTTTGGCTCCGCCGTGCAGGCCTTCGTGGGCACGCAGGAGCCGCAGCGCGCAGAGCGCATCGAGCTGCTGCGGCGCATGCACAAGCAGTGGCCGTTTTTCCGCACGCTGCTGTCGAACCTCGACATGGTGCTCGCCAAGACCGACCTGCGCATCGCCGCGCGTTATGTGGATCTGGTCGAAGACAAGGCGCTGGGCAAGCGCATCTTCACCGCCATCAAGGCCGAATGCGAACGCGCGCACGACGCCGTGTCGCTGATCACCGGCGAATCGCAGCGCCTGGCTTCCAACCCCGCGCTGGCACGTTCGATCGAATACCGCTTTCCTTACCTGGACCCGCTCAATCACCTGCAAGTGGAGTTGGCTCGGCGCTACCGCAACCGCCGCGAAGGCGATGCCGGCATCGAGCGTGTGCAGCGCGGCATTCACCTGTCGATCAACGGCATCGCCGCCGGCTTGCGCAACACCGGCTGAACGCCCGCCGCATTCAGAGGTAAGGCGGCCGGCCGCCACGGAATCGCGACCGCCGCTCGGGGGTTGACCGGCCGACTATCGTGGCCGCGTCCTCGCCGCTGGCTGCCAGCAGGCGCCGCGCCAGTCCGGCATCGCCGGCTTGCGCCACCTGCCCGGCCCAGCGGGCCTGATCACGCATCCACGCACAGCCCAGCGGTGGCGCTTGCGGCACGCCCTGCGCCAGCAGCCTGGCATAGGCGTCGCGTCGCAGATCGGCCTGCAACACCCGCTCTTCGCTCCAACCGGCCGCCGATGCGATGCCCACGCCCAGGGACACATCGATCATCGCGCTGCTGCGATCGATGAGCATGGTGGCCAGGTCGCCACAGGCCTGCTGGCGATTGGCCTCTTCGAGCCCCTGCGGGCACCAGGCCATGACGGCCGCATGGCCGGGCGTCTGCCAATCGACCCAGATGGCGGTGAGCATCAGCATCGTGGCCACCCGCACAGTGGGTTTCAGGCGCTGCACGGCCGGGTGATTGACGAGCCGCAGCGCATCGAAGGCACCGTACTCGAAACGATCGGCGTGCGCCGCATTGAACATCGCCTGGTCGAACGCCACCACGTCGTTGGCGGCATTCGCTCGCTGAGCCAGCATCAGCCACGGCGCGGCGTTGCCCACGTCGTTGAGTGCCCATGTCCACAGATCGATCTGGCCGCAGGCGCCCTCCGGCGCGGTGGCGAGCGCCGCCTGCGCCCGGCTGCAGGCCATCGCCGCGATCGCGTACGGGCGGGTATCGGTCGAGGCGAGCGCCACGCGGGCCAGCGCGTCGGCCACATCGGCCGTCATCGCGCCCGACGACAAACCACCGGTGGTGACCGCGTCGCCGGCCTCGGCGGCGTCTGCGGAGGCGGCGGCATCGGCGGCGTCCGCAGCCGAGGGCTTGAGGTAGCTTTTCAGCACCAGGCGCATCGCACGCTCTTGAGGGTCGGCGCTGGCGGCGAGTGCGCGGTGCAACACACGAATACCCTGCTCGGCCGCGGATTCCAGTTGCCGACCGATCGCCTCACCGATCGTGCCTTCGAGCGGCTCGGTATCCGGCAGCCCGCAGATCGCGGCCTTGTCGGCCTCGCCGCCCGCCGTGTGGGCGGCCACGGCATCTGCAGCCGCGGCGGCGGCCACGGCGTCTGTCGCAGCCACCGGGCCGTCCGGCGTGGCACCGGGCATGCGCGCCGCCAACTGCACCGGCACATGCCCTTCGGCCGGGCCCATCCGCAGTGCGGCGATCCAGCCCAGCAGCAGCAGCCCGAGCACCGCGCCGCCCAGCCACAGGCCTGGCTTGCGGCACGGCACAGCGGGCGCCGACTCAGGGCGCGGCTTGTCGGATCGCATCCTTCACCGCCTGCAACTGCCGGCGCGACACAGCCAGCCATTCGTTCACCGGGGCCACGCGCACCGCCCAGGATTCACCCGCCTCGGCGGGGTCGTCCGCTTCATCCTGCCGGCGACGCTGCAGTTCGCGCATCGCCGGCAAGGCCACCAGCGCATTGCGATGCACGCGCAGAAAACGCGGGCCCAGGCGGGGTTCGAGGTCGGTGAGCGATTCGTCGATCACGTGGCTGGCGCCGGCGGTGCGCAGCGTCACGTATTTCAACTCGGCCTTCAGGTAGAGCACTTGCGCGATGGGCACGCGCAGCAGCGTGGCGCGGTCGTGCACCAGCAGGCAGGGTTGTTCTTCGGGTTGCGCGTCGGGTGGCGGCGCCGCAGGAGGCGTGTTCGGCGGCGCCGCGAATCGGCTCGACGCCCGCGCCAGCGCCTCGAACAGCCGGGCGCGGCGCAAAGGCTTGGGCAGGTAGTCCACCGCCGCCAGCTCGAACGCCCGCAAGGCATGGCCGGGATCGGCGGTGATGAACACCACCGCCGGAGCCTGCGGCAAGGCGCGCAGACGCTGCGCCAGTTCGAGGCCGTTCAGACCCGGCATGTGGATATCGAGCAGCACCAGATCCACGGCGCCCGACGCGCCACCGGGTGCACCGTGCGCGCTCATCACCCCGTGGTGCGACAGCCAATGCAGGGCCTGCGCGGCGCTGCCCGCTTCGCCCACCACCTCGACCGCCGGCCACGGGCAATCGGCCAACAGATCGCGCAAACGCGCGCGCGCCAGCGGCTCGTCGTCGACCACCAGCACCTTCAATGGCGCGCCATCGGCGCGTGCCGTCGGGTTGTGTTCAGGCTCTGCCATCACCATCGGCTCCGCATAGGTTCCGCATCAACCGGGCATCGGTACCGCGATCTCGACGCGGAACTCGGTGCCTTCATGCGACGCGCCCGCGTTGCTCGGTGCATCCACCTCGCCGCGCGGCCGGATGCCGGCGCTGAAGCGGGCCTGCACGTCGTGCATCAGCAGCAGCCGGCGCCGCACGCTGGCCAGGCCGATGCCGTGCCCCGGCGCCGAGGGCATGTCGGCCAGGGAGTTGCTCACGCGGATGATCGCCTGATCGCCGCTCAGGCGTGTCTGGATGTGGATCTGGCCACCCTTTTCCGCCGGCTCGATGCCGTGGCGTACCGCGTTTTCGACCAGCGGCTGCAGCAGCAGCGGGGGCACCCGCGCGCCATCAGCGCGGGAATCGATCGACCAGCGCACCTTCAGCCGCTCGTCGAAGCGCAGGCTTTCGATGGCCAGGTAACGGCGCGCGATATCGATCTCGGCACCCAGCGTGCTGGGCACCCCTTCGTCGATCAGCGCCACCCGAAACAGATCGGCCAGATCTTCGAGCACACCTTCGGCGCGACGGGGATCCACCCGCACCAGCGCGATCGCGGTGTTGAGCGTGTTGAACAGAAAGTGCGGCCGGATTCGTGCCTGCAGCTCCTGCAGCTGCGCGGTGGTTTGCGCCGGCAGCTGCGCGCGGCCGCGCAGGCGGATCCACACCATCAACACCGCCGCGAACGCCGCGCCGGCCAGGGGCACGCCCACGTCCAGCCCGATGGCATCCGCGCCCAGCCATTGCAGCAGCCGCTGGCCGCCCATCGCGCACAGCATGCCCAGCAGCACCGCCACCAGATCCTGCAGGCGACGTGGCCAGCGCGCGCTCCAGCGCTGTAGTGTGCAGGTGGCCAGCAGCCAGGCCAGCGTGGCGGGTGTGACCAGCGCCGAGGCCACCGCCATGCCCGCCAGCCAGGCCTGCCAGCCCGGCGACACAAAGGTGGCGCCGATCGCCACCACCGCATGCACCAGCAGCAGCGCGCGCAGCGCCACACCCACATGGCACACATCGAGCCATTCGGCGGCCGGCGGCGCGCCGCGCTGGGCCGGATCCAGCTCGTCGAGGATCGTGGTGGTCGATTCCATGGGCCGCATTGTCCCGGAAGGCGCCGTCTTGAGGGGCGCGGTTCGGCGGCGTCGCATTCCTACAATGGCGGGATGAGACATCCTTTGTCAACCCATTCCCCACGGGCCGCCGCGCCGGGCCGCCATCGGCCACAGGCCGATGGCCCTCGGCAGGCGACAAACAGTCCGCAGGGACTGTTTGTGTCCGGCCTCAGTACCAAGCAAGGCCCGACTCTCTTGGAGGGTCGATTGCCGTACCCGGCGATCGGGGTGCACCAATGAGCATCAATCAACTCGACAACAAGGCCCAGGGCTGGTCCGCACTGTTTTCGGAGCCGATGAGCGAGCTGGTGCAGCGCTACACCGCGAGCGTGGGCTTCGACCGCCGGCTGTGGCGGGCCGACATCGACGGCAGCCTGGCGCACGCCGAGATGCTCTGCGCCCAGGGCATCATCGGCGCACAGGATCTGGCCGACATCCAGCGCGGCCTGGCCCAGGTGGCGCAGGAGATCGACACCGGCGCCTTCGAATGGAAGCTGGCGCTCGAAGACGTGCACCTCAACATCGAGGCGCGCCTCACCCAGCTGGTGGGCGACGCCGGCAAGCGCCTGCACACCGGCCGCTCGCGCAACGACCAGGTGGCCACCGATGTGCGCCTGTGGCTGCGCGGCGAGATCGACACCATCGCGCCGCTGCTGGTGGCGATGCAACGCTCGCTGGTCGATCTGGCAGCTGCCCACACGCACACGGTGATGCCCGGCTTCACCCACCTGCAGGTGGCGCAGCCGGTGAGCTTTGCGCACCACCTGCTGGCCTATGTGGAGATGTTTGCCCGCGACGCCGAGCGTCTGGTTGACCTGCGCCACCGCGTCAACCGCCTGCCGCTGGGCGCCGCCGCGCTGGCCGGCACCAGCTACCCGCTGGATCGCGAGCGCGTGGCGCGCACGCTGGGCTTCGAGGCGGTGTGCCAGAACTCGCTCGATGCGGTGAGCGACCGCGATTTCGCCATCGAATTCAGCGCCTTCGCGGCGCTGGTGATGCTGCATGTGTCGCGCATGGCCGAGGAGCTGGTGCTGTGGATGAGCCAGAACTTCGGCTTCATCGATCTGGCCGATCGCTACTGCACCGGCTCGTCGATCATGCCGCAGAAGCGCAACCCGGATGTGGCCGAGCTGGCGCGCGGCAAGAGCGGCCGGGTGGTGGGCCACCTGATGGGCCTGATCACCTTGATGAAGGGCCAGCCACTCACCTACAACAAGGACAACCAGGAAGACAAGGAGCCGCTGTTCGACACGGTGGATACCGTGCGCGACACGCTGCGCATCATGGCCGAGATGGTGGCCGGCATCGTCGTCAAGCCCGAGGCGATGGAGCGTGCCGCGCTCAAGGGCTACGCCACCGCCACAGATCTGGCCGACTACCTGGTGAAAAAGGGCCTGGCCTTCCGCGACGCCCACGAGGTGGTGGCGCACGCGGTGAAGTCGGCCATCGGCCAGGGGGTGGATCTGTCGGCCCTGCCGCTCGACGCGCTGCGCGCTTTTGCGCCGGCGATCGAAGCCGATGTGTACGACGTGCTCAGCCTGCACGGCTCGATGAACACCCGCAACGTGCTCGGCGGCACCGCGCCGGCCCAGGTGCGGGCGCAGATCGAGCGGCAACGGGCGCGCCTGGGCTGAGCGCCACGCGCCGCCTCATCGCCCATCTCGACATGGACGCGTTCTACGCGTCGGTGGAACTGCTGCGCTACACCGAATTGCGCGGTCAGGCGGTGGTGATCGGCGGTGGCCGGCGGCATCAGCCGCAAGCCTTGCCCGACGGCAGCCGCAGCTTCTCCACACTCGATGGCTACGCCGGGCGCGGTGTGGTCACCACCGCCACCTACGAAGCGCGGCACTTCGGCGTGCGCTCCGGCATGGGCCTGATGAAGGCCGCCAGGCTGGCGCCGCATGCGGTGCTGTTGCCGGTGGACTTCGATGAGTACCGCCGCTATTCGCGCCTGTTCAAGGCCGCAGTGGCCGAGATTGCGCCGGTGATCGAAGACCGCGGCATCGACGAGATCTACATCGATCTCACCGAGGTGCCCGGCGCCCAGGATGCAGTGGGCCACGATCCGCTCGGCGGCGCCCGCGCGCTGGCGCTGGAGATCAAGAACAACGTGCGCCGAACCACCGGGCTGAACTGCTCGATCGGCGTCACGCCCAACAAGCTGCTGGCCAAGCTGGCCTCGGAGCTGGACAAACCCGACGGCCTCACCGTGCTCACCGCCGAAGACCTGCCCACCCGCATCTGGCCCTTGCCGGCGCGGGCCATCAACGGCATCGGCCCCAAGGCCGCCGCCAGGCTCACCGCGCTGGGCATCGAGACCATCGGCGAGCTCGCCGCGCGCCCGCCGCTGTGGCTGGTCGAACACTTCGGCACCGCCAATGGGCAGTGGATGCACCGCGCCGCCAACGGCATCGACGAGCGGCCGGTGGTCACCCGCAGAGAGCCGGTATCGATGAGCCGCGAGACGACGTTCGACCGCGACCTGCACGCGGTGCGCGATCGCGCCGAACTCGGCCGCATCTTCACCGAGCTGTGCGAGCAGGTGGCCGACGATCTGCACCGCAAGGGCTATGTGGGCCGCACCATCGGCATCAAGCTGCGGTTTGAGGATTTCAAGACCGTCACGCGCGACATGACCATCACGCTGGCCACGGCAGACGCGGCCACCATC
>JANMAS010000025.1:0-6949 GCA_031359975.1 Burkholderiales bacterium
TTCGGGCTGGAGTACTGGATCGCGGTGGTCATCGTCGGGGCGCTGATGATGGTGTATGTGCTGTTCGGCGGCATGACCGCCACCACCTGGGTGCAGATCATCAAGGCCTGCCTGCTGCTGGCCGGTGCCACCTTCATGGCGTTCATGGTGCTGTACCACTTCGCCTTCAGCCCCGAGGCGATGTTCGCCAAGGCGGTCGAGGTAAAGACCGGTATCGCCGCGGCGGCCGGCAAATCGCCCGACGACGCGGCGGCGCAGGGGTTCTCGATCATGGGCCCGGGTGGGTTCATCAAGGATCCGATCTCGGCCATCAGCTTCGGCATGGCGCTGATGTTCGGCACCGCCGGGCTGCCGCACATCCTGATGCGCTTTTTCACTGTGCCCAACGCCAAGGAGGCGCGCAAATCCGTGCTGTGGGCGACGACGTGGATCGGCTACTTCTACATCCTCACCTTCATCATCGGTTTTGGCGCCATCACCTTCGTGCTCACGAATCCGCAGTTCCTGGATGCCAAGGGCGGCTTGCTGGGCGGGGGCAACATGGCGGCGATCCATCTCGCCAACGCGGTGGGTGGCAACGTGTTTCTCGGTTTCATCTCGGCGGTGGCGTTCGCCACCATCCTGGCGGTGGTGGCCGGGCTCACCTTGTCCGGCGCGTCGGCGGTGTCGCACGATCTCTATTCCACCGTGATCAAGAAGGGCAAGGCCGACAGCGCCGCGGAGCTGAAGGTGTCGCGCCTCACCACGGTGGCATTGGGCATCGTCGCCGTCGCGCTCGGCATTGCTTTCGAGAAGCAGAACATCGCGTTCATGGTGAGCCTGGCTTTCGCCATCGCGGCGTCGGCCAATTTTCCGGTGCTGCTGATGTCGGTGTTGTGGAAAGACTGCACCACCCGGGGCGCCGTGATCGGTGGTTTTCTCGGCCTCACGTCCTCGGTGCTGCTGACCCTGGTGTCACCAGCGGTATGGGAAGTGACGCTGGGCAACCCCAAGGGCTCGGCGCTGTTTCCCTACGCCTCGCCAGCCTTGTTCTCGATGACCATCGGTTTCGTGGGCATCTGGTTGTTTTCCATCCTCGACCGCAGCCCGCGCGCGGCGCAGGATCGCGCCGGCTTCGTGGCCCAGCAGGTGAGATCGGAAACAGGCATCGGCGCCGCCGGGGCATCGGGTCACTGAGCCGCCATACTCACGGACAGGTTCTCAGGCCACGCACCAGGCCGCGAAGCGTTCCCACAGGCCGTGTGTCAGCGCCCATCCCGAGCTGAGCACGAGCCCGGCGCCGGCCACGCGAAATCCCAGCATCGCCAACGGCATCGGTGACCCGCGGGAGCCGCCGTGTTTCTGCCAGCGCGCCCACACCCAAGGCGCCAGGGCCAAGGCCGGCATCGACGCGATGGCGAATCCGGCCATCACCAAAGCGCCGCTCTGCGCGCTGCTCGCATGCGCCGATACGAGCAAGCCACCCTGCAAGGCGCCACACGGCCATGCCACCCAGGCCAGGCCGGCCAGCCCCGATCCCAGGGGCCGGCGACGGCCACCAACCCCATGCGCTGGCCACTGCATCGGCACCTGCACCGGCACCGCCGCGTCTCGTTTCATCCAGTCGGGCTGTCGCCCGGTGGCCAGCCACCACAACCCCAGCGCGAGAAACGCCAGATGCATCAGCGCCCACAGCGGCCTGAGCGCTGGTGCGGCCTGGCTCCATGTGCCCAGCATGACCACGCTGGTGGCCGCCACCGCGCCCGCCGCCATGTAGCCGAACAGCCGCCCCAGGTGAAATCCGGCGGTGCTGCGCGCGCAGCCGCTCGTCAATGCGGCGCACGGTGCGCCGCACATCGCCGCGCAATGCGGCGAGGCGGCCACGCCCATCGCGAGGCCGGCGAGGATCAGCGGGGCGTCCACTGGCTACCGGGAGCCGCCAATGCCTCGGTGTCGATCGACAGCAGCGCGGTCATCGCGCTGGCGGCCGAGATCGTGGCCCAGAAGAGCAGGAAGGTCGCGCTGTAGACGGCTTGCGCAGACCAGGTGATCGGCTGCCCGCCGAAGCCGTGCAGATCAGCCGGGTCGATCATCGCGAAGACCATCATCTCCAGGCCGCCGGCCGCCATGAACGCCGGCCACAGAACCCGTAACGCGCGCTGCTTCATCGAGAGGCTCCGGCATCACGGGCCGGGCGTTCCGGCGAGGCTGAATGGTTGCGTGCCTGCAGCGCGGGCGAGGTGGGCGTGTGCGGCGAAGCGGGGGTGGCGTCGGCGTGCGGCAGCACCGTATCGGCATGCCGCATGGCGGTGGACAGCAGCGCGAAGCTGGCGATCACCACCACCCCGAGGCCACCCACCACCAGCCACATCACGCCCACCCGCCACCACGGCACGGCGGGCAGGGCATCGATGCGGCGTGGTGACGGCATGCCAACCCCTCAGCGAGGAACGACGAAGGTGGACTTCTCGCTCACCTCCACCACCGTGCGGCCGCCATCGCGCAGCGCGATGCGGAAACTCATCGGATGCGCGCCACCGCCCAGGCCCTGCGCGGCCTGCGGCGTGATCTGCACCGCCACCGGCACCCAGCGCGCCTGCGTGGCGCCCACCTCGATGGCGGCGCGCGAGGCGATCACCGCACCCGGCAGACCATCCACCTCGATCACGAAACGCTGCGTCGCCTCGGTCGCGTTCATGAGCTGGATGCGATAGACGTTTTCGATGCGGCCGTCTTCAACCAGCCGCGCCAGCGCGCCGCGGTCGCGCACCACATCGGCCTTGAACGGCGCGCGCAGCATCAGGCTGACGACAAACCCGATGACGATCAGCATCAACACGCCGGAATAGACCAGCACGCGCGGGCGCAGCACGCGGGCCCACATCCGCGACGCGCTCCAGTGGCCTTCCATGCTGTTTTGCGTGTCGTAGCGGATCAGCCCGCGCGGGTAGCCCATCTTGTCCATTACGCCGTTGCACACATCGATGCAGGCGGTGCAGCCGATGCACTCGTATTGCAGGCCGTTGCGGATGTCGATGCCGGTCGGGCAGACCTGCACGCACATCGTGCAGTTGATGCAGTCGCCCTTGTCCACCGACGCGGGTGCCACGCCGCGCGGTCGCGAGCCACGCGGCTCGCCGCGCTCGGCGTCGTAGCTGACGATCAGCGTGTCGCGGTCGAACATGGCGCTCTGAAAGCGGGCGTACGGGCACATGTACTTGCACACCTGCTCGCGCATGTAGCCGGCGTTGCCGTAGGTGGCAAATCCGTAGAAGAGGCTCCAGAACGTTTCCCACGGCCCGAGGCTGAAACTCAACACGTCGGCGACCAGCGAGCGCGCGGGCGAGAAGTACGCAACGAAGGTGAAGCCGGTGGCCAGGCCGATCGCCAGCCACACCACCTGCTTGCCGCCACGGCGAAGCCACTTGCGCGCGTGCCACGGCGCGGCGTCGAGGCTGATGCGGGCTTGCCGGTCACCCTCGAAGCGGCGCTCCACCCACATGAAGATCTCGGTGTACACCGTTTGAGGGCAGGCGAAGCCGCACCACAGCCGCCCGGCGATCGCGGTGAACAGGAACAGCGCAAACGCCGAGATGATCAACAGCGCGGCGAGGTAGATCACGTCCTGCGGATAGAGCACCAAATCGAAGATGAAGAAGCGCCGCGCCGCCAGGTCGAACAGCACCGCCTGGCGGCCGTTCCACTGCAGCCACGGCAGGCCGTAGAACAGCAACTGGGTGAGCCACACCAGCGCCCAGCGCCAGCCGGCAAACCAGCCGGTGACCGATCGCATCTGGATCTTCGCCTCGCGCTGATAGAGCGACACCAGCTCCGTCGACGACTCGCCTGCCAAACCGCTGGCGGCGATCGGAATGACCCTTCCAGGCGCTGCGGCGGTGGACATCGCGCTACCGAGCGGCCACCGCGGTGGGTTGCGAAAGGCTCCACACATAGGTGGCGAGCACGTGGATCTGATCCGGCGTGAGGCGCCCGCCCTGCGCCGGCATGACGTTGGTCTTGCCGTGCGCAACCATCGTCACGATGGCCTCCTCGCCCCAGCCGTGCAGCCATACCTTGTCGGTCAGGTTAGGTGCGCCCAGAGCCTGGTTGCCTGTGCCGCCCACGCCGTGGCAGGCCGCGCAGACGGTGAACTTGGATTTGCCCAAGGCGGCGCCGATGGCATTGTGCGGGCTGCCCGACAGGCTGAGCACATGCTGGGCGAGGTTGTGCAGATCATCCGCCGTGCCCACCGCCGCGCCCAGGGGCGGCATCAATCCCTGCCGGCCTTTCGTGATGCTCTCTTCGATCTTCTCCGGCGTGCCGCCGTGCAGCCAGTCGGCATCGGTGAGGTTGGGAAAGCCTTTGCTGCCGCGCGCATCGGAGCCGTGACACGGTGCGCAGTTGTTGATGAACAGGCGCTCGCCAGTGGCCATGGCCTGCGGGTTGCGGCTCAGTGCCTCGGAGGACAAGCCCTTGAACCGGTCATACACCTGCGCCATCGTCGCGCCCGCGGCGCGCTGCTCGGCTTCGAGCTGGTTGCCGCTGGTCCAGCCGGCCACGCCGGGCAGGCTGCCCAGGCCGGGGAATACAGCCACGTAGACAAACGCGAACACGACCGTCAGCACGAACAGGATCGCCCACCAGCGCGGCAGCGGGTTATTCATCTCGACCAGGTCTTCGTCGAACACATGGCCGGTGCTGTTGTCGGCCGCCATCGGCTGGCGGTTGCTCGCCACGTACAGCAGCCACAGGCAGGCCAGCAAACCGATCACCGTGGCGGCGGCGACGAAGATCGACCAGCCGCTGTGGAAGAAATCGCTCATGGCGAGCTCCCGTCCGATGGCGCCATGGGTCGATCCCTCGAGATGGCCGAGTCGTCGAGAAAGGGCAACTGCGCGGCCTCGTTGAAGCCAGCCGCGTTGGGCTGCAGCCAGACCCAGGCGACGATGCCCGCAAAGGCGATGAAGGACAGCATCGTCACGCCGATTCGAAGGTCGTTCACATCCATCGCAAGCTCCTCATTTGACGGCCGTTCCCAGCACCTGCAGATACGCCACCATCGCATCGAGCTCGGTCTTGCCGGCCACTCCAGCGGCGGCCTGTGCGATCTCGCTGTCGCTGTAGGGGGCGCCCAGAAGGCGCAATGTTTTCATTCGCGGCGCGGCGTCGGCAGGCTCCACCAGGGTGTTGAGCAGCCACGGGTAGGCGGGCATGTTCGATTCCGGCACCAGATCGCGCGGGTTGTTGAGGTGGATGCGATGCCACTCGTCGCTGTATTTGCCGCCCACACGGTGCAGGTCGGGCCCGGTGCGCTTGCTGCCCCACTGGAACGGGCGGTCATAGACAAACTCGCCGGCCATCGAGTAATGGCCGTAGCGCAGCGTCTCGGCATGCAGCGGCCGGATCATCTGCGAGTGGCAGTTGTAGCAGCCTTCGCGCACATAGATATCGCGGCCCGCGAGCTGCAGCGCGGTGTAGGGCTTGAGGCCGGGCACGACCTCGGTGGTGGAGCGCTGGAAGAACAGCGGCACGATCTCGACGATGCCGCCCACCGCCACCACGAGCAGGATGAGCACGATCATCAGGAAGTTGCTGGTCTCGATCTTCTCGTGCGAGAAGCCCGCGGCTTTGTCTTGGGGGTTGTTCATGGTGCCGGGCTCCATCAATCAGGCGGCGCCGGGCACGATGCGCGGTGCGGTGAACGCGGGTGGCAACTTGCGCGTGCCCACCGGCACCGGGATCGGCACGTAGGTGCCGGCGCGCGCCGTCTTGATCACGTTCCACACCATCACGCCCATGCCGGCGAGGTAGAGCAGGCCGCCCAGGAGCCGGATCATGTAGAACGGGTATGTCGCCTTCACGCTCTCGACGAAGCTGTAGGCCAGCGTGCCATCGGCATTCACCGCGCGCCACATCAGGCCCTGCATCACACCGGCCATCCACATCGCCGCGATGTACAGAACGATGCCCAGGGTGCTGATCCAGAAGTGCAGCTCGATGGCCTTGATGCTGTGCATGCGCGTCTGGCCGAACATGCGCGGCACCATGTAGTAGAGCGAGCCGATCGTCATCAGCCCCACCCAGCCCAGCGCACCGGCGTGCACGTGGCCGACGGTCCAGTCGGTGTAGTGGCTGAGCGCGTTGACCGTCTTGATCGACATCATCGGCCCCTCGAAAGTGGCCATGCCGTAGAACGACAGGCTGACGATGAGGAACTTCAGGATCGGATCGTCGCGCAGCTTGTGCCAGGCACCCGACAAGGTCATGACGCCGTTGATCATGCCGCCCCAGCTGGGTGCCAGCAGCACCAGCGAAAACACCATGCCCACGCTCTGCGCCCAATCGGGCAAGGCGGTGTAGTGCAGGTGGTGCGGGCCGGCCCACATGTAGGTGAAGATCAGCGCCCAGAAGTGCACGATCGACAAGCGGTAGCTGTAGATCGGGCGCTCGGCCTGCTTCGGGATGAAGTAGTACATCATGCCCAGGAAGCCTGCGGTCAGGAAGAAGCCCACCGCGTTATGGCCATACCACCACTGCACCATCGCATCCTGCACGCCGGCATAGGCGGAGTAGCTCTTGGTCAGGCTCACCGGAATCACCGCCGCGTTGACGATGTGCAAGAGCGCCACCGTGAGGATGAACGCGCCGTAGAACCAGTTGGCCACATAGATGTGGCGCACCTTGCGCATGCCGATGGTGCCGAAGAAGACGATCGCGTAGGCGACCCAGACGACGGCGATCAGCAGGTCGATCGGCCACTCGAGTTCGGCGTACTCCTTGCCCTGGGTGTAGCCCAGCGGCAGCGAGATGGCCGCCGCGACGATCACCGCCTGCCAGCCCCAGAACGTGAACTCGGCCAGCTGCGGCCAGAACAGCGGCACCTGGCAGGTGCGCTGCGCGACGTGGTAGCTGGTGGCCATGAGGGCGCAGCCGCCGAAGGCGAAGATCACCGCGTTGGTGTGCAGCGGGC
>JANMAS010000484.1:0-5633 GCA_031359975.1 Burkholderiales bacterium
GCGCCGGTGCTGCTGCTCTTTCTGGCGATGCAGCGGCATTACCTGCATGGGCTCACGATGGGGGGCGTGAAATGAGCACCCCCAGGCCGACGACATACGTCGTCCGCCCCCCGAGGGGGGTGAGGAAACTTCGGGCGGCCGGGCGTTTCCTCAAGAGCCCGCTCGCGATCAGGTGCCTCGCGCTCGCGCTCTGTGCGGCACCGGCCTGGACCTGCGCGCAAAGTGATGCCCGCGTGATCGATGATTTCTCCGATGCGCAGGCCTGGCAGGCCGGCGCTTCCGAGGATGTGAAGGCGGTTGCCGTGCGCGGGCCGCAAGGCGGGTTGTGCTTGCGCTACGACTTCGGCAAGGTGTCGGGCTATGCGGTGTTGCGACGCTCGCTGCCGCTGGACCTGTCGGCTCGGTATGCATTCGTGCTGCGCCTGCGCGGCCAGGCGCCTGCCAATGCGTTGCAATTCAAACTGATCGATGCCAGCGGCGACAACGTCTGGTGGATGAATCGGCCCGGTTATGCGCCTGCCCGCACATCCACCGATCTGGTGATCCGGCAGCGGCAGATCGAGTTTGCCTGGGGGCCGACGACACACAAGACGCTCACCACAGCCGCTGCCATCGAACTGGTGATCGCGCGCGATGCCAACGGGCAGGGCGGGCCTGGCGAGCTGTGTTTCGAACAACTGGCGCTGCGCACGCTGCCTCTTTCGCTCGATGCTCCGAGCACCACCCGCAGCGAAGGCACGGTACGCGGCAAGCCATACCGACAGCTGACCTTCAGCGAGCCGCGCGAACTCAACGGCGTGATGCTTCATGCGCCGCCCTCCGGCGTGATCGGCTCGGTCGACGTGCAGGCCTGCCAGCCGGATGACGGCGAAGGGAATCGCTTCGACACGCTGCGCCGCGTCCGCGCCAGCCAGCGCCCTGTGCTGCCGCTGTGGTTGCCGGAGACAGAAACGCGTTGTGTGCGGGTGGTGGCGCAGCAGGGCGAAGCGCCGCGGCTGGAGGCGATGGACGTGAGCGTCTGGCGCACACCGAACGACATGCTCGCCAGCCTGGCGCGTACGCTGCCCAGAGGCCGCATGCCACGCGCCTTTCTGGGCGAGCAGAACTACTGGACGATCGCCGGTGTCGACGGCGGCGGTGCCCATACCGCGCTGGTGTCGGAAGACGGCGCGATCGAGCCGCGCAAGGCCGGGCCCTCGATCGAGCCCTTTGTGATTGACGATAGCGGCGCCGTGGCCGGCTGGGCCGATGCGCAACTCAGTCACAGCCTGCGCGATCACCAGCTGCCGATTCCCCAGGTGCAATGGGCCGGCGACGGCTACACGCTGGCCATCGAGGTGGCTTCGCAAGGCACGCGCGAGCGCGCACAACTGATTGCGCGCTACACCCTCACCAACACCCAGCCGCGCGCGCGCCGCCTCACGCTGGCGCTGGCGCTGCGCCCCTGGCAGGTGAATCCGCCGCAGCAGTTTCTCAACACCGCCGGCGGCGCCGTGCGGATCGATCGCATCGCCTGGCGCGGCGACACCTTGCAGGTGAATGGCCAGCCGATGCTGAGGGCTCGCACCCCGCCCGGCTCGGTGCAGGCGGCCGCGTTCGACCAGGGCGATCCGATCGGCGGCGCCGCGAGCCCCTTGCGCCAGTTGACCGATCCGCAAGGCCTCGCGAGCGCCGTGCTGCGCTGGCCGATGCCACTGGCGCCCCACGAATCGCGACAGATCGAGGTGGTGATGCCCCTGGTGGGCGAGATGGCTCCGGCGCAGTCGATCGAAGCCATCGCCGCGGCCTGGCGTCAACGCCTGCATCACACCCGCCTGGCATGGCCCCGCGATGCGCAAGCGAAGGCCGACACGCTCTACACAGCGCTGGCCCACATCCTGATCTCGCGCGACGGCCCGGCGCTGCAGCCCGGCACCCGCAGCTATGCCCGCAGCTGGATTCGTGATGGCGCGATGATGGTGAGCGGGCTGCTGCGGCTGGGTGTGGACGAGCCGGCGCGCGACTTTGTGAACTGGTATGCCGCGCATCTGTTCGCCAACGGCAAGGTGCCGTGTTGTGTGGATCGGCGCGGCGCCGATCCGGTGGCCGAGAACGACAGCCATGGCGAGTTCATCCACGCGGTGGCCGAAGTGTGGCGCTACACGCAAGACGCTTCTTTCGCACGCGGCCTGTGGCCGAAGGTGGACGCCGCGGCGCGCTACATGGAGCAGCTGCGCCAGTCGGAACGCACGCCCGCCAACCGCGAGCCCGGCCGCGAAGCCTTCTTCGGCTTGATGCCCGCATCGATCAGCCACGAAGGCTATTCGGCCAAGCCGATGCATTCGTACTGGGACGATTTCTGGGCACTGGCCGGCTACCGCGACGCGGCGGACCTGGCCCGCGCGCTGGGCCATGCGCCGCGCGCCGCGCAGCTCGATGCCCAACGCGCGGAGTTCGAGTCCGACCTGGCGGCGTCGCTGCGCATCGCGATCGAACGCCACGGCATCGACCACCTGCCCGGCGCCGCCGAACTGGGCGATTTCGATCCGTCGTCGAGCACCATGATCTTCAGCCCGGCAGGTGCGGAAGGCCTCGTACCCCGCGCCTGGCTCGATGCCACCTGGAATCGCTACGGCGAGGAGGTGGAAGGCCGGCGCGATGGCCTAGGCACGCGCGACGACTACACGCCTTACGAGCTGCGATCGGTATCGTCCTTCCTGCGGCTGGATCAACCCGAACGCGCCGATGCACTGCTCGAACTGCTGATGCGCGATCGCCGCCCCGCGGGCTGGAACCAGTGGGCCGAAGTGGTGGGCCGCGATCCGCGCCAGGTGCGTTTCGTGGGCGATATGCCGCACGCCTGGATTGCTTCCGACTACATCCGCGCGTTGCTCGACACCCTCGTCTACGAGCGCGAATCGGATCGAGCCCTGGTGATCGGCGCCGGCCTCGCACCCCCCGCATGGCGCGAGGGCGGCATGGGCGTGCAGCAGCTGCGCACCGCCTACGGCCCGCTGGCTTTCAGCATGGGCCCTGTCGACGCGCAGACGCTGCGTCTGCAATGGCGCCCGCTGGATCGGCCACCACCGGGCGGTGTGTGGCTGGCCTGGCCGGCGTGGCCAGACAACGATGCCCTGCCGGTCGCCACGATCGACGGCGTGAGGCTGCCCTGGCAAGGGCGGCTGGTGCGACTGCCGGCTTCGGGCGGGGAGCTGCGACTGCAGCTGCAAACCGCGGCCGCCGCGTTGCGGTGAGCCTGGTGGGCCAAGCTTGCGCCGACTCCGCACGATGTGTAGACTCGTGTGTGGAGAATCACACATGGCAACCAATCTCTCACTTGATCCCGCGTTGATCCAGCGTGCGTTGGAGCTCAGCGGCGAACGCACCAAGAAGGCCGCGGTCACGCGTGCACTCGAGGAGTTCATCGCACGGCGCAGACAAAAGCGCCTGCTCGAGTTGATGGGCAAGCTCGAGTGGGATGATTCATTCGACATCAAGGCTGAACGCAGCCGCAAGTAGCGGCCATGGCTGCGCTTGTTGACACCAGTGTCTGGTCGCTGGCGTTCAGGCGCGATGCGGCTGCCGATACGCCGCAGCTGCAGGCTTTGCGTCAGGCGCTGTCCGGTGACGAGATCGTCGTCACCACCGGCATCGTGCTTCAAGAGCTGTTGCAGGGATTCACGGGGCCGCGCAACGACAAGGACATCGTCGAACGATTCAGCGCGCTACCCTTCATCTCGCCCGATCGCGACGATCACATCCAGGCCGCCGCGCTGCGCAACCAGTGTCGGCGCCACGGTGTGCAATTGGGCACGGTGGATGCGCTGCTCGCGCAACTCTGCATCCGCCACAAGCTGGTCTTGCTCACCACCGACCATGATTTCACCTTCGCGGCGGCGCATTGCCGCTTGCAAGTGTGGAAGGCGCCGCGATGATTGTTGACCCGCCCTTATTCACGGATAGGTTCTTAGGCCTGCGGCGCGGGCGTCAGCGTTGAGGCATCCGGCAGCGGCGCATTCAACAGCGCCTCGATATCGAGAATCCCGGTGCCAAAGGATCCCGGCTGCCAACCCGGTGGTTGCCGCGCCGTGGTGCGCGCCAGCATGGCAAACGCTTCCACGCGCTGCCAGGGCAGCGGATACGCCGCCTGCAGGGCGCCGTGGTGATGCGCCAGCCACAGCGCCGCGGCGCCGCTGGTGATGGCGCTGGCGTAGGAGGTGCCGTCGCCGCCTTGCCCGTAGCTGAACCGGTCACGCCGATCGGTGCTGGCGCGGCGCAGATCGGCGGCCGGGGCGCTGAAATCCACCTGCGGGCCAAAGCTGCTGCCCGACCACGGCACATCGGCCTGGGTGGTGCCGCCCACGGCGATGGTGCGCGGCAAGGCGGCGGGCGCAACCACCGGATCGACGATGTTGCCGGCGGCGCAGACGACGATCACGCCCTGGTCGTAGGCCTTGTTGATGGCGCGCCGCAGGGCAGCCACCACCACCGAGAGGAAAACGCCCAGGCTCACGTTGATCACCTGCACGCCACCCACCTGCAACAGATGATCCACAGCCTGGCCGAACTCGCGTTGGGCGTGGTTGATCCACACGATATCGGTGATGCGCACCGGCACCAGCGGCACCTTGGGCGCGACGCCGAAGTACGCCCCACCCGAGGCCCCCGGCGCATGGCCGGTGATGGTGCCGCCGATGCGCGTGCCATGGCCGCCCGATGTGCCTTGCAGGTTATCGATGCCGTTGCCGATCTCGGTGGGGAACGGGGTGATGTCGCCGGCGGGTGGCTCGGGAAAGAAGGTGGCGGCATCGGCCGTGTCGAGCCACGGCGCCGCCTCGAAGCCGAATACCGGGTGCCGCGTGTAGCCGGTGTCGATCTGGCCCACACGGATGTCGTGCCAGTCGATCGCGTCGGGCCCGCCGAGCAATTGCCATGCAGCCGGAGCCCGCACATTCTCGAGATGCCAATCGAGACCGGGTATCGCCGACACCGCACGCCGGATGGTGCGGCGCGGCAGGTTAGCCGGGTCGCGCAGCGTGAGCAGCTGGATCGCCTCGGCATCGGTGATCGGCCGCAGGTTGACCACGCCCAACGATTCGAGCACCCGGCGCGCTTCGTCGCCCGGATACGCGAGCGCCAAGGCCTGCATCAGCACCTGGCGCACGATGGCCTGGCGAGGGCCGAAGGGCATCAACCGCACGTCCAGACCGGGCAGGTAGCGGCGCAGCCCCGATTCGACCTTGGCCAGTTCGCGGCCGTCGGTGGTCAATGCCAGATTGCTCATCGGGATGTCTCCGGGTGTTGCCCGATGGCCGGTGGTGCCTGGGCTTGTCGACTGGTTTTTACCGCGCGACGTTCGAGGTTGTCATCCTTTTTTCGAAGGATGCGCGGCTGCCCCGGGGTGCGTCAGTCGATCGGCCAGGGCATCGATCTGGGCAAGGTCATCGCAGGTGCCTGCCTATCGCTGGCCGCCGGCGGCCGCGCATCCACGGCGCGCCACCAGGGCTGCACAACCGGCGCGTGCGCCGGTTCCACCGCTTCGCCGAGCTGCGGCATCACCAGTTGCACGCCGAGCTGCGGCGCGCGTTCGAGCAGGGTTTCGGCGGGTTGGTCCCAGGCATGCAGCGCCAGGCTGAAAGTGCCCCAGTGCACCG
>JANMAS010000055.1:0-1640 GCA_031359975.1 Burkholderiales bacterium
TGCAGGCGCTGGAGCTGCCGTTCACCTTGGACGACCACACGGTGGACGTGGGTGCCGGCATCGGCGTGGCAGCCTTCCCCGCCCATGCCGGCGACGTCGACATGCTGATGGGTCGCGCCGAAGTGGCGATGTACGCCGCCAAGGCCAAGCAGGCCGGCGTGGTGGTGTACGACCCGGCGATGGACTCGGCGAGCGAGGAATCGCTGTCGCTGCTGAGCGAGCTGCGCACCGCGGTCGACCACGACCAGTTGCGCCTGTTCCTGCAACCCAAGGTGCAGCTGGCCACCGGCCGCGTGATCGGTGCCGAGGCGCTGGTGCGCTGGCAGCACCCGCAGCGCGGCATGGTGGCGCCGATGCGCTTCATCCCGTTTGCCGAGCAGACCGGCTTCATCCGCGTCATCACCGGCTGGATGATCCAGCAGTGCGCGAGCCATTGGCGCGAGCTGCGCGCGCACGGCATCGAAATCAAGCTGTCGGTCAACCTGTCCACCCGCGACCTGCTCGACCAGGACCTGCCCGCCAAGCTGGAAAAGCTGCTCGCGCGCGAGTCGGTCGACCCGCACGCGCTGTGCCTGGAGATCACCGAAAGCGCGATCATGGACGACCCGCAGCGCGCGCTGCAGACCTTGAAGCGGCTGCACGGCATGGGCCTGCGCCTGTCGATCGACGACTTCGGCACCGGCTACTCGTCGCTGGCCTACCTGAAGCAGATGCCGCTGCACGAGTTGAAGATCGACAAGAGTTTCGTGATGTCGATGGAGCGCGACCGCGCCGACATGAAGATCGTGCGTTCCACCATCGACCTGGCGCACAACTTGGGATTGACGGTCACGGCCGAGGGCGTCGAGACCGCGCAGGCGTTTGCCATCCTGCGCGCGATGCAATGCGACGAAGCGCAGGGCTACTTCATGGCCAAGCCCATGCCGGGCGCGGACTTCGCCGCCTGGATCGGAGCCTGGCAGGCGCCGCAGACGAAGCTGCAGACGGAGTTCGCGGCGTTGATCTGACGGGTCAGCGCTTTGACGGGTCGGGCGGCACCGACCAACGCGCATACCAACGCAGGCTCCAACGGGCTTTGGGCACATTGAGGTCACCGCTTCACGGCGGGAACTTTCACCCCAGCCACCGACAGGAGTCCATCATGACCGCAGTTTCCAAGCTTCCCTCGCAATCCACCACCCTCGACGGCCGGCGCTTCGACGGCATCGTGCTCGAATGCGGCAAGACCGCGGGTGACGCCGACACGCTGATCTTCGAAGGCGGCCGCTTCCGCTCGAGCGCCTGCGACCGCTACGGCTACGGCGACGGCGCCTACACCGCCACCGCCTCCAACGGCGAAATCGCCTTCGAGGTCGAAACCGAAAGCGCCCAGTACGGCAAGCTGCGCTGGAGCGGCACCGTGCGCGGCACGCGGCTGGACGGCACGCTGACCATGCTGCGCGACGGCGTCGCGGCCGGCGACAAGTGGATCCTGGCGGGGCAGGTGTGAGCCATGAGCGCGCCGGGCAGTCCAATGAGCCGCATCGCCATCATCCAGCAGGCGCCGGTGTTTCTGGACCGCGCCGCCACGCTGGCCAAGGCCGTTGCCGCCGTCGACGAGGCGGCGGCCGCCGGGGCACGCCTCATCGTCTTTCCGGAGG
>JANMAS010000488.1:0-2149 GCA_031359975.1 Burkholderiales bacterium
ATCGGGTAAACCGCCGCCCACACCCAGCCAGAAGGAGAGCATCGACCAGATCCTCCAGGCCGGCTGGTACCTGCTGGAGCTGATCAATGAAATCCTCGATCTCTCGGTGATCGAATCGGGCAAGGTGTCGCTGTCGCAGGAGTGCATATCGGTGGCGGAGGTGCTCAACGATTGCCACGCGATGATCGAGCCGCAGGCAAACAAGAGCGGTATTCGATTGAAGTTTCCGGCCTCGGGCGGCGCGCTGTTTGTCAAGGCCGATCGCACGCGGGTGAAGCAGATCTTCGTCAACCTGCTGTCCAACGCGATCAAGTACAACCGGGTTGGCGGCCTGGTGGAGGTGATTTGCAGCGAGCGTAGCGCGCTGCGCACGCGCATCAGTTTTCGCGACACCGGCGAAGGCTTGTCCGCGGCCAAGCTGGCGCAGCTCTTCCAGCCGTTCAACCGGCTCGGGCAGGAGATGGGCATCGAGGAGGGCACGGGTATCGGCCTGGTCGTGTGCAAGCGCCTGGTCGAATTGATGGGCGGCGAGATCGGCGCCGAAAGCATCGTCGGCGTGGGCAGTGTGTTCTGGATCGAGCTGAATGCCACCGCGCCGCTGGACATGCCCGCCGACAGCATCGAATCCGCAGTGACCGCGCTGCCCCGGCCTCATGGCGACATCCCGGTCTACACGCTGCTGTGTGTCGAGGACAACCCGGCCAACCTGATGCTGATCGAGAAGCTGGTCGCGCGCCGCACCGATATCCGCCTGCTCAGCGCCCGCGATGGCAACAGCGGGATCGAGATCGCGCGGATTTCCAGGCCCGATGTCATCCTGATGGATATCAATCTGCCCGGCATCAGCGGGCTCATCGCGCTGAAGATCCTGGCCGATGACCCCGACACCGCTGCCATCCCGGTGATCGCGCTCAGCGCCAACGCCATGCCGCGCGATATCGAAAAAGGCCTGGAAGCTGGCTTCTTTCGCTATCTCACCAAGCCGATCAAGGTGGCCGAGTTCATGCACACCGTGAATGACGCCCTGAAACGCTCGAAGACCGGATTACGCCAAGACAACGCCGAGGAGACTGGATGATGCTGAGCTCAAACGACATCCTCAACGCCAGCATCCTGATCGTCGATGATCAGGAGGCCAACGTGAAGCTCCTTCAGCGTTTGCTGGGGGATGCCGGCTATGCCAACGTGGCATCCACCATGCGCCCGCAGGAAGTGTGCGCGCTGCACCTCAAGCACCGCTACGACCTGATCCTGCTCGATCTGCAGATGCCCGCCATGGATGGCTTCGAGGTGATGGCAAGCCTCACCGCCAGCGGTGCCGACAGCTACCTGCCCGTCATCGTGCTCACCGCACAACCCGGCCACAAACTGCGTGCCTTGCAGGCCGGCGCGAAAGATTTCATCAGCAAGCCGTTCGACCTGATCGAAGTGAAGACGCGCATCCACAACATGCTGGAAGTACGGCTCCTGTACAAGCGGCTCGCGGCCTACAACGAGGCGCTGGAACGCGCGGTGCGTGACCGCACCGCCGAGCTGCGCGACAGTGAGCTTCGCTTTCGCCGCCTCACCGAATTGGCCTCCGATTGGTATTGGGAACAAAACGAGACCGGCGCCTTCACCCAAGTGTCTGGGCCGGCCCTGGAGCTGGTGGGGATCGGCATGCCGGCATTCCTGGGCGATGCCCAGAGTGGCGGCGCCACCGGCTGGAACGAGACGGAGCGGGCGCTGCTCCAGGCGAAGATTGCAGGCCGCGAGCCCTTCCTCGACTTTGCCTTCAGCCGTGTCAACTCCGACGGCTCGGAGCAACAGTTTCGGGTGAGTGGTGAACCGATGTTCAACGAGGCGTGTCGCTTCACCGGCTATCGCGGCATTGGCGTTGAAGTCACGGCGATGGGTTCGGCGCGCTAGATCAGGCCATGATGGCACCGTTGCACAGCCCCGCTCAAAACCACCTGCTCGCCGCGCTGCCTTCGGCGACATTCGAGCCTTTGGCCGAGCACCTGGAACTGGTACCCATGTTGTTGGGCGAGATGCTCTACGAGCCTGGCGTGCAGCTGGACCACGTGTACTTCCCCACCACGGCCATCGTATCGTTGCACTATGTGATGGCGACCGGCGCTTCGGCCGAGACATCGGGCGTGGGCCATGA
>JANMAS010000127.1:0-3510 GCA_031359975.1 Burkholderiales bacterium
GGGGTTTTAACAGCCACCTGGGTGCAATATCGGGCGGGGGGGGCGCTCTGCGCTGCGAATTAATGGTGGCGGGGGGGGCCGCCGGCGGACGAGGGGGGACATGAGCGGAGTCGGGCACCCAGCGCCCTTGGCACGCTCCACGCGCGCCCCCAAGACTAAACCCAAGTTCGATGCGTCGCGGCTCGCCACAAGCGCGGTGGAGCAACTGACATGACCACTCATTTCGATGTCATCGTGATCGGCCTCGGCGCCGTGGGCAGTGCCGCGGCGTGGCAACTGGCTCGGCGGGGTGCGCGCGTGCTCGGCCTGGATCGCTTTTCTCCGCCGCACGATCAAGGCTCCAGCCACGGCCACACCCGCATCACGCGTCTGGCGGTGGGCGAGGGGCCGGAATATGTGCCGCTGGTGATGCGATCGCACCAGATCTGGCGCGAAATCGAGGCTGCGACGGGCGAGTCACTCCTCGTGCAGACCGGAGGGCTGGTGATCGGCCCCAGCGATGGCCGCAGTTCGATGCACGGCCAGCGCGATTTTGTCGGCCAGACCCTCGCCGTCGCGCGCGCGCACGGCATCGCCCACGAGGAGCTCAGCCCGCAAGCGCTGCGCGATCGCTTTCCCGCCTTCCTCACGCGCGGCGACGAGCGCATCTACTTCGAACCCGAATCAGGCTACTTGCGGCCTGAGGCCTGCGTGGCGGCACAGCTGGGTCTGGCGCGGCGCTCGGGCGCTCAACTGCAGATGGACGAACCGGCACAGACGATCAGCGACGCTGGCCACAGCGTGACGGTACGCACCGCTAGTGCCACCTATCAGGCGGCGCAGGCCGTGGTGTGTGCCGGCGCCTGGCTGCCCGGCCTCATGGGGCCGCCTTTCGCCGGCACGCTCAAGGCCCATCGGCAAACGCTGTTCTGGTTTGAGCCGGAAGACGAATCGATCTACCAGGCCGCGCGCTTTCCTGTGTTCATCTGGTCGCATGGCCCGACCGCAGCGGATGTCTCGTACGGCTTTCCGATCGCGCCAGGGCAGGGCGGCGTGAAGGTGGGTGCCGAGCAGTACGACACCGAATGCACGCCCGACGAGATGTCGCGCGACGTGAGCGCCGAAGAAGCCGCACAGGTGCATGCGAATCACGTGCAAGGGCGCTTTCGTGGCCTGAGCGCGCAGGTGCGCCACGCGGCGGCTTGTGTGTACACGGTGGCGCCGCAATCCCGCTTTGTCGTCACGCGTGCGCGGGCGGTGCCGCAGGCCGTCGTCGTCTCGGCCTGTTCCGGCCACGGCTTCAAGCACTCGGCTGCGCTGGGGGAGGCGGTGGCTGAGCACAGCCTGGAGGGGCGATCGGCGCTCAGCCTGGCGGCTTTTGAGTTGTTGTCTTGATCGTGGCCGGCGGCTGCGGCAGCGACGAAGGCCAAGACTGACCGAATCGGTGTGACCTGGCACCTGGGCTGCGCGGGCTTCGTCGCCGCCAGATGCCGTTCGCGCCGCCTGGCGCGCAGCCTGTCGCAAAGCGCTGGGAAGGCGGTGCGCGGATGCCTACAGTTCAATCCAACGCAACCCGCTCCCCACCCAAGGAACCACCATGAACACCCAGCAAACCACCGGCCGCCAAGTTTCGCAAGTCGCCGCCTTTGCTTTCGCGCTGATCGTCACGCTGGCCACTCTGGCCGGCATCGACCACCTGGCGGCCACGCAAACGTCGGGCCAGATGCTGGCCGGCGCGCCGGTGGCGCAAGCCCAGGCCTGAGCGGCTGGCTGGCTGGCGGTTATTGCCGCAGGTTTGCTCAGCCCAACTGCTGCGCAAACGCCTCCAGCTGGGTGATGCAGGTGTTCCACCCATCGAAAAACCCCATCTCCTCGTGGCGGTCCCGGGTGGCTTTGTCCGGGTGCATCACGGTGGCCACGTAGCGCGTGCCGTCGGCCTCGTCGGCCATCTCGATGACCGCCGTCATTGCCAGCCAGGGCGTTCCCGGCCGCCAACCGGCCGTCAAGCTCGACGTCATCACGATGCGCTCCCGCGGGATGATCTCGAGAAAGCAACCCGGGTTGTCGCTGGTGCCGCCGTCCGGGCCCTGCATGAAGGTGTGAAACGCGCCGCCCGGGCGCAGGTCGAAGGCACGAACCTCGGTGGTCCAGGGTTTCGGGCACCACCATTCCTTCAGCAGGGTCGGGTCGGTCCAGGCGCGCCACAGCGTGGCCCGCGGAGCGCGCAACAGGCGCGAGATGACGAGATCCTGCGCATCAGCGCTGACGGGGGTTGGGTTTGGCACGGGATGTTTCCTCCTGATGAAGGTTTTCGACGAAGGCGGCCATGCGATCGGTGCGCGCTTCCCATGTCGCACGCTGCTGGGCTATCCACCGCTCGGCCTGTGAAAGTGTCTTGGGCACCAGTTCGCAGGTGCGCACGCGCCCCAGCTTGCTCGATCGGATCACACCGCTGCGCTCCAGCACGCCCAGATGCTTCATGAACGATGGCAAGGCCATCGCAAAGGGCGCAGCCAGCGTCGAAACCGACTCCGGCCCGCGCCCGAGCACGCTCACGATGGCGCAGCGGGTGGGATCGGCCAGGGCGTAGAACACGTCCGCAGGCACAACGGATTGGTTAGCCATAAGGCTTAGTATAGCGGCCGCACACGGGTGGTCAACCCGGCGCTTGCGGGCGCAAGATCCGGATTAGGGATGGGTTCCCCGCGAGACCTGCTCATACCATCCCCTGGCCCACGTCGAGCCGCACCGCGGCGACGAGCAAAACCCGACCCGAGAGCCACCATGTCCGACCTGAGTGAGAACTTGGCCTCAGTGCACGCCGGCTCCGCCCACGCGACCGGCCCGCTCTTCGAACAGGTGTATGCCGAGCTCAAGCGCCTGGCCCACAGCAGGCTGCGCGGCAGCAGCGGCTTGATGGATCTCGACACCACCGCGCTGGTGCACGAGAGTTTCCTGCTGCTGACCGAGCGCGGCCACCTGCGCGCCGCCGATCGGCCGGCCTTCTTCTGCTATGTGGGGCGCGTGATGCGCAGCGTGGTGATCGACCATGTCCGCTCGCAGCAGGCCGCCAAGCGAGGCGGCGATTTTGCGATCATCACCCTCACCACCGGCGTTGAAAGCGAACCCGCGCTCGACGACGAACGCCTGCTCGCGATGGACGCCGCGCTCGATGCACTGGAGCGGGTGGCGCCCGATTACCACCGCCTGGTGGAGATGCGCTACTTCGCCGGCTTGTCGATACGCGAAGTGGCCGAGATCCGCAGCACCTCCACCCGCACCGTGGAGCGCGAGTGGGAAAAGGCGCGTGCTTTCCTGCATCAGCTGATGCAGGAGCATTGAGCCGGGCTCTGCTCCATGCTGCTCAGCCTGCTCGACCCCATCGAGGCACACCATGTGGCGGCGCTGCTCGACGAGGCACTGGATCTGCAAGGGCGGGCGCGCGAAGGCTGGATGACCGACCTGACCCGGCGCGACCCGGCACTGGCGACGCTGGTGGCCAGCCTGCTGGCCGCGATGGCGCCCTCGGCC
>JANMAS010000144.1:0-10122 GCA_031359975.1 Burkholderiales bacterium
ATTTCGAGCTGCGTGGCCTGATGACGGTGAAAGACATCACCAAGCAGACCAACTTCCCGGCCGCCGCGCGCGATGCGCAGGGCAAGCTGCGGGTGGGCGCCGCGGTGGGCGTGGGTGAGGGCACCGAAGAGCGGGTCGAGCTGCTGGTGCGGGCCGGCGTGGATGCGCTCTTGGTGGATACCGCGCACGGCCACAGCGCCGGCGTGGTGGATCGTGTGCGCTGGGTGAAAAAGAACTACCCGCAGGTGGACGTGATCGGCGGCAACATCGCCACCGGCGCCGCCGCCATCGCACTCGTCGAGGCCGGCGCTGATGCGGTGAAGGTGGGTATCGGACCAGGCTCGATCTGCACCACGCGCATCGTCACCGGTGTGGGCGTGCCGCAGATCATGGCGATCGACGCGGTGGCTACCGCGCTCAAAGGTACCGGTGTGCCGATGATCGCCGATGGCGGCGTGCGCTACTCCGGCGATCTGGCCAAGGCCATCGCGGCCGGCGCCGATGCGGTGATGATGGGCGGTGCCTTTGCCGGCACCGAAGAGGCACCCGGCGAGGTGATCCTCTATCAAGGCCGCAGCTACAAGAGTTATCGCGGCATGGGCTCCATCGGCGCGATGCAGCAGGGCTCGGCAGATCGCTACTTCCAGGAGTCCGGCTCCGCCAATGCCACCTCCACCAAGCTGGTGCCCGAAGGCATCGAAGGCCAGGTGCCCTCCAAAGGCTCGGTGGTAGCCATCATCTTCCAGATGGCCGGCGGCTTGCGCGCCTCGATGCACTACTGCGGCTGCGCCTCGATCGAGGAGATGCGCAGCAAGGCCGAGTTTGTCGAGATCACCTCGTCAGGCATCCGCGAGAGCCATGTGCACGACGTGCAGATCACGAAGGAAGCGCCGAACTACCGCATGGAATGAGCCTGCCCGGCCGCCCGAAAGGCGAAGTGCGAAGCACGGAGCTTGCCTTATGAGCGTTAGGCACCTGACACCCGTTCGAACACCTGGGCCTGATCTGTCTTGTCGATAACCATCAAACCCGGTCGCGTTGCCGCGATGCCGTTCATCCTGGCCACCGTGCTGATCGACATGATCTCGATCGGCCTCATCCTGCCCGTGTTGCCGGCGCTGGTGGGCACCTTCACGGGCAGCCAGGCGGATCAGGCGCTCTGGTACGGCGCGGTGGCGTTTGCCTTCGGCTTTGCCAATTTCATCGGCTCGCCGATCCTGGGTGCGCTGTCGGATCGATTTGGCCGGCGCCCGGTGCTGCTGATCGGCTTTACCGGGCTGGCGCTGAACTTCTTTGCCACCGCGATGGCCACGCAGCTGTGGATGCTGATCGCGATCCGGCTGGTGGGCGGTGCCTTGATGGCCAACGGCGCCGTGGCCAATGCCTACGTGGCCGACATCACGCCGCCCGAAGACCGCTCCCGCCGCTTTGGCCTGCTCGGCGCCATGTTTGGCGTGGGCTTCATCCTGGGCCCGGTGATCGGCGGCATCCTGGGCGCGATCGACTTGCAACTGCCGTTTTATGTGGCCGGCTGCCTGGCCTTGCTGAACGGCCTGTACGGCTATTTCGTGCTTCCCGAATCATTGCCGCCGGATCGGCGCACGCCGTTTGATTGGCGCAAGGCCAACCCGATCGCGGCGTTGAAGGGCCTCGCAAGGCTGAAAGGCGTGGGCCCGCTGGTGGGTGTGATTGCGCTCACCGCGATGACGCAGTTCATCTTGCATTCGGTGTGGGTGCTGTACGGCAGCTTCAAGTTCGGCTGGGGCCCCAAGGAAAACGGCTGGTCGCTGTTTGCGGTGGGCGTGATGTCGGCCATCGTGCAGGGCGGCTTGCTCAAATACATGCTCAAGGGCTTCGGCGCCGAGCGGCTGGCGGTGATCGGGCTGGTGTCTTCGGCGCTTTCCTACATCGGCTGGGGCCTGGCCAGCCAGGGCTGGATGATGTATGCGGTGATCGCCGTCAACGTGTTTGGTTTTGCGGTGGGTGCCGCCTTGCAGGGCATCATCTCCAACGCCGCCGACCCGCGCAGCCAGGGGCAGACGATGGGTGCCGTGGCCTCGCTGCAAAGCATGATGGCGGTGGTGGCGCCGGTGATCGGTGCCGGGCTGCTGGGCGTTGTATCGCACCTGCCGCAGGGCGACTGGCGCATCGGCGCCCCGTACTACTTCTGCGCCATGCTGCAGGCCAGCGCCATGCTGGTGGCGCTGTGGCACTTTCGCCGCCGCAGCCGTATCGCCGCCAGCGTGCCGCCAGCCGCCGCCGCGTCGGCCGAATCCGTCTCCTGAAGCCTTGCCCACCGCCAAGGGCACCCATCCATGCACGACAAGATCCTCATCCTCGACTTCGGCTCCCAGGTGACCCAGCTCATCGCCCGCCGCGTGCGCGAGGCGCATGTGTACTGCGAGATCCACCCGAACGACGTGAGCGATGCCTTCGTTCGCGCCTTTGCGCCGAAGGCGATCATCCTCAGCGGCAGCCACGCCAGCACGTACGAAGAGCACGACCTGCGTGCGCCGCAGGCGGTGTGGGATATGGGCGTGCCGGTGCTCGGCATCTGCTACGGCATGTTCACGATGGCGGTGCAGCAGGGCGGGCAGGTCGAGGCGAGTGCGCACCGCGAGTTTGGTTACGCCGAGGTGCGCGCGCATGGCCACACGGCGCTGCTGAAGGGCATAGAGGATTTCTCGACACCCGAAGGCCACGGCATGCTCAAGGTGTGGATGAGCCATGGCGACAAGGTCACCGCGCTGCCTGCGGGCTTCAAGCTGATGGCCTCCACGCCGAGCTGCCCCATCGCCGGCATGGCCGACGAATCGCGCGGCTATTACGGCGTGCAGTTTCACCCCGAGGTCACCCACACGGTGCAAGGCCGGGCGCTGCTCGAACGCTTTGTGCTGCAGATCGCCGGTGCCCAGCCCGATTGGGTGATGCACGATCACATCGCCGAGGCGGTGGCGAAGATCCGCGAGCAAGTGGGGCGCGAAGAGGTGATCCTGGGATTGTCGGGCGGCGTCGATTCAAGCGTGACGGCAGCCCTGATCCACCGTGCCATCGGCGACCAGCTCACCTGCGTGTTTGTCGATCATGGCCTGCTGCGCCTGAACGAAGGCGCGATGGTGATGGACATGTTTGCCGGCAGGCTGCAGGCCAAGGTGATTCACGTCGACGCCAGTGCGCAGTTTCTCGGGCACCTGCGCGGGGTGAGCGATCCCGAAGCCAAACGCAAGATCATCGGCCGCGAGTTTGTCGAGGTGTTCCAGCGCGAAGCGGCGAAGCTGAATTCCGCGAAGTGGCTGGCGCAAGGCACGATCTACCCGGATGTCATCGAATCCGGCGGCGCCAAGACGAAGAAGGCGACCACCATCAAGAGCCACCACAACGTGGGTGGCCTGCCTGAAACCCTGGGCTTGAAGCTGCTGGAGCCGCTGCACGACCTCTTCAAGGATGAAGTGCGCGAGCTTGGCGTGGCGCTCGGCCTGCCGCCGGAGATGGTCTACCGCCACCCATTCCCTGGCCCGGGCCTGGGGGTGCGCATCCTCGGCGAAGTGAAGGTCGAATTTGCCGATCTGCTGCGCCAGGCCGACGCGATCTTCATCGAGGAGTTGCGTGCGTACCAAGACGATGCCACCGGGAAGAACTGGTACGAGCTCACCAGCCAGGCCTTTGCCGTCTTTCTGCCGGTGAAGAGCGTCGGCGTGATGGGCGATGGCCGCACCTACGACTACGTGGTGGCCCTGCGCGCGGTGCAAACCAGCGATTTCATGACCGCCGATTGGGCCGAGCTGCCCTACGGCTTGTTGAAGAAGGTGTCGAGCCGCATCATCAACGAGGTGCGCGGCATCAACCGCGTGACGTATGACGTGAGCAGCAAGCCGCCGGCGACGATCGAGTGGGAGTAAATCGACTCACAGAGAATGAGGTGGCCAGCTTTTTGCCCAGGTAATAACATTGATTTGCACGATAACATCATATGTGTTATCGTGCCAAAATCAGGTTACTTCATTGGGCCCATCTTGCTTCCCATCGCTACCGCCGTTCGACGCCACCTTCATGAAGTTCTTGGTATTTCCACGCCAGATGTGAAGCCGTGGACCCGCGCAAGCGAGCTGCCGTACTTCCTGAGAGACGCGTTTCAGTTCGGCGAACTGGAACTGCTGGGACATACCGTTGTGCTGGCGATTGGGCGTGCTGAACACCAGCAGTCGCTCAGTGAGGTCCGCACCTGGCTGGACAAGGTGAGGGCGTTCGCAGGCCAGCCAGCGGTCTACGTGACCGACTCCTTGGCCTCCTACGAACGTCGGCGCTTGATCGAGCAAAAAGTCCCGTTCATCGTGCCGGGTAACCAACTCTATCTGCCGGACCTGGGTCTGGACCTGCGTGAGTATTTTCGGCAGCGCGCTCCGGCTGCGGAAGCGGTGCTGAGCCCGTCCGCGCAAGCCATGCTTATCACGGCTCTGCTTCGCCAGCCGTGGCAAGCGGATTGGCAACCTTCCAAGGTGGCCGTTGCCCTTGGCTACACGGCCATGACGCTGTCGCGTGTGGTCAAAGAGCTGACTGGGGCCGGGTTGGCGACGGCATACACGGTCGGTCGTTCGCGCTGGCTGCGCATGGAACTCCCGCCGAAGCAGGCCTGGGAGCGTGCGAAGCCCGCACTGCGAACGCCGGTCAGGCGCACGGTCTGGGTGGCGGCCCATGGGGTCGTCGCACATCGTCCCGGCCGCATCGCGGGTCTGAGCGCACTCGCGCGCCACTCGATGCTGACCGAGCCGAAATGGCCGGTGTATGCGATGACCGCTGCCGAATGGAAGGCTGCGACGGATGCCGGCGTTCGAGAGTTGCCTGAGCCCGAAGCGGGCGCACAAGAAAGGCAGATTTGGAGTTACAGCCCGGCGTTGGTGCCAGACGCCACCACGGTGGACCCTCTATCGCTGACGCTCAGCCTGCAAGCAAACGCCGACGACCGAATCCAGCTCGCGCTGGATGAACTGAAAGGGCAACTTCCGTGGTGAGAGGGTTGAACATTTTCCGGGTTCTATCGATTTCAGAAGCCCGCCGATGACCGCTACCCCGCGATGGTCGAACTGTTCGCGAGAGCGCCCGATGGTTTGCGACCGGCCGAAGGCAGTCAGCTCACGCCGATACCACTGGACGAAGCCGTCTCCAGTTTGTCCGCCATCTTGTTGGACGAGGTCTATTACGCATTCATCATGGCAGGGCGCCGCGAAGTCAATGGGCTGCCCTGGGTCGGCGAAGACCGTCTGATCCCGCTCAAGGCCATCGCGTGGCTGGAGCTGACTGCGCGCAAAGAGCAGGGCGCCAAGGTGGATGCCAAGGACGTGCACAAACACCTCAACGATGTGCTCCGCCTGTCGCAACTGCTGGCGCCCGCCACACGCATTCCGCTCGACAGGAAGATCGGCGACGACATGGCACGGTTCCTTGTTGCCGTCGGCGCCGACACGACCATCGACCCGAAAGCGCTGCGGCTTGGCAATGTCTCCGTCGCCGAGTTGGTCGCCCGCATCGCCCAGGCATATGAAATTGAACTGCCCCCGGAGGAGGCAACATGACGGGCAAACTGAAGATCCATGCCTGCGGGCAAGAGCGCACGGCGGCGGCGTTTCAGCTCACCGCTTGCGTGCGCCTGAGGCCTGCCCCGGCCGTCACCAAGGCAGCCCGGACTGCGAGCTGAGCGTGTAGTTGCTCACCGGCACGCCGAAGTAGGTGGTGACGTGATCCACCCCCTTCAGGCGCAGCGAATCCGGGGCATCGAAGGCCACCGTGCCCTGGGTGTTGCCGCCGCCGGAGTGGGCCCAGGCCACGGTCGTCAGGTTCATCGGCTGGCCGAAGACGAAGTGCGCCGCCACCACCACCGTCTCGTCGATGGTGATCGTCGCGTTGGGTGTGAACCAATCGGTTTGCGCTTGCCAGTCGACCCACATGGTGGTCAGGTGCGGCACGAGCGGGAGGATGCGCAGCACCGTGATGCCCGACGGCCCGTGAGTCTCGAGCGTGCCCTTGACCTTCATGCGGTAGTACAGGATGCCGGATGTTCCGGTCTGGCCGGGTGCATCGATCACCAGCACATCGGTGAAGCCGGCGATCGCGCCGCCGGACTCGCCGTTGTTGGTGTTGCTGTTGCTGGTGCGCACCCGCAGTCGGCCACCCGGCAAGGCCTGCGCGACACCGCTGCTGGCGCCGCTCACCGCATGATTCGCCTTGGCCTTCACCAGGCCGGTGGCCGGCGCAAAGTCTTCCTTGCAGATCGAGTCGGCCGGATCGAACAGCGACGACAGCTCGATATTGGCCACCGGCATGCCGTTGTTGCTGGATGTGCCGGCGCAGCTGTACGCCAGACGGCCCACCTGATCGATCGGTGGTGTGGCCAGGGCCAGCAGCGGCAAGGCGGCGAAGGCGGCAGCCAGCAGCGCGGGTGTGGGGCGCAGGTTCAAGGGTCGGTTCGGCATGGTGGGCTCCTTGGGGGGTGATGAGGACCGAAAGCAGTGAGGACAAGAATGCCTCACCGCCAATCACCTGAACCAACGGATCACCAACGGATCGCTCCACACGACGGCCCGCACGCCGCGGGAGTTCCGCGCCACGCTATTCGGCAGGCAGGTTGTTCACCTTGCGCAGCCGGAAGAGTGCGCCCTTGTCGAAGGCACCGCCGATCTCGGTGATGCCATAAAGCGCACCGTCGGCGGCATTCGTCAGCGCGCCCACCGGCCTGCAACCCTTGCTGCGATCCGCCGGAAAGACTGCCAGCCGCTTGAAGCTGCCACGCGGCCCGACGCCCTGGGAGAAGAGGCTGCCGCAGCCATCGGCACCGCCGCTGGCGCTGCCATAGAAGCGCCCGTCGGCGCGTTGAATCAGTTCGCCGTCGGGCTGCGAGCCTTGCGGCAAGGCGTCGAAGGTGTGCATCAGGCTCACACTGCCTTCGGGTGTGAGCGTGAACAGGGTGCCGTCGTTGAGGCTGCCGCACCAGGTGTTGGTGCCGACCAGATCGCCATCGGAACCCACGGTGAGGCCGGTTCGTGGCTCGCAACCGTTGGCGTTGAGCAGCCCCTGGAACGAGTGCAGCACGGTGAACGCACCTGAAGGGTGGATCTTGTAGAGCGAACCGTTGCTGAAGGCGCCGCCCAGCGTGCTGCCGTACAGGAAGCCGTTTCTGTGTTGCACCAGCCGGCTCTGCGGGTTGGCGCCGTCGTTGCCCTGCCGCATCGGCTTGAAGGCATGCAGCACGCTGAACGCCCCAGACGAATTCATGCGGAACAGCGTGCCCAATCCGCTGGCGCCGCCAAAGAGGTTGCTGCCGTAGAACTGGCCGTCCGCGCCAAGGGTCAACGGTGCGTTGGGCGCATGGCCATCGAGGCCGGTCATCGCATGCATCATCGCGAACTGGCCTTGCGACGAGATCCTGAACACGGTGCCCATGTCTTCGTCACCGCCTTCGGCCGTGGTGCCGTAGAACATCGAGCCCGAGTCCACGGCCAACAGGCCGGCCGCGGGTCGGGCACCCAGGGTGTTCTCTTCATGGAAGGTGTGCATCACCTGCAGGCCGCTACCGACCGTGAACTTGAACACCGTGCCGTTGCCGTCATCGGCGCCGCCGTACGCGGTGGTGCCCCAGAAGACGCCGGCTGGGCTTTCGACCAGCCCGCCGTTCGGGCTGCGGCCACCGGGCCCATCGTCGAAGGAATGCAGCAGTTCGAGCTTCCAGTAGCTGGACGGTGCCGCCGGCGCCAGCGCGGATGCCAGTGCCAGGGTCATCCCGAAGAGCGGGCGTTTGATCGCGGCCAGGCACGTCAGGGGCCGGGGCTGAGTCTTCAAAGGGTGGGGATTCATGCGAGTGCTCCTTGGCGACCGGTTCGGCCGCATGGCGCACTCTAGAAATGATGGGCCGGTGGTTCACCAACCGATGCCCAACGGATCGCAGCGTATCCCCGACAAACTTGGGGGGACACGCAGCGACCGTCAGTGCCGCTGGGCGAGGCTGCACCTCGCCGATGCGACGTTCACTGGGCAGCGACCGGACGAGCGTCCACCTGCAGCGTCAACGCGCCGCCGCTGCCGGCGGTTTGCCAGGCGCCATTGAAGGTGGTGGTGGTGACCATCAGGCCGCGGCGGGCAAACGTCCAGACTGGATTGACGAACGCTGGCGACTGCGATGCGGCCACCACCCAGTAGGAGCGGCCGGCTTTCAGCAGGGGGCCGGATTCGGTGACGAAGAACTGCTCGACCGGGTCCCAGCCGAATGTGGCCACCCTGGCCGTCCATTGCTCCAGCACCTGGCCGCTGGGCAGCGTCTCCGAGCCGCCTTCGTCCAGCGCGTCGGTCTGCACCATCACACGCAGCTTCTTCTGCAGCGTATCGCTGTTGTTCATCAGCCAGAGGCCGACGCGGGCCAGGCGCATGTCGCCATCGGCCGGCACGGTGAAGCGCGCGGCCACGGCCTGGTCGGTGAAGACGTCGAAGCCGTTGGTGCCCAGGAAGCCGCCTGGCCCCGGGGTGTTGACGATGGAGACGATGTTCTTGGCGGTCGTGGTGTCTGCGGCGAAGCTGGCACCAGCCGCCAGAAACAGGGAGAGCGCCAGCGCGGCTATGCCTGGGAAACGAGGGGTCGAGGTCATGCTTGAAAACTCCTGGGGGCCTTGTAGGGAGGTCGAGGCCGGCCGGCCTGACCAGCCTCAGCCGCGACTCGATCGATGCGGTGGCGCATGTTAGGCGCCTGACTTGGTTTCCGGAATCCGCCCTTGGGCCGGCCCTGCGGGCCGAGGCTCATGACTCGCCGAGAAGAAAGTTCGGTTGAGTCGTGAGCGTGGCGCTCGCCGCGCCGCTTTCATCCTTCAGCCCGATGCCGGTGAGTTTGCGGCTCAAGGCCTGTTCGAGCAGGTAGACCAGCCTGGCCGCCGCGTCGCGATAGCCCAGGCCTTCGGGGCGCACGTTCGAAATGCAGTTGCGCTCGGCATCGGTGCGCCCCGCGCGCGGGGCCCAGGTGAGGTACAGGCCCAGGCTGTCGGGCGAGCTCAGGCCCGGCCGTTCGCCGATCAGCACCACGACGATGCGGCTGTCCAGCAGCGATCCGATCTCATCGCCGATCGCAACCCGGCCTTGTTCGACGACAGCCACGGGCGCCCTTGTCCAGGTGGATGAGGCCCTGACGGCCAGCACGGCGGCGATGAGCGGCGCCGCATGCCGCTGCACCGCCAGCGCCGACAGGCCATCGACCACCGCGAAGGCGATGTCGTGCGAGGTGACGCCCTGCGCGACGCGCTGCGTGCGCAGCGCTTCGAGCTGTGTGCGTGACGCGCTGCCGAGCTGGCGCCCGAGATCGGGGCGTTGAAGATACATCGCGCGCGAGGTGGCTGCGCTGTGCAGCGGCACGGTGGCCAGGCCCAGCGCTTCGATGTCGTCGCACAAGGCCTGAACGTCTAGCGGACGATGCACCGCATCGCGCGCCTGCGCATGCGCCAGTTGAAAGTCGAGCTGCGCGGCGGTCGGCAGGCTGATGCCCGCCCGCCCAAGGCCGATGCGCGCCGGGGTGAAGCGCCGCAGCAGGCTCCACGGGTTGCCGACCACCGACGAGGCCGGCGCCGGCGGGACGGCGGAATCCTTGGTCATCGTCACTGCAGCTCAGCGCAGCGCCGGGCTCGGCAGCGTCTGCGCGAAGGCCGGCGGCAGCCCGCCGGCGTGGTGCGCCAGCCGCGCATGGGCGCTCGGCTCGAAGATGTCCAGACGTTCCAGCCAGGCCTCGAACTCGGGCGCCGGCCGCAGGCCCAGCACGCGCCGCGCGTACAGCGCGTCGTGGAACGAGGTGGTCTGGTAGTTCAGCATCACGTCGTCGGAACCCGGGATGCCCATGATGAAGCTGCAACCCGCCACGCCCAGCACGGTGAGCAGCACGTCCATGTCGTTCTGGTCGGCCTCGGCATGGTTGGTGTAGCAGATGTCGCAGCCCATCGGCAGGCCGAGCAGCTTGCCGCAGAAGTGGTCTTCCAGGCCGGCGCGCACGATCTGCTTGCCGTCGTACAGGTACTCGGGCCCGATGAAGCCGACCACCGTGTTGGTCAGCAGCGGCGAATACGCCCGCGCCACGCCGTAGGCCCTGGCTTCCATCGTCTG
>JANMAS010000174.1:0-3272 GCA_031359975.1 Burkholderiales bacterium
TCTTGAGCGCGTGTTCGAAGTTCGCGCTCAGGGTGTGTACCGTATCGGCATCGAGCCAGGCCTCCAGCGGCTGGCCATCGATGCGATTGACGGGCAAGCCGGCGAAGGCGGCCATCGTCTGGTTGAGCTGAAGAACGGTGCGCGTGGGCGCATCGAACAAGGCGATGGCCAAGGGCGCGGTTTCGATGATGCGCTGCATCGATGCGCGCGCCTGGGCCACGTTGAGTTCGGCCTGGCGGCGGCGATCGATATCCATCAGCGCAAACGTGAGCTGGCGGCCCTGTTGTTCGCGGCCGGTGGCCACCACGTTGGCCGCCACCCAGAAACGGCGGCCATCGCGCGCGATCAACCGGCACTCGAAAGCCTCCGATTGGCCGTCTTCGAGCGACAGGCCAAAATCGGTGCGGCGCAGCGGATGGGCGATCTCGGAGGTGGCCACGGTGGCGATCGACTCGCCGACAAAATCCGCCAGCTCGCCGCCGAACATGCGACGTGCGGAGCGGTTCATCCATTCGATGCCGCTGTCGCCCACGGTGACGAGGCCCACCAGCACCGAATCCAGGATGGCCCGGGTGCGGTCGGCCTGCAGCACCAGCGCTTCGCGGGCGCGGCGCCGTTCGTCCACATCGACAAACGACCAGATCGTGCCCGCCGCCGGATCGGCCGGATCGGCGATGCGCTGCGTGGCTTGCACCCACAGCAGCGTGCCATCGCCGCGACGCATGCGCCGCTCGTTGTGAGAGCGCCCGAGGCGCTGCAGATCACGCTGCTCCTGCGGCTGCAACTGGGCGTGCACATCGGCGCTTTCGTACAGCCGCGCAATGGGCATCGACTGCAACTCGTCGCGCGAGATCATCGTCAGGTGCGCCATCGCCTGGTTGGCGCGGCTGATGCGGCCGGCGCGCTCGTAGGCGATGCCCACGTCGGACAGATCGAACATCAGCTCGCGTTCGCGGGCCAGCGCTTCCACCGCGGCCTGCTGTTGCTTGAGCGTGGTGATGTCGGTGATCACGGCCACGGTTTCGAGGTCGTCATCGGGCCGCGTCAGGCGCAGCGAGAGCGATATCCACGGCCCGGTCTGCGCACCGCCGGAGCGGTCGCTGAGGGGCAGGTCGGCTTCGAAGGAGCCGTGGGTCTGCAGCATCTGCCGCGCCTGGCTCACCACGTCGGGCGACGCGCCGGACGCGGTGATCAGGGCGTCGAGCGTCACGCCATCGGCGCCGCCGGCCGGCAAGCCGAGCAGGCTCTCGAAGCGCCGGTTGCAGCGCACCAGGCGGCCAGAGCGAAAAAAACCGATGCCGGCGGCGCTGGCATCGAGGATGGTTTGCAACTCGCGCAGCAACCGCTCGTTGCGGCGCTCGGCCAGCTCCTGTTCGGTGACATCGCGTGTGACGACGCTCAGCGCCGCCCGCCCCTCCGACAGCGCGCCCGGTTCCACGCGCGTGAGCAACCAGCGCCGACCGGCCTCCGGATGCCGCACTGCATAACGCACTTCGGCCCGTTCGCCATGGCGCAAGGCTTGCTGCAGCCGCTCGTAGGCCGGCAACGACGCCGGCTCCACCACCTCGCGACTGATGCGCTGCAAACCCCCGCGCGCGCTCGGGCCGGTGCCGGAGGCGATGCCGTCGAGCCAGCCATGCGCGGTATCGAAGGTGGCCACGCCGACCTCGGCGCTGTCCATCAGCGCGCCCATCTCCATGCGGGCCAGATCGCGCTCGTCTTCGACGCTGCGGTCTTCGATCACCGCCAGGCGGCGATGGCCGCCTTCCTGCGGCACCGCCCGCACGCGCACGCGCATGTGGAACCGACGGCCATCGAGCAAGATCACCCACCCGGAACGCTCGCGCGTGCCGCCGCCCAGAGGCGGGCCCTCGCCCACGCCCAACAAACTGCGCAGGCCCTCGGGCAAGGCATCGACGATGCGCGGCACCGGCCCCAGCCACTGCGCCAGCACCTCATTGGAGCGATCGATCAGGCCCGATTCGGCCCAGCCCAGCACACCGGCCGGGCTGATCGCCAACCACGCACGCAGTTCGGCATCGGACGAAGCGGAGGCCTGCTGCGGGGCCATGGACGAACTCGTGTCGGGCAAGGGCATGTCACCTGGCGGGCTGGGAGCGCGCAGTTTAGAGCCTATCCGCGATCGATTCCGCGGCGCTGGCGGGCTCAACCGGCGCGCAAGCGCGGCCGGGCCATTACTTGAAATCCTGTGCCACGCCCAGCGATTGCATCACCGCGCGGTTCACGTCGGCGGGCTCCAGCAGCAGCGATTCGGAGATCGAGCGCAGATCGAACATCGAGGCCTGCTCCACCGCCGCCACCAGCTCCAGGTAAGGCGCGTAGGCGCCGGTTTGATCGACGAGCGCGGAGCGCACGCGCTCGTGCACGGGAATGGATTCGAACAACTGCGCAAAGGGCTGGCCGAGCATGCGGTCGAGCAGCGAAAAGACGCCGCAGATGAACAACTCGCCGCGCATCGTCTCGTCGCCCTGGTTGCGCACCAGCTCTTCCATGATGAGCCCGCGGCGCACCGCGGCAAACATCATCGGCCGCAGCGCCGCGGCATCGGTGGCCGTGACCAGCAGCAGCGCCAGCCAGCGTTTCAGGCGCGCATAGCCCAGCATCATGATGGCGTGGCGGAACGAGCTGACCTCCACCGCCAGGCCGAACCCGGGCGAGTTGATATAGCGCATCAGGCGGAAAGCCAGCGTGGGATCGCCCTTGAGCAGCACCTCGATCTGATCGATGGGCGCTTCGCGATCCACTTTCTGCATCAGGTCGACCACCGTGCGGATGCCCGAGGGAACGGCCTTTTTTGCCACCATGGCATCGGCGTATTCGAGCGGCCAGCCCAGCACGGCCTTGGCGCCGCGGCGAAAGCTCGCCTCGACCTCTTCGACCGTGGTGACACCCGACTGCACAAACTCCATCGTGCGCACGATGCCCGGCGCCGCCACCGCGCTGGTGCGCCGATCTTCGGCCGCATCGACCATCGAATAGCGAAAGCAAGGCAACACTTCGCGCGGCAACGGATTGACCGGCCGGCCCTTGAGCAACAGCGTGTTGCCCCGCTTGCTGAGCGCCAGCAGGGGCGCCACGCTCGTCTCCTCCGAGGCCATGAACGCCGGCACCTCGACCATCACGTTGGTCGAAGGCTGCGAAGCCATCAAGTCACGCAGGAGTTGCTCGCTCGCCACGTTCAACGACACCTTGGTGGTATCGCCGGGCCAGACGTCGGCCACCATCGCCAGCAGCTCGCCGCAGTCGAGTTC
>JANMAS010000223.1:0-7129 GCA_031359975.1 Burkholderiales bacterium
GCCGGCTTTGGCGGCGCACTCGGCCTGGTGGGCGCGGTGGCCGGCAGCATGAAGACCAACGAAGCCTCGACCACGCTGATCATGATCGACAACCGCAGCGGCGTGCAGCTCGCGGCGGCTGAGGGCAGCTCCAAGAACACCGACTTCAACATGTTCGGTGGCGCGTTCGGCTGGGCCGGTGGCGCGGGCGCCGGTGGTTACAGCCAGTCGCCGGAAGGCAAGATCATCATCGCGGCCTTCACCGATTCGTACAACCAGCTCGTCAAGGCGGTGCGCAACTACAAGGCGCAGACCGTCAAGGGCGGCCTGGGCACCGGCGGCACGTTGGGTGTGCAGGGCGGCTCCACCGCAGCCAGCCAGGAACTGAATCCTCCGGCGCCGAAGCCCGCCCCGAAGCCGGCACCCAAGCCCGCGCCGAAGCCGCCTGTGGCGAAGCCCTGATCAACAGGCACTGAAACAAAAGCCGCCCCTGGGGCGGCTTTTTTCGATCAGCGGGGCCTGGACAACCAGGCCTGCGCCAGCCGCACCCACAGCGTGGCGCCCAGCGGGATCAGATCGTCGTTGAAGTCGTAGCTCGGGTTGTGCAGCATGCAGGGCCCGAGGCCGTGGCCGCCTTCGCGGTGCTGGCCGTCGCCGTTGCCGATCAGCACGTAGCACCCTGGTTTGTGCTGCAGGAAGAAGCTGAAGTCTTCCGCGCCCATCGTCGGCTCGAAATCGAGCACGTTTTCCGCCCCAACGATATCGCCCATCACCTGGCGCACAAAATCGGTTTCGGCCGGGTGGTTGATGGTGGGCGGGTAGTTGCGCACAAACTCGAATTCGCAGGTGCATTCGAATGCCGCGGCGGTGTGCTCGGCCACCTCGCGCATGCGGCGCTCCAGCATGTCGAGCACCTCGATGGTGAAGCTGCGCACGGTGCCTTCCATCACGCAGTTTTCGGGGATCACATTGGTGGCTTCGCCGGTGTGGATCATGGTCACCGAGATCACGCCGGTGTCGATCGGCCGCTTGTTGCGGCTGATGATGGTCTGGAAGGCTTGCACCATCTGGCAGGCGGCAGGCACCGGATCGATGCCCAGGTGCGGCATCGCGCCGTGGGCGCCCTTGCCGCGCACCGTGATCTTGAATTCATTGCTGCTGGCAAACACCGGGCCGGATCGCAACGCAAACTGCCCGGCCTTCATGCCCGGCCAGTTGTGGGCGCCGAAGATGGCTTCCATCGGGAAGCGCTCGAACAGGCCGTCCTTGATCATTTCGCGCGCGCCGCCGCCGCCTTCTTCGGCCGGCTGGAAGATGAGGTAGACGGTGCCGTCGAAATCCGCATCGCGGGCCATGTGGCGTGCGGCGGCCAGCAGCATCGCGGTGTGGCCGTCGTGGCCGCAGGCGTGCATCTTGCCGAGGTACTTGCTGGCGTGGGGGAACTGGTTGCGCTCGGTCATCGGCAGCGCATCGATGTCGGCGCGCAGGCCCACGGCACGGGTCGAGCTGCCCTTCTTGACGATGCCCACCACGCCGGTGGTGCCCATGCCGCGATGGATCTGAATGCCCCACTCGGTGAGCGCCTTGGCGATCACGTCCGAGGTGCGGTTTTCCTGGAAACACAGCTCGGGATGGGCGTGGATATCGCGGCGGATCGTGGCGATCTGGGCGGCATCGGCGAGGATGGATTCGATCAGGCGCATGGACGAGCTTTCGAACCTGGCAAAAAACCAGTGTACGCCCGGCGAAATGCCCGTACGCGACGCGGGATGCGCCGCTGCCTGGAGGGTGTGCCATCATCGCTGAATGAGCGCCACAAGCACTGTCTCCGGGCCCGCCACACGCACGGTTCATGGCGCCTGCCCGCACGATTGTCCGGATACCTGCGCGATGCGCATCACCGTCGAAGAGGGCCGTGTCACCGGCGTGCATGGCGATCCGGATCATCCGGCCACCCGTGGCGCGCTGTGCACCAAGGTGTCGCGCTATGCCCAGCGCACCTACCACGACGAGCGGGTGTTGCAGCCGATGCGGCGTATCGGCCCCAAGGGATCGCGGCAGTTCGAGCCGGTGTCGTGGGAACAGGCGCTCGGGGAGATTTCGGTACGCCTGCGCGACATCGCCGCACGCAACCCTCAAGCCATCGTTCCCTACAGCTACGCCGGTACGATGGGGCTGCTCCAGGGCGAGAGCATGGCCGGCCGGTTTTTCCATCAGCTCGGCGCCTCGCTGCTCAACCGCACCATCTGCGCCAGCGCCGGTGGCGACGCGCTGGCAGCCACCTACGGCGCCAAGGTGGGCATGCATACCGAGTTCTTCGCCGAGAGCCGGCTGATCGTGATCTGGGGCAGCAACTCGATCACCTCCAACCTGCACTTCTGGACCGACGTGCAAGCCGCCAAACGCGCGGGCGCCAAGCTCATCTGCATCGACCCACGCCGCACCGAAACCGCCGAGAAGTGCCATGACCATCTGGCCCTGCGGCCCGGCACCGACGGCGCCCTGGCACTGGCCGTGATGCATGAGCTGATCGTCAACGACTGGCTCGATGCCGACTACATCGAGCGCCATGTCGACGGCTGGCCGGCGCTGGCGCAGCGTGCGATGGATTGGCCGCCCGAACGCGCGGCGGCCGTCTGCGGCCTGCGTGCCGAGGAGATTCGCGGCCTGGCACACGACTGGGGCACGGTGAAGCCCGCCGCCATCCGCTTGAACTACGGCATGCAGCGGGTGCGCGGGGGTGGTAACGCGGTGCGGCTGATCGCGCTGCTGCCCTGCCTCACGGGCGCCTGGCGGCACCGAGCAGGGGGCTTGCTGCTCTCGGCCTCGGGCTGGTTTGCCGGCTACAAGAACACCGCCGCGCTGGAGCGGCCCGATCTGCTGAACGGCCGCACCCCGCGCACGCTGAACATGAGCACGATCGGCGATGACCTGCTGCGCCACACCGATGACCTGCTGCCCAATGGCTCGCGCTTCGGCCCGCGCATCGAGGCGCTGGTGGTCTACAACAGCAATCCGGTGGCGGTTGCGCCGCACTCGGGGCGGGTGGTGGCCGGCTTTTCGCGCGACGATCTGTTCACCGTGGTGCTCGAACACTTCATGACCGACACTGCGGATCTGGCCGATTACGTGCTGCCCGCCACCACCCAGCTCGAACACCTCGATGTGCACACCTCGTACGGCCACACCTATGTGTTGATAAACGAGCCCGCCATCGCGCCCATCGGCCAGGCCTTGCCCAACACCGAGATCTTCCGCCGACTGGCTGCCGGCATGGGTTTCGACGATCCGTGTTTTGCGCAGACCGACGAAGCCATGGCCCGCATCGCGCTGAAGGATGCGATCGATTTCGACATGTTGCGTGCGCAAGGCTGGGTGAAGCTTCCCTTGCCGGATGCGCCGTTTGCCGAGGGGGGCTTTCCCACCGCCAGCGGCAAGGTGCGCATCGACGTGCCCGGCCTGGGCTTGCCTGATCACCTGCCGAACTACGAAAGCGCGGCGATGGCGCCGGATCTGGCGGTGCGCTATCCGCTGGCCATGATTTCGCCACCGGCGCGGCATTTCCTCAATTCCAGCTTCGTCAACGTGAAGAGCCTGCGCGCCATCGAAGGCGAGCCGCTGCTGGAGATGCACCCCGACGACGCTGCCGGGCGAGCGATCGTCGATGGCATGCTTGTGCGAGTGTTCAACGATCGCGGCGAATACCGCTGCAAGGTGCAGGTGGGCCACCGGGCCCGGCCCGGTGTGGTGAACGGCCTGGGCGTGTGGTGGCGCAAGCTGGGTGCCGACGGCACCAACGTCAACGAGCTCACCCATCAAGGCCTCACCGATATCGGTGCCGGTGCCTGTTTCTATGATTGCCTGGTGGACGTGCAACCTGCGGTGCAACCGGCGGTGGCTGCCTCCTGATGCGCCGATGTTCCCTGGCGCTGGCGGCTGCCGCCGCGGGCTTGGGCTTGGCTGCCATGCTCGGCGGCTGCAGCTCGATCAGCTACTACGCCCAGGGCGCGGTGGGCCACCTGAAGCTGGTGGCCGCCGCCCAACCCGTGGCGGCGCTGACGGCCGACCCGGCACAGCCCGCCGCCCTGCGCGAGCGCCTGCGGCTGTCGCAGCAGATGCGCGACTTCGCCGTAGCCCGCCTGGCCTTGCCGGACAACAACAGCTACCGCAGCTATGCCGATCTGAAACGCAGCGCGGCGGTGTGGAACGTGGTGGCCGCACCGGCCTTGTCGCTGACGCTGGAGACCTGGTGTTTTCCGATCCTCGGCTGCGTGGGTTATCGCGGCTTCTTCGATGAAGCGGCTGCGAACACGGAGGCTGAAGCCTTGCGCCAGCGCGGCCTGGACGTGGCCGTCTATCCGGTGCCGGCCTACTCATCGCTGGGCTGGTTCAGCGATCCCTTGCTCAACACCTTCATCCACTGGCCCGAACCCGATCTGGCGCGCCTGATCTTTCACGAGCTCGCGCATCAGGTGGCCTATGCCTCGGGCGACACGATGTTCAATGAGTCGTATGCCACTGCGGTGGAGCGGCTCGGTGGGGTGTTGTGGCTGGCTTCGCGCGGCGATCCGGCGGCGCAGGCCACGATCGCCGCCACCGACCAGCGGCGCCAGGCGTTCCGCGAGCTGGTGGGGCGTTACCGAAGCGAGCTGCAGGCGGCCTACGACAGTGCGGTGCCCGACGCACAGAAGCTGGCCATGAAGGCCGAGATCCTGGCGCGCCTGCGCGCGGCGCACCGCGAGCTGAAGGCCGGCCCCTGGGCCGGTTACAGCGGTTACGACGCGTGGTTCGAGCGCGTCAACAATGCCACCCTGGGCGTGCAGGCGGTCTACGATGCCCAGGTACCGGCGTTCGAGCGATTGTTCGAGCGTGAGGCGCGCGACTTTCCCCGCTTCCATGCGCAGGTCAAACGGTTGGCCGCTTTGCCCAAGGCCGAGCGTGATGCCGAAATGAGCGGGCTGTGAAGCTTGCCAAGGAGTAAACCGACGTGGCTGATATCCGCATTCACCATCCCCACGAACTGGGCCTCGAGCGCGCACGCAAGGTGGCCCGGCGATGGGCTGCCGACGCAGAGAAAAAGTACGACTGCACCTGCACCATCACCGAAGGCCCCGGCGGCGACACGATCGACTTCAAGCGCACCGGCGTGAATGGCGTGATGAAGGTCACCGCCGATCACTTCGCCGTCGATTGCAAGCTCGGCATCCTGTTTGGCGCCTTCAAGGGAAAGATCGAAGAGGAAGTGACGCGCCAGCTCGATACCGCGCTGGCCAAGGAGATGGCCAAGATGGCGGCGGCAAAGGCCGCGGCCGACGCGGGCACCGGCACCTGATCGGATCGGCCTACTGGAGCGATTCGATCAGGTCGATATACGCCTGCATCGCGGCGTCGGCCGGCATGCCGGTCCGCGCGTGCCAGGCATCCCACTTGGCGCGCGCCACCAGATCGGGAAAGCCGGGTCGCTCGCCTTGTGCGTCGCCCGCCGTGGCTTGCTTGAACAGGCCGTAGATGGCGAGCAGGGTGGCGTTGTCCGGCCGCTCGGGCAGTTGCTTGCTGAGCGCCTGGGCCTGTTCGAATCGTTGCTGAAGATCGGTCACGCGGTGGTCTCGGCAGGTGAGGGGATCAGGTAGCCGGCGGCGAGCTCGCGCAAATGCGCGCTGGCCCGCACGTCGAGGTAGGGCATCAGGAGCCCCAGCGTGTGATAACAACCGCGAGCCAGCGCGAGGCCAGCCGCTTCCGGCTCCAGCGCGTGGCGCGGATCGCGGGCGTATTCGTAGCTGAGCCAATAGGTGAGCACCACGGCCATCGTGGTGGCCAGGGCGTCGGCGTCGTGCGGCGCGCGGGCACCGGCCTCGCCCTGCGCCACACCGTCGAGCACCGCCCGCAAGGCGCGGGCCTTGTTGGCCAGCAGCCTTTGCACCTGCATTTCGAGGTGGCGGTTCTTGCTCAGCAGATCGTTCAGGTCGCGGTACAAAAACCGGTGCTGCCAGATCAGCTCGAACATCATGTGCACAAACAGCCAGGCGTCCTCGACATGGCGCACGCCGTCGGCTGCCGAGAGCAGTTCCTCGAGCGCCTGTTCGTGCTGGCTGAACAAGGCGTTGATCAGCACGTCTTTCGACGCGTAGTGGTAGTACAGGTTGCCCGGGCTGATGCCCAGTTCGGCCGAGATGAGCGTAGTGCTCACGTTGGGCTCGCCGAATCGGTTGAACAACGCGAGCGTCACCTCGAGGATGCGTTCGGCGGTGCGGCGCGGCTTCTTGGATGCCATGCGGGCAATCCTATGTCCTTGCGGGACAGACCGAGCGCAGCGAGCTCTGTCCCCAACTGATCAAGTCTTGCGGGACAGACCGAGCGTAGCGAGCTCTGTCCCCAACTGATCAAGTCTTGCGGGACAGACCGAGCGCAGCGAGCTCTGTCCCATCCAATGACCTTGCGGGGCAGACCGAGCGGAGCGAGCTCTGTCCCCAACTGATCAAGCCAAGCACAGGGTCACCCCCAACCCTACAATCCGCGCCCATGCCCGCCGTCCGCTTCGCCAAGGTCACCAAGGCCTTTCTCACCGCGCGCGGTACCGTGCAGGCGCTCGACAGCGTCTCGTTCGACGTCGAACCCGGCGAGTTTTTCGGCCTGTTGGGCCCGAATGGCGCGGGCAAGACCACCTTGATCAGCGTGTTGGCCGGGCTCACGCGGGCCACTTCGGGGAGCGTGCAGGTGATGGGCCACGATGTGGTGGCCGACTACGCCCAAGCGCGCAAGGCCCTGGGCATCGTGCCGCAGGAACTGGTGTTCGACCCCTTCTTCTCGGTGCGCGAAACACTGCGCATCCAGAGCGGCTACTTCGGCGTGAAGGGCAACGATGCCTGGATCGACGAGCTGCTGGACAGCCTCGGCCTGGCCGACAAGGCCAACGCCAACATGCGCCAGCTATCGGGCGGCATGAAGCGCCGTATGCTGGTCGCGCAGGCGCTGGTACACAAGCCGCAGGTCATCGTGCTCGACGAGCCGACGGCCGGCGTCGATGTCGAGCTGCGCCAGACGCTGTGGCAGTTCATCGCCAAACTCAACAAGCAGGGCGGCACCGTGCTGCTGACGACGCACTACCTGGAAGAAGCCGAAGCGCTGTGCAGCCGCATTGCGATGCTCAAGC
>JANMAS010000512.1:0-7889 GCA_031359975.1 Burkholderiales bacterium
GCGAACGAAACCTGCGCGCAGGTGCGACTCGTCGATGAACACCGGCTGCTGATCCGGCCCCACGACCGGGCAGCTCTCACCACTGCACAGTTCGTCGAACGGGCTGAGCACGACGGCACCCGCCGCACCGGCAACGCCGCGCACGCGGGCGTCAACCCCGGCGACGAGTGATTCGAGGCGGGCCCGCGGCACGGTGGGCGGATGGTCGTCGCGTTCGATCCAGGTGCGGCGATCGATCAGCTTGGTGGGGTCGACCAGATCACCGCGCGGGCTCGACGTGACCACCACCACCCGCTTGCCCGCTCGCACGAGCTGGCCCAGCTGCTGGCCCCAGGCATCGACGATCGGGCGCCCACGCTCCGAAAAGGGATTGACGGTCGCACCCGCAAGATCGTCGATGAGGTGATAGTCGGTGCGTTGGGCCACGCCGAACCAGGACGCCGCAAACACCACCGCCACGACATCGGGCTGCGCCGCGGCCGCGAACGCCCGCAGCGCGAACGCGTGGCATGGCATGGCCTGGCGTTCGACCCCGATGAAAGGCGCGCAGCCCCCCTCGGTGATGAACTCCACCGTATACGCCGGCGCCGTGCGTTCCTTCATCAGGCGCTCGATGCTGGGCCAGTAGCCCTGCATGTGGCTATCGCCGATGAACAGCACGCGTTGCGGTACGTCACCCGCGATGCGCGCGTCGCCCGGATAGTGCCAATCCTTCTGGGCTTCGAGGATGTGGCGCGCCAGCACCGACTCCTCCGAGCGGGGCAGCAGCAGATCTCGCCAGCCGAGCCAGCCGAGCAGACCGAGTGCGATCAGCAGCACCCACAACCAGGCTGCGGTTCGCCGGGCGCCGCGGGGTGTGCCGGACACCCGGATGGGCCGTTCGATCCACCGGTAAGTGAGCCAGGCCATCACCACCGAGATGGCCAGAAGGCCGAGCGCGACGCCAGACGACAAGGGTTCGCCGGTCCAGATGCGCGCGTAGGCCAGCAGCGGCCAATGCCAGAGATACAGCGGATAACTGATGAGCCCCACCCAGACAAACGGGCGACTGGCCAGCATCCACCGGCTCAAGGCCGCTTCTCGCGCGGGCCCTACCAACAACACCGTGCCCAGCACCGGCACGGCCGCCGCCCACCCGGGAAACGGCGTGTCGCGATCGAACTGCGAGATCGCGATGACCAGCAGCCCCAGGCCAACAACGGCGGCCGCCTCGCCGACCCACCTGGCATGCGGCGGCGTCACAGGGGTGGTGCCTTGCGCGGCCGCAGGCGGCGAATCGAGGCCGTAGTGCAGCGCGAGCATGCTGCCTGCCAACAACTCCCAGAATCTCGTCGCCGGGAGATAAAAGCTCGCCGCGGGCTGCCCGGGCGTCAGCGCCACCGACAAGGCGGCCGACAGCACCAGCATCCCGGTGACAGCCCACCAGGGCGTTACCTTGCGCTTCAACAGAAACAGCAACAGCCATGGCCACAGCAGGTAGTACTGCTCTTCAACACCCAGCGACCACAGATGCAGCAGTACTTTGAGTTCGGATGCCCCGTCGAAATAACCGGATTCTCGCCACAACAGGATGTTGGATATAAAAGCGGCACCGCCGAAGACGTGTTTTCCAAGCTGCTCGAACTCGCCAGGCAGCAAGATCAGCCAGCCAGCCGCCAACACCACGGATAGAACCAGAAGCAGGGCGGGGAACAGCCGTTTGGCACGGCGCACGTAGAATTCGAGCACCGAATACCGATCCTTGCGAAAATCCTCCACCAGCAGCCCGGTGATCAGATAGCCCGACAACACAAAGAAGATGTCGACCCCGACATAACCACCCGGCACAAACCCAGGTAGTGCGTGGAATATCAGAACTGCCGTGACGGCAATGGCCCGCAAGCCATCGATGTCGGGGCGATAGTGACTGGGTTTAGGTTCCATGCGTCAGAGGGTCAAACCTTGATTCATGCTGTCAGGGGTTTTATCAGCATCGGGCAGTTTGCGGGCTTCATCCTCGGTCTGCAGAATGACCAGCAACCGGGCTGCGAGCGCCGAAAGCACCCAGAAGTTTCCCATCACTTCGCCGTTGGCCAGAAACCTGCTGCCATACAAATTGCCCAGTACCACACCCAACACACAGAATGGATAGGCGCGCGCCAGCACAATCTCCTCTTCGGAGGTGGCCAGACGGCTCAGCCTTGCCGCCATCACCATCAGGGCGATCAGCAGCGTCACCATGGCGATGAAACCGACAACGCCGGCTTCGGTTGCAAAGAGAATAAAGCCGTTGTGCACATCCATGTTGGCGTACTGATCCACAAATCGACCAATCTCGCGTTTGAACTGATTGAAGCCGATACCCCACGGGCTTTCGGCCATCAACTGAAATGCGCCCTGCCACAGGATCCATCGGCTCTCGGTACTGGAATCATATTGCCCATCGGAGCTCGGGTCGTCACCGCCGCCGGAGGTCATTTCGATGCGCTGCAGCATGCTGTTGGGTACCCACGATTCGTAGGTCAGGATCAGCAACGCAGCGGGTATGGCCAGCAGCAGGTTGCGCCGCAGGGTCATCAGCACCAGCAAGGCCGCCGCCATCAGGTAAGCCTGGCGCGAGTAGGTGACGAATATCGCAAAGAGCATCAATCCCACACCACCGATGGCCGCCATGCGTATGAAGGGCCGCGAGCGCAGGTACAGGGCGATGGAAATTACCAGCGGCAGGAATATCACGTAATAGGTGGACGCCGCATTCGCGCCACGCCAGTCGCTCGCGAATGGGCCTGAAGCGCGTTGGGTGGGATTGAACGCGCCCAACCCGTAGTCGAGCCCCTGCCGCGCGGCCTGCACGGCTGCGAGCAGCGCGATGCCGATCACGGCGCACACCAGCAGGCGAAGCGAAGATCGATCCTGCACCAGGTGGAAATAGGCGAAGTACAGGCAGAAGAAAAAGAACACGTCCTTGGCGACGGTGACATCGTTGGCCCACTCCGATGCGTCTCGAAGCACGCCCGTCAGTACCGCCAGCAGCAGCATCACGAAGAAAAACCGGAAGGCCCCCTTCGCCGGGGTGGGTTGCCTGGCTTGCAGGCTCTGCCGCCAGGCCATGAAAAACAACGGCATGAACAGCAGATTCTGGGTGTTCACACCGCGAATCCCCAGCTCCGAAGGAACGTGGAACTCGAACGGTATGTAGAGAACGATCGCCGTCAGAAAAACTTTGAGAGCTGACATCGCCGCTGGCGTCCTGGTCTGATTGCGCTTGACATCGTGCTGGCAACGGGGCCTGCGTTCGCGAAGGCGGGGCGGGCCCATCCAGAGCCTACCTTGCGCCATGGCGATCTCGGCGCGCGAGTGTCGGACATCGCTGGCGCGCAACCCGCCGACACGCCGTGGCGGCTTGGCCATTCCCGGCACAACTGCGCACAAGCGTTTGCCCACATCCGACGCCCCAGGCGCTCAGCAACCGTAGTTCATTCGATAAAAGGCCATGCCCACCCATTCGTGCAAGGCCTCCCGGAAGACCATCGGCGCCATCGGATCGGGCAACCACGACCACCACCGCACGTCTTCGATCTGCCGGAATCCCACCCGCATCGGCTGGAGTTGCAGGCCAAGGCAAGCCGCCACCCGCATCGCGCGCGGCATGTGAATCGCACTCGTCACGATCCAGCGAGGCCCATCCCATGGCCGTACTTGAACGCTGGCGCCTCGCAGCTCCTCGTAGGTGTTGGAGCCCGAGGCCGACAAGCGGATCGCCGAGCCCGGAACACCCATGTCGAGCGCCACCGACGCCATCGCCGTGGCGATCGACGCCTGGGTATGGCCGTCAGGGCCGCCGGAGAACAGCAAGGTGCCGCCCGTCTGTCGCCACAGCAGCACCCCGGCCCGGGCCCGCTCCCAGCCCGCGGCATCCAGACGCGCTGTGGCGCCTGGGGCGCCGCCCGTCAACAGGGCCAACTCGCCGCTGGCCAGAACGAGGATCAGGGTGGCGTCATTGCGCGGTGGCGTGGCGTTGGTGGAAACTGGCCCTTCGAGCGAGCGGATGAGCAGGTTGGCGATGGCCGGCGTGGTGGTGATCCAGGCCCAAGCCACCAACAGGATCAACACGAGCCGCCAACGGCGGTTTGGTGCTCGGCGGTTCACCGCCACGCGGGGCCTCGATCTGGCCAACTGCACCGGCAGCACCAAAAGCACCAGCAGCAACAGCAGCAGGTGCACGCCATTGGGCAGCAGCAGCCACAGGGCGTCAGCCACCATCATCCCTTTGGCGCCGCAGGCGTTTCAACAGACCGGGCAGGTGCTGCCGAATCTCCTGCCGCAAGGCGCGGTCGCCGATCCATGACAAGACGCCGTAGACCAGCAGCACCAACGCGCTGCGGGCCAGCACATCCAGCAGCGGATGCCCGGTGACGAGCCGCAGCGCAAGCCAACTCGACAAGGCAAAGGCCAACAAGCCGACCGCCACGGTGACCAGCGGCACCGATACCCGCAATTCCTTGTTGCCGAGCCAGACCGCCCCGGCCGTCAGCACGACGAAGGAGATCAGCGTCGCCGCCGCCGAGCCCCGCAGGCCGAACGGCGGAATCAACACGAAGTTGAGCGCCAGGTTGAGCGCCGCCGCCACCAGCACCCCCGCAAAGATGATGGAGGTTCGCTTTCGCAACATGAGTCCGGCGGTGGCGATGGTGAAAAAGCTGTCCAGCGTGGCGCCCAATATCAGCATCGGCACGACCACGGCGCCTTCCACATACTTGGCGGATGCCAGGATCGTGATGAGCGGTGCGGCGCTGGCCGTCACCAGGGCGGCGAGCAAAAAAGCGGCGGCGAAGTGCAGGCGGGAATAGCGCAGCACAAACGCCTCCGTCGCCAAGCGCCCCTCCTGCTTCCACAGCCTCATCACCATGGGCACCGCGGCGGCGCTCAGCGCGGTGAGGGTCGCCAGCTTGATGTAGTCGCAAAGGTTGTAGGAAGCGGAATACACCCCCACGGCCTCGGCCCCGATCAGATGGTGGATGACGTATCGGTCGCCCATCGCCAGCAGCAACCAGGCCATTTCCGAACCCACCATCGGCACGCCGAACAGCACCATCGCGCGCAGCATGGCGCCCGACATGTCTTTCACCGCGAGGGGTTGCCTGCGGATCACGATCAGCGCAATGGCCAACACGGCGAGAAGCTCCGCCGCCACCGTGGCCATGAAGAACACGTCGGCGCCGGCGGCAAACACCAGCAGCGAACCGATCACGACGGCCAGCACCAGGTAACGTCGTGATACGTTATAGATCGACAGCACGCCGCTGCGCTCCTGCGCATACAGCAGGTTGGTGAACGCACTGTCGAGCACCCGGATGAGCACCAGGGCGGCGCTGATCAGCAACAGGTGCTTCATGCCGGCCTGGCCGAGCCAGCGCTCGGGCACCACCAGCAAGCCCACCACCCACGCCACGGTGGTGACGGCGCCAATCAGCAGCATCCCGTAGATCAGGGTGGCGGTGAAGCGGCGCTCGCCGCCGCCATCGGCGGTCTGGGCCTTCGCCTCCTGATAGAAGCGCACGGCTGACTTCTGCATCCCCAGCTTGCCCAGGGCCACGGTCAGCGACAGCACCACGGCGACGGTGCTCATCAGGCCGTAGTCTTCGACGCTCAGCAGCCGGGTCAGGATCGGAAAGGAGATGAGACTGGCGAGCGTGGCAAGTACGCCGGCCAGGGAGTAGCGCCAGGTGTGGCGAAGCAGTCCGGACATCGAGTCGCCTTTGGCGCGGGGCGCCGATCGCGGCGATTATCGGTGCCGATCACGCCCGCCATACGACGGTGGGTTCCATGCAAAACGGCCCGCGAGGCGGGCCGTTTTGCGTCACAGGTGCCAGGCACGGGCCAGGCCCGTGCCATCGCGGCCTTACTGGATCGCGGTCGGCATGATCTGAGCCATGAAGACGTCGAGGTTCGAATCCGAGAAGGTGTCCCAGTTCGAGGTCCAGGTGATCTTGGACATGTCGCGGTTCACGCTGGCTTGCGGCTCGGCCCAGTAGCCATTCGGCGCGGCACGGGTGTCGGCGATGTTGAAGATCTTCGGGGCAGCGGCCATTTGAACCACGGCCACCTTGCGATGCAGCCATTGCACCTTGCCCGACTCGCCGTACGACGACATGACAAACCAGCCCGGCTTGTTGTAGGCCTTGGCCGAGAAGTGGAATGCCGAGGTCGAGCCCGAAAGATACGTCGGCAGGAGGTTCGTCCGCACCGCGGTGCGCAGGTTCACCATGAAGATGCTGCCCACGGCGTCCTGATAGTCCACCGAGATGTAGGTGTCGTCGCCGTTGGCATCGATGCCGATGTCGGAATGCTCGCCGATGTTGGCGATCTTGCGGCTGGTGGTGAAGTCGCGGCTGTAGACCACGACGCCGGGGCCACCGTAGCTGCTCGACACGCAATAGTTGCCGCTCGGGCTCATGCTCACATGGTCAGGGCGTTGGCCGTTGAGATCCTTGTAGCCGAGGATGGTGTCGGTGCGGCGATCCCAGGTCACCAGGCCCAGCCCGCCCCAGGTGTTGCTGTCGACCATGAAGCACCAGTAGCGGCTGTCGGCCGACGGAGAACCTTCCGACTTGGTCCAGGCGGTCATGGCCGTCGGCCAGCGCGCCTTCAGGCGGGCGGACAAGTCGCCCACGACGGTGGTCACGCCCGTGTTGACGTCCATTCGGTTGACCTTCATGCCAACACCGTTGGACGGCAGATAGAACAGCACGTTCGGGCGCTTGGGGTGCCACTGCGGCTCGGCGTCTCCGGCCACACCCGGCAACACCTTCACCCGCTTGGAGTTGGCGTCGTACAGGTTCCAGGCGCCATTCAATGAATAGACGATCTGATAGGTGCTGTCGGCGTTGAAGGCCTGGCGACGCGAATAGTCGTTGCGAGCGAAGCCGACCAGGCCGTCCGCACGGTAGTCGGTGACGCGCACCTGGCAGGTGTTGTAGTTGGGTTCGCGCACGGCATTGCCGCGTACCGGTTCGGTCGTGTGGGCCCAGGGCTTCGTCACCTGGCCGGCAACGAGCTGCGAATCCGCCGCGTAGAAGCCGGTGCAGACGCCGTCGGGGTCGACGTCGGTCGCCTGGGCGGCGGCGCCGAGGCTGACCATGGCCAGGCCGATGGCAACGGGAAGGCTGTGCAGACGCTGCTGAATGAATGAGTTCATGGAAATCTCGCTTCGATTTGTCTTCAAATGAATCCGAACCTGGGAACAAGCCCTCGGATTCGGCGCAGTTGCAGTGCGCACCTCTCAGGCCCGACGAAGTCGGTTTCTAGGGAGGCGAAGCGTCTGATGACGCACTGCGGTTCGGCGTTGCCAGACTTGCGTCGGGGCCCTTAGCGCCAAGTACAAACAGATGTGTGCTCATCGTTTCGGCGCGGGGCCCTCGGACCTTGAGCCGCAAACTGAACCAAGTTGTATCGACGTGAAACCACTGGACGTGACGTCCGCAGCGTGATCACCCGGATTCGATGCGATCCAGTCCGGGCCTCCGATGCACCGGCGAGGGGTAAATTGCGGCGGCGCAACAAGCAAGGGTCGTGAAACCGGCCCCGCCGATGCCCTGAAGCCCCCGTTTGGCACCCGCGAGCAGCGCGGGCGCAACGCTCGGCAGGAGCAAAACCAATTTGTAACCGGCCGACGTTGACTCTGCGGCGCAAGCCCGGCTAGATTCCACCTCGCGTCATGCAGGACATGCCTCGCAGGCGATCACGGCACCACACAACAACTTCCCAGCCAGGCCCATCAAGGCCGGGACTGCGGCAGTTTTCTCGTACTAATCGTTGGGATTCGCATGGACTTCAGACGCGCACGGCTGATCGCGGCCAGTTGGATTGTTTTTGTCATCATGGGGTGCGGCGGCGGCGAAAGCGCGGCG
>JANMAS010000284.1:0-3377 GCA_031359975.1 Burkholderiales bacterium
GCACAAAGGCAAATCCGGTCGGGCCCCAGGAGCTTTGTCCGATGCCGGCCGGCATGCGCGAGCCGATGCCTTCGATCAGACGCGCCACCGCCGCGCTGGCGAAGGCGCCCGCCTCCTGGGCCGGCGAAAAATGCGCGCCCACCAGGCGCTGGATCGATGAGACACCGGCCGCAAACGATTCGAAGTCGTCATCGGCGGCACCTGGCAAGGTGCGCATCAGCACCTCATGGCAGATCTGCGCCGCACTGGCCTGTGCCATCGGCGGCAAGCCGGCCAGCGCGCGCCGTTCGTCGTCGCCGCTGAGCCCCTGGCGCGCGAGATCGAGCGCGAGCACGATGCGCCAGGCGGGCGGCATGGCGATGCGGCTCAACACCGAGGCCGGCGCGCCATCGCGGCTGGGGCCGCCATCGAGCAGCAGGCCCCCGGCATCGAAGCCGGCGATGCCCACGCCCGAACGAATGCCGCGCCCGGTCAGGCCGGCGATGACGCCGGTACGCAGCGCCTTGCCGGTGATCTCGCAGAACGCGCGACCGACCGCCAGCGCGAGCTGCGTGCCTGAACCGAAGCCCGCATGAGCCGGCGCCGTGCGCGCCAGATGCAGACGCAGCGGCGTGCGGCATCCGGTGTGCGCACGCAGCACATCGACATGCAGCGCGACACGGCGCAGGGCATGCTGCGAGGCCGGCACGGCGGTGAAATCGTCGCTGCGCGCGGGCCAGGCCTCGACCACCGTATCGAAGCCATCGATCACCACACCCAGGCTGCCGAAGCGCCGCCCCAGCGTGCCGGCGGGATCGAGAAAACCCAGATGCAGACGAGCCGGCGCGCTCACACGCACACCGGCCATGGCATCCACGCCGGGCCCCCGCGCCGATCCACCATCGCGCTCGGCGGCAACAGGTGCGGGCCAGATGCCGGTGGGCGGTGATTCGTCGGTCAGCAAGGTCATGTTCGGATTGTGCAGCGCTCGAACCCTTGCACAGGCAAGCCCGATGCCCGCCCCAAGGCGCGGTGGCTTGCCGACCGCGTGTGGGGCCGATGGCGTGAGTCGTTGTCGCGTTGCCTAGGGCTATCCCTTAGGGGGTTTCACACCCTTGTGAAAGCCGCGCCGGGCGAACACGCTCGCCTCGTCACAGACTGTGCCCGCGCTCTCACAAAGTGTGCATGAAACGGCCTGCAAACGAGGCGGAAACCGCGTTGCAAAACTCGGCACGCGGATTGCTCTACGGGCGTCTGACGCAGTTCAATTTTCCGGGGCCCGGTATGTGCTTACGAGCCTTGTTGTGAAGTGCTGATCGGATTACGCGGAGGGCCCCAAGCGTGCGAGGGGTTTTGCGCGCAAACCTGTTGGCGTGATGGAGGAGCTCGATGCCAACGATGCGTCGATGCCTTCAGCCGGCGAGCGAGGGTATGTTCCCCCGATCGCTGTTTTTCTCTAAACGATGGAGACGAAACCATGGACTTTTCTCGGCAGACGATCCGATGGATCCTGCGCCCCGGGCTGGCGGCCGTGCTCGCGATGCCCGCTCTCGTGTTGGCCAACGCCGATGTCGAGAAGAACATCGCCAACCCAGGCAACTGGGCGATGCAGGCCGGCGACATGTTCAATCAGCGCTACAGCAAGCTGAAGCAGATCAACGCAGGCAATGTGGGCAAGATGAGCGTCGCGTGGACCTTCTCCACCGGCGTGCTTCGCGGCCACGAAGGCTCACCGCTGGTCATCGACGGCACGATGTATCTGCATTCGCCCTTCCCCAACAAGGTGTGGGCGCTTGACCTGGATACCCAGAAGATCAAGTGGAAGTACGAGCCCAAGCAGGATCCGGCGGTCATTCCGCAGATGTGCTGCGACACGGTGAACCGTGGCCTCGCCTATGGCGAAGGCAAGGTCATCCTGCAGCAGGCCGACAGCACGCTCGTCGCGCTCGATGCCAAGACCGGCAAGCTGATCTGGAGCGTGAAGAACGGTGACCCGAAGCTCGGCGCCGTGAACACCAACGCGCCGCACATCTTCAAGGACAAGGTCATCACCGGCATCAGCGGTGGCGAGTGGGGCGTGCGCGGCTTCCTGGCGGCGTACAACCTCTCCGACGGCAAACCGGCCTGGAAGGGCTACAGCGTCGGCCCCGACGCCGAAATGCTGATGGACCCGGCCAAGACGATGACCTGGACCGACGGCAAGATGGCGCCCGTGGGTGCGGATTCTTCCGTGAAGACCTGGAAGGGCGATCAGTGGAAGATCGGCGGCGGCACCACCTGGGGCTGGTTCAGCTACGACAAGGGCACCAACTCGGTCTACTACGGCACCGGCAACCCATCCACCTGGAACCCGGCTCAACGGCCTGGCGACAACAAGTGGACGATGAGCATCTGGTCGCGTGATGTCGATACCGGCAAGGTCAACTGGGTCTACCAGATGACACCCTACGACGAGTGGGATTTCGACGGCATCAACGAGATGATCCTGGCCGACATCGATGTGAAGGGCAAGCCCACCAAGGCGCTGGTGCACTTCGATCGCAACGGCTTCGGGTACACCCTCGATCGTGTGTCCGGCGCGCTGCTCGTGGCCGAAAAGTACGATCCGAAAGTGAACTGGGCTACGCACGTCGACATGAAGTCGGGGCGTCCGCAAGTGGTGGCGAAGTACTCCACCGCGCAAAACGGGCCTGACGTCAACTCCAAGGGCATCTGCCCGGCGGCGCTGGGATCGAAAGACCAGCAACCTGCTTCGTTCGACCCCGAAACCAAGCTCTTCTACGTGCCCACGAACCACGTGTGCATGGATTACGAGCCGTTCAAGGTGGAGTACGTGGCTGGTCAGCCGTACGTCGGTGCGACGCTGTCGATGTACCCGGCTCCTGGCAGCCACGGTGGCATGGGCAACTTCATCACCTGGAACGCCGGTACCGGCAAGATCGTGCAGAGCAAGGCTGAGAAGTTCTCGGTGTGGAGCGGTTCGCTCAACACCGCGGGCGGCTTGTCCTGCTACGGCACGCTCGAGGGTTACCTGAAGTGTGTGGACAAGAAGAACATCGAAAAAGAGCTTTTCAAGTTCAAGACACCGTCAGGGATCATCGGCAATGTGTTCAGCTATGAGCACAAGGGCAAACAGTACATCGGCGTGTTCTCCGGCATCGGTGGCTGGGCCGGCATCGGCATGGCCGCTGGCCTGGAGAAGGACACCGACGGCCTTGGCGCCGTGGGCGGCTACCGCGAGCTGAATCAGTACACCGAACTCGGTGGCTCACTGACGATGTTCGCTCTGCCGAACTGATCTTCCAAAAAAGAGTCAGTCGTCGGGGGATGGGAACGCGCCGGCGGTTACAACGCCCATAATAAGACAGCCCCCCGGGAAAACAACCTCTATAAATAAA
>JANMAS010000350.1:0-9810 GCA_031359975.1 Burkholderiales bacterium
CGCTGGCACGCGCCGCCGAGGCCCGGCCCGATGTGGTGTTGCTCGACGCCGTGATGCCAGGCATGGACGGCTTCGAGGTGGCACGGCGGCTGAAGGCCGATCCGGCCACCGCCGGCATCCCGATCATCTTCATGACCGGCCTCACCGACACCGACCATGTGGTGGCCGCATTTGCCGCCGGCGGCGTGGACTACGTGACCAAGCCGATCCGCCCGCGCGAAGTGCTGGCCCGCATTGCGGCGCACCTCAACACCGCGCGTGCGCAACGCCAGGCCCGCAACGCGCTCGATGCCTTTGGCCACGCCACGCTGGCGGTGAGCGAACACGATGGCCGCACCGCGTGGCAAACCGCCTTGGCGCGTACGCTCACTGCCGAGTTTTTTCCGGCGCATCACGAGCTTACCCATTTGCCGCCCGAGGTGTTTGCCTGGCTGCACCGCGAGGTGCTGCGCCGCCGTGCCGGTGCCGAACCGGCCGGCCTCACCGTGGCGCGGGGCACGCGGCGCCTGAGCTTCGTGCTGCATGCGGTGAACCCGGATGCGCTGGGCGATGGGCAATGGCTGATCGTGATGCGCGAGGCCAACGATGCCGCACTCGTCGATGCCCTCACCCATGCCTTCAAGCTCACGCCGCGCGAGGCCGAAGTGCTGTATTGGGTGGTGAAGGGCAAGACCAACCGCGACATCGGTGACATCCTCGGCACCAGCCCGCGCACGGTGCACAAGCACCTGGAGCATGTGTTCGAGAAGCTCGGCGTGGAAACCCGAACCGCCGCCGCCGGCATGGCGCTGGGCCGCGTGCAGCAGCTGGGCCTTGCGAGATGAGTCAGTGTATTTTGCGGCGCGACGTGGGTGAGTTGGCGGGCGAGTTGGCGAGCATCGAAGGGCCTTCGATGCCGGCGAACAGCTTGGCGGCGCGCAACTTCAGTTCGAGCAACTCGTTCGGCGGTACCGAGTAGGTGCTGTTGAGCACATCCACATCGACGCGGAATTCGACATCCTTGCCCCGGTTGGACAAGGTGCCCGAGGTGAATTCGTAGTTTTCGAGATCGGCGGGAATGCCGCGTGTGGCGAGGTCGTAGTCGGCATAGCGCACGTTGCGTATTTCGCCGCTGGCTAGATCCAGCATGCCGGTCGACTCAATGATGGAATCGTCGAGCTCGTCGACGATGGTGATCAGTACTTTGAGGTCCACGGCTTGGTGTTCTTGGAGGGGAAGCGCGATTTTCGCATGGACGTGAATGACAACGTGCATAAGTCATGCGGGCCGTCTCGCGGTGGGCCGCGGCACCCAGGACGGTTGCTTCAGTTACACCGGCGGCACAGGTGTGGGTGGGTGCGATTCGCACAATCGGCGCTCCTCCTTGTTTCATCGGGTGATCGACATGCCTGTTTTTCCGCCATCTTCGTTGCGGCGCCGTCAATTGATCACCGCGCTGGGGGGCTTGGGCCTCCTGCCGGCCAGCCTCGCCGCATGGGCCGCGCCCACCGCGCATTACGGCGATTTCAGTGGCGCCAGCCTGGGCGAGGGCGCGGCGCTGAATGGTGCGATCGCCTTTCCGCAGACCAACGCCTGGAATCGGCCGATCGCCAACGTGGCCATCGATCCGCGCTCCGATGCGCTGATCGAGAGCATCGGCCTGAGCACCGGCCTGCACCCGGATTTTGGCGCCGGCCTTTACCGTGGGGCGCCCATCGGCATCCCCTACGTGGTGGTGCCCGGCACGCAGCCGCTGGTGCCGGTGCGCTTCGTGGCCTATCGCGACGAAAGCGATCCCGGCCCGTATCCGATCCCGCCCGATGCGCCGATCGAAGGGGGTGCGGCTTCGAAGGGCGATCGCCATGTGATCGTCATCGACAAGGACAACAACAAGCTCTACGAGCTCTACCGCGCATTCCCCCAGGCCGATGGCTCGTGGCGGGCCGATTGCGGTGCGGTGTTCGATCTCGCCAGCAACATCGTGCGCCCCGGCGGCGAGCCCGGCTGGACCAGCGCCGATGCCGCCGGCCTGCCTATCTTTCCCGGCCTCGCGCGCTACGACGAAGCCGCGCTCGGCCCCGGCGCGATCCGCCACGCGCTGCGCTTCACCGTGTCGCAAACCCGGCGTGCCTACGTGCCGCCGGCCACCCACTGGGCGGCTAGCGATACCGATCCCAACCTGCCGCCGATGGGTATGCGGGTGCGGCTCAAGGCGAGCTTCGCGATCCCGGCCAGCTTCTCCACCGAAACCCGCGCCCTGCTCACCGCGATGAAACGCTACGGCCTCATCGTGGCCGACAACGGCAGCAACTGGTATGTGAGCGGCGCGCCCGACGATCGCTGGAACAACGATCGGCTGGTGGGCGAGCTGGCGCAGGTGAAGGGTGCGAGCTTCGAGGTGGTGAAGATGAAAGGCGTGGTCGAAGGCTGACGACGCGCGCGGGCGTTGCCAGCCTTCGCCTGCGTTCGCCGGCGCTCGTCCAGACGCGGCTATTCGGCCGTAGTCACCGGCACCATGCGCGTGGCCTGAGGGCGGGCCGTCGGCGCGGCCTCGGCAGCGATTGGCGGCTGCAGCTGCGCAGCGAACGTGAGGCCGACCTGCGAATCGCAGCGGGTGTATTGCTTGGTCGAGGTGGAGATGTCGACGAACAGCGGCTCCGAGGCGGCGAAGTCACCGGTCACCTGCGTGCCCGAGCCGTTCCACTTCAGCTTCATCTTTTCGTACAGGAAGTCGCTCTTGAACTCCCAGCTCACCTTGCCGGCGACGATCGGCTCGTACGCGCCCACATACCAATAGCCGGTGTGATTGCCGCCCTTGGTGCAGGTCATCGTCCACTGCGTCTGGTTCTGGGTGAACACGAAGCCACCCACGCCATCGCTCTCGACAATGATCGAGATCGGCAGGCCTTCGGACGTGACGCCGGTGTAGGTGCCGGCTTGCTGGGCCAGCGCGCCTTGCGCGCCGAGGGCACCGGAAAGCGCCAGCAGGCTGGCGGCGGCGGTGCGGGAGAAAGTAGTTCGGGACATGTGCATGACTCCTTGAGGGCATTGACGGAACGCTAAAACAGCGGGAATTCCGCGCCCTGTCGGCGCGTGTGCTGGCAATCGGGAGCCGTGGATCACGACGCCCCTGCGCGGGGTTCGACCCGCCGTGCGTAAAGGCACTGCGCGGCATGGTCGAGAAGATCGGGTTGCATGCCGGCTGTGCCACACACCGGGCACGAGAAGGTGCCGCCGAGCGGGCCCTGCGGGGCATACAGCAACAACTGCCGCCCCACCGCCAGCCGCGCCCGGGCTTCGGCTTGCCGGCGATCTCGGGGAAAGCCCTCATGGAGCGGACGACGCATGTCGTCGGCCGGGAGGCTCTCCTTGCTGACGGGGGTTGGCGAGTTCATGGCCGCAACGATAGGGAGGCGAGCGTCACTGGAGCGTCACCGGATTTGCGGGCAAGCGTGAAATGCGCTCTGGCGTGGACGGCGCGGATGGATAGTATTGGTAACAATTTATGTCCGACCCGTTGTCCTTGTTGTTGCGCCTGCATGCCGAATGCACCTTGCAGCGTGCCGGCGCCTCGCCGGCCCTGCTCGAGCGCAAACAAGCCGGGCTGCTGGCCTACCTGTGGCTGGAAGGGCCGACACCGCGCGGCAAGCTCGCGGGTCTGCTGTGGCCCGAGGCCGATGAAGCACGTGCTCGCGGCAACCTGCGGCAAAGCCTGCTGAAACTGCGGCGCTTTGCTGAAACGCTGATCGACGAGCGAGGCGGTGTGCTGGCGCTGGCATCGGCGGCCGCGATCGAGCCCGCACCCCAGCCAGCGGCCTCCTTGCTGGCGCCTTTTGCCTACGACGATTGCGACGCTTTCGCGCGCTGGCTGGAAGGCCGGCGCGAATCGCACCGCGCAGCGCAGCGCCTCGTGTTGCTCAACCACGTGCGCGCACACGCCGCCGCCGGGCGGCTCGACGACGCGCTGTCCGCCGCCGACGGCCTGCTCGCGCTCGACCGCGAATCCGAAGAGGCCTACCGCACCCTGATGGAGGTGTTCTACCTGCGCGGCGATCATGCCGCTGCGATCTCGGCCTGGGATCGTTGCCGCGAGATGCTGCGCCAGCTCTACGGCATCTCGCCATCGGCCGCCACGCGCCAACTCGGCGAAACCATCCTGCGGGCGGCGGGGGATGTGGCGGCGCAATCGGCGCCGGGCGGGGCCAACGCCATCGACACGATCCCGGTGACGGTGTTGCGGCCACCCCGGCTCATCGCCCGCGCCGATTCGCTGCAGGCCTTGCAAGCCGCCTGGCAGGCGCGGCGGGCCATCTGCGTCACCGGCGAATCGGGCCTGGGCAAGAGCCGCCTGCTGGCCGAATGGGCGGCCCGCATCGGCCCGTGCGCCAGCGTGGCGGCGCGGCCCGGCGATGCGGTGCTGCCGTATGCCTCGCTGAGCCGGCTGGTGCTGGCCGCGATCGATCGGTTTGCGCCGTCGCTGGACGGCATCCACACGCGCCGCGCCGCCAAACTGCTGCCGCGCCTCGCGCCGCTGGTGGATGGCCATGCGGCGGCCGACGACACCGGCACGCTGCAGTCCGATTACGAACGCGCGCAGGCCTTGCTTGCGCTCGGCCACTTGCTGGGCGACTGTGTGCGGCGTGGCTGCGCGGCGTTTGTCGTCGACGACCTGCAATTCGCCGACGACGCCAGCATCGAGGCGCTGAAGCTGCTCGCCGAGCCGGCACCGCACGAAGACACGCGCAGCACGCCGCTGCTGTTTGCGATCGGCGCGCGGGTGGAGGATCTGTCGCCGCAGGGCAGCGCGCTGCTCGCCTCGTTGGAGGCCACGCGCCGATTCACCCGCATCGATCTCGCGCCGCTGTCGCAGGATGAGGTGGCTGATCTGCTGGCCTGCCTCGGTGTGCCGCGGCTGGCCGCTGGCGACGGTGCCGCACTGTCGGCCGGGCTGTGGCAGCAGGTGGGCGGCAACCCGGCCTTCGTGCTGGAATCGGTGAAGCTGATGCTCTCCGAAAGCGTGCCGCGCGGCGCCGTTGTGTCGCCGCCGGGCATCGAGGCGGTGATCGCCCGGCGCATCGCGCTGCTCTCGCCGCGTGCGCGCCATGTGGCTCAGCTGGCGGCGATTGCCGGCTCCAGCTACAGCGTGGCGCTGGCCGCGCGGGCGCTGGCGTGCGCGCCCATCGAACGGGCGGATCCGCTGCGCGAGCTCGAATTGCGGCAGGTGCTCTACGGCCGCGAGTTTGTGCACGACGTCATCGCCACGGTGGTGCATCAAGGCATTCCGGCGGCGGTGCGCGAGTTCATGCACCGCTTCGTGGCCGAGGATCTGCAAGCGCACGCGGGCGAGCCGGCGCTGGTGGCCGGCCATTGGCAGGCCTGCGGCGAATGGGCTCTGGCCGGCGCGTGTTATCGCCAGGCGGCGAGCCTGTCGGGCATCGAATCGCGGGTGCAGGCGCAATGCCGGTGGCTCGACGCGGCGGCCGAGTGTTTCGAAAGAGCCGGTGCGGCCAGCGAGCGTTTCGATGTGCTCGTCGCGCGATTGAATATCACCCATGCGCCAGACCGTGTGGCCAGCCGCAGCGGCCGCATCGCCCAGCTCGAAGCGCTGGCGCAGAGCGAGCCGCAGCGCCTGCATGCGGCCATCGCGCGGATCGAATGGCACAGCGATCATTCGCGCACCAGCGCCGAGGCGGTGGGCATCGGCGCCGACGGTGTCGCCCGCGCGTTGGCGATCGGGCGCGAGGATCTGGCGGTGGCCTTTGCGGTGGCGCTGAGCTGGCAGCTGGCGATGAGCGGAGAAAAGAAGGCCGCGCTGGCCACGCTCGATGCGCGTCGGGCCTGGGTCAATACCCAAGGCGGGCCGACACAGCGCGGCGTGTTCCACCGCACCGCAGCCGGCGTCTATGGCTATGTCGACGAGTTGCTGCCGGCGATCGAAGCCAGCGAATTGGCGATCACCGAATTCAAGGCCCAGGGCGATCTGGTGGCGGTGATGCCGGCGCTCAGCAACATCGGCCTGTTTCGATTCTGGCGCGGCGAGTTGGAGCAGGCGCAGGCCGTGTTGACCGAAGCCGCCGTGCTGCGCGATCGCATCGAAGGGCGCGGCGGGGCAGTGGTCATCAACATTCATCTCGGCGCGGTGCTGCGCGACCTGGGCCACTATCGCGCCGCCTTGCAACTGCTCGGCGGCGCCCTGGCGCATGCGCAGGCGGATTCATCACCCGGCAGCGACGCCACCGATCTGGTGATCATCGAAAACCATCTTGCGCAGCTCTGGCTCGCCCTCGGCGAGCCGGCACAGGCCCTGGCCAGCTTCGCCACCGACGACGACAGCGTGTCGGCACGTTTTCGCTGCCGCCGCATCGGCTTGCGGCTGCGCATCGCGCGCCGCCACACCCAGGTGGATGCCGCGCTGCTGGCGCAGGCCCGTGAGGCCGCGCAGGCGCTCGAATCGCCGTTCAACCGGGTGATGCTGGAGCTCGAGATCGCCTGCGAGCTGCCGCCGGCGCAGGCCACCGACGAACTGGCGCGCCTGCTCGCGCACCCGGTGGCGCGCCAGCGGCCCGGCCTGCAGATCCATGCCGGGGTGAAGCTGGCCGATGCGCTGTCGGCCATCGAGGATCTGGCGCAGGCACGGCGCGTGATCGACGAAGCCTTGTCGCTCGCCACGGCGATTTCGCCTTACGACCTGGAGCGCAGCGAGCTGTGGTGCACCGCGTACCGGGTGCTTGCCCACAGTGGCGCTGAAGGGCGTGCGCACGAGGTGATCCGGCAGGGCGCGCAATGGCTGCGGGAGACCGCGCAGATGCACGTGGCCGTCGAACTGCAGGCGGCGTTCCTGTCGAAGAACCCCGACAACCGGTGTGTGCTTGCGATCGCCGACGCGTTGCCGAGATAACCGGCAGGCCTGAGCCGCGGCACGCCCGCTCTACGCCACCTTGCGTATTGGCCCCGAAGGCCCCGCCGCCCACACTGGGCCGCATCAGAGCCTTCACCCCCAATCGCTTTCAAAGCCAGGAGCAGCATCCATGACCTTCACCCGTCGACAGGCCACCCGTTCCCTCACCGCGCTCGCCGCCGCCGCGGCCACGATGGGGTTTGCCACCATCGCCGGCGCCGCCGACGACACCATCAAGGTGGGTGTGCTGCACTCACTCTCCGGCACGATGGCGATCTCCGAGACGGTGCTCAAGGACACCGTGCTGATGACGATCGACGAGATCAACGCCAAGGGTGGCGTGTTGGGCAAGAAGCTCGAAGCGGTGATCGTGGATCCGGCCAGCAACTGGCCGCTGTTCGCCGAAAAGGCGCGCCAGCTGATCAGCAAGGACAAGGTGGTGGTCACCTTCGGCTGCTGGACATCGGTGAGCCGCAAATCGGTGCTGCCGGTTTACGAAGAGCTCAACAGCCTGCTCTTCTACCCGGTGCAGTACGAAGGCGAAGAGCTTTCGAAGAACGTGTTCTACACCGGTGCCGCACCCAATCAGCAAGCCATTCCCGCGGTGGAATACCTGATGAGCAAGGATGGCGGTGGTGCCAAGCGCTTTGTGTTGCTGGGTACCGATTACGTGTACCCGCGCACCACCAACAAGATCCTCAAGGCCTTCCTGAAGAGCAAGGGCATCGGCGATGCCGACATCATGGAGGAGTACACCCCGTTCGGCCACGCCGACTACCAATCGATCATCGCCAAGATCAAGAAGTTCGCCGCCGAAGGCAAGAAGACGGCCGTGATCTCCACCATCAACGGCGATTCGAATGTGCCCTTCTACAAGGAACTGGGCAACCAGGGCCTGAAGGCCACCGACGTGCCGGTGGTGGCGTTCTCGGTGGGTGAAGAAGAGCTGCGCGGCGTGGACACCAAGCCCCTTGTCGGCCACCTGGCGGCGTGGAACTACTTCATGTCGATCAAGAATCCGACGAACACCGCCTTCATCAAGGCATGGAGCGACTACGCCAAGGCCAAGAGCATCCCCGGCCACAAGGACAAACCGCTCACGAACGATCCGATGGAAGCCACCTACATCGGCATCCACATGTGGAAGCAGGCGGTTGAAAAAGCCAAGAGCACCGATACCGACAAGGTGATCGCGGCCATGGCCGGGCAGACCTTCAAGGCGCCGAGCGGCATCACCTCGATGATGGACGCCACCAACCACCACCTGCACAAGAGCGTGTTCATCGGCGAGATCAAGGCCGATGGGCAGTTCAGCGTGGTGTGGAAGACCCCGGGCCCGGTGGTGGCCGATCCGTGGAGTGATTACATCGTCGAGAACAAGGGCAAGAAGAACGAGCCCGAGAAGAAGTAATGAGGGCATTGCTTCGCGTGGCGTTGCTGGCTTGTGCGCTGTGGGCCAGCGGCGCGGCGCAAGCCCTCACCCAGGCCGATGCCCGGGCCATCGCCGAGGGCGACAGCGACACGCGTGTCGCGGCGATGGCCAAGGCGCTGACAGCGGGCGATCTGGCTTTGCAGCCCTTCCTGCAAGCCCTGCTCGACGGCGGCGTGAAGCTCACGCCCGACAAGGTGCTGCTGCTGCGTGACGACAAGGCCTTCGACGCCGCCACCGGTGCCGAGGTGCCTTTGCCCGAGGCGGCCGAGGATGTGGTCAACAACAACCGCATGCGGCGCGAGATCGACGCCGCGCTGGCCTCGCTCAAGCTGCTCTCGCCCGACCCGGATCTGCGCGCCAAGGCGGTGGCCGAATTGCAGGATCAGGTGACGGAATCGCTGCTGCCGCTGATCGAAAAAGCGATGTCCACCGAGGCTGACCCCAAGCTGAAAGCGCGGATGGCGCTGCTGCGCGCCAAGGTCTTGGCTTCTTCGAAGGATGTCGATGTGCGGGCTACGGCCGCGAAGGAACTGGGCGCGAGCGGTGAACCGGCCGTACGCAGCCTGTTGCTCGAGCGTCTCGGGGATGGCAGTGTGGCCGGCTCGGCCACCAACAACGTCGAGAGCGATCCCAAGGTGCGCGGGCTCCTGAAGCAGGCTCTCGATGCGGTGGATGCGCGGCTGGTGTGGGGCGAGCGGCTGGGGGTGCTGTTCACCGGCATCAGCCTGGGATCGATCCTGCTGCTGGTGGCCCTGGGCCTGGCGATCACCTACGGGCTGATGGGCGTGATCAACATGGCCCACGGTGAGCTGATGATGATCGGTGCCTACGCCACATACCTGGTTCAGGGCGTGTTCCGGCAGTGGCTGCCGGGATTCTTCGATCTCTATATCATCGCGGCGATTCCGCTGGCTTTCCTGGCCAGCGCGCTGATCGGCGCGCTGATGGAGCGCAGCGTCATTCGCTGGCTCTATGGCCGGCCGCTGGAAACGCTGCTCGCCACCTGGGGCATCAGCCTGGTGCTGATGCAGACGGTGCGCACGGTGTTCGGCGCCCAGAACGTGCCGGTCGAAAACCCGGCGTGGCTCTCCGGTGGTTTGCAGGTGATGAGTAATCTCACGCTGCCTTACAACCGCTTGGCGATCCTGGCCTTTGCGGCCCTGGTGCTGGGTGGTGTGGCGCTGCTGATTGCGCGCACCCGCCTGGGCTTGTTTGTGCGTGGCGTGACGCAGAACCGCCGCATGGCCTCGTGCATGGGTGTGAACACCGCACGCGTCGATACCTATGCGTTTGCGCTGGGTTCGGGCATCGCCGGGCTGGCAGGGTGTGCCTTGTCGCAGGTCGGCAATGTGGGGCCGGACCTGGGACAGGGCTACATCGTCGACTCGTTCATGGTGGTGGTGCTTGGGGGTGTTGAACAAGTTGCTGGAAGGTTGGCAAGGTGCGGTGCTGGCGAAGATCATGGTGCTGGTGTTCATCGTCATCTTCATCCAGAAGCGGC
>JANMAS010000401.1:0-3766 GCA_031359975.1 Burkholderiales bacterium
CAGGGTGTTCTGGGGCCTGTCGATGCCCTATCCGGGCCCGATTCAGGTAGGCAAACGCCGCGCAGACCAGCGCTTGGCCAGACGAGGCAGCACCAGCACCGCCACGATCGCCACCAGCAGCAGCAGCGAAATCGGCCGCTCGACGAACACCGTCCAGCGGCCTTCGCCGATCGACATCGCGTTGCGCATCTGCGCTTCGGCCAGCGGCCCGAGGATCATGCCCACCACCACCGGCGCGGTGGGGAAGTCATAGCGCCGCATCACCACGCCGAGCAGCCCGATGGCATAGAGCAGCACCAGGTCGAACGACGACTGACGCATGCCGTACACACCCACGGTGGCAAAGATCAGGATGCCGGCGTACAGCGGCGCCTTGGGGATCTTCAGCAGCTTTACCCACAGGCCCACCAGCGGCAGGTTGAGGATCAGCAGCATCACGTTGCCGATGTACAGCGAGGCGATCAGCGCCCACACCAGATCGGCATTGGTATCGAACAGTTGCGGCCCGGGCTGGATGCCGTAGTTCTGAAACGCGCCGAGCAGGATGGCTGTGGTGTTGGAGGTGGGGATGCCCAAGGTGAGCAGCGGGATCAGCGTGGCGGTGATGGCCGCGTTGTTGGCGGCTTCGGGCCCGGCCACCCCTTCGATCGCGCCCACGGTGCCAAACTCCTGCGGGTGTTTGCTGAGCTTCTTTTCGGTGGCGTAGCTGAGAAAGGTGGGGATCTCGCTGCCACCGGCCGGGATGGTGCCGAACGGAAAGCCGATCAAGGTGGCGCGTAGCCAGGCCGGCCAGGAGCGGCGCCACTCTTCGCGCGTCATGTGCACCTTGCTCATCTTGTTTTGCGATTCGGTGCTGCGGCCTTCGTAGAGCACCGCATACAGCGCCTCGGCCACCGCAAACAGGCCCACCGCAATGAGCACCACCTCCAACCCGTCGGTGAGCTCCGGCACGCCGAGGGTGTAGCGCGCCTGCGCGGTGATCTGGTCGATGCCCACCAGCCCCATCGCCAGGCCGATGAACAGCGCGGTGAGGCCGCGCAAGGTGCTCTTGCCCAGCACCGCGCTCACGGTGATGAAGGCAAACAGCATCAGCATGAAGTACTCGGGCGGCCCCAGCTTGATCGCGTAGATCGCCACCACCGGTGCGAAGAAGGTGACGAGCACGGTGGCAATGGTGCCGGCCACGAACGAGCCGATGGCGGCGGTGGCCAGCGCCGCGCCGGCGCGGCCGTTCTTCGCCATCTTGTTGCCCTCCATCGCCGTGACCATCGATCCCGCTTCGCCGGGCGTGTTGAGCAGGATCGAGGTGGTCGAGCCGCCGTACATCGCGCCGTAGTAGATGCCCGCGAAGAAGATCATCGAGGCGGTGGGATCCACCTTCAGCGTGATCGGAAGCAGCATGGCCACCGCGGTGGCCGGGCCGATGCCGGGCAGCACACCCACCGCGGTGCCGAGGGTGCAGCCCACCAGCGCCCACAGCAGAGTGATCGGCGTGCCGGCGGTGACGAAGCCCTGCAGCAGGTGATTGAGGAGGTCGATCATAGCCAGCCCGTCTTGGTGAGGCCGGGCAGGTTGATCGCCAGCAGCTGCGTGAACATCCAGAACACCGGCGCCGCGATGGCAAAGCCGATGGCCGCGTCGACGATCAAGGCCTTCAGGCCCAGATCCAGCTGGCCCTCGGCCGATTTGAAGCCGCGCACCGCGAGCACGAAGCACAGCGTGCAACTGAGGATGAAGCCGACGGTGGTGATCAACGCGGCGTTCAGCAGGATGCCGGCCGATACCCACACGAACCCGGGCCAGTGGCCGGCGGCCGCGCCCGAAGGCTCATCCATCGCCCGAAAGCCGCCGCTGCTCGCCTCCCACAGCAGCCAGGCGCCGCACAGGATGAGCGCCACCGACACCACCCACGGCAGGAAGTTCGGCCCGACACCGGCATAGCCGGCATCCGAACTGATCTGCGTGGCACCCACCACCATCATCACGCCAAGCACCAAGGTGCCGGCGCCGACCAGCAGCTGATTCCGGAACATCAGATCATCCCGGACTTGGCCATCACGGCGCGCAGACTGGCGAACTGGTCGTCGACGAACTTCTCGAACTCCACGCCCGGCATGTAGGCCGGCGTCCAGGCGTTTTTCTCCAGCGATTCGGCCCATGCCTTGCTCTTCGTGGCCTTGGCGATCATCTCGGTGAGGGCCTTGCGCTGCTCGGGCGTGATGCCGGGCGCGCCATACACGCCGCGCCAGTTGCCGATGACGACGTTCACGCCTTGCTCTTTCAGCGTCGGCACACCGATGCCGGCCACGCGGACATCGGAGGTGACGGCGATCGCGCGCATCTTGCCGGTCTTGATGTACTCGGCAAACTCGCTGTAGCCGCTGCCGCCCACGGTGACGTTGCCGCCCAGGATGGAGGCAATCGCTTCACCGCCGCCGCGAAACGCCACGTAGTTGATCTTCGACGGATCCACACCCACTTCGCGCGCAATCATCGCCGCGGCGATGTGCTCGGTGGAGCCGCGCGAGCCGCCGCCCCACTTCACGCTGCCGGGATCCTTTTTCATCTGATCGATCACGTCCTTCATCGTTTTCAAGGGCGAATCGGCGGGCAGCACGAAGACGTTGTATTCGGTGGTCAGGCGGGCCAGCGCGGTGGCCGATGTGAGCGGCACGGTGGACTTGCTGGAGATCAGGCCGCCCAGCATCACCGCGCCCATCACCATCAGCGCGTTCGGGTCGCCCTTGGTGCCGTTGAGGAACTGCGCCAGGCCGATGGCGCCGGCCGCACCGCCTTTGTTGTCGTAACTCACCGAGGCCGCCACACCCGCATCCTGCAGGGCCTTGCCCAGGGCACGACCGGTGGTATCCCAGCCGCCGCCGGGGTTGGCCGGGATCATCATCTTCAGGTTGGTATCGGCCCGCGCGCTCAGCGGCAGGGCACCCGTGGCGGCCAGCGCGGCCAAGGTTTTGAGGAAGGTATCGCGTCGCATGGCAGTCTCCCGATTCATTGTCACGAACAGCCCCGATGTTGGCTGCAAAACCAGTCGATTTTGCAGGGTGGGTACTTAGGGAAAGTGCTAGGACCGTTCCGGGTCGCCGCCGGTCACGGCCGCGGGGTGCCGGTTGCCCTGGGCGGCGGCAGACGCTCGCCTTGAGCCCGCCGCCAGATCCAGTTCAGGCCGGTGGGGATATCCATCCGACCTGCGCGCTGCTCCGGCTTCACGGCCACGGTTTGCGCGCCTTCGCGGCGCCCGACCACAAAGCTGAACGTGTAGCTGGGCTCCTGCCCCATGCGCAGATCGGTGATCATCACGCGGCCATCCGCCTCGCTCATTTTGAAAATGCCCTGGCTGAAGCGTGCGATGCGCTGCACGTTGGCGTCCGAACGCCAGGCTTCGTAGAGCGCCTCGCCGCGTGGATAGGCATCGAACACCACGCGATGATCGTCGTCGGCCAGTGAGTAGAACCCTTCACGAAAGCCTTGCGGTGTGATGGCCACCACCCGCCACAGCACCGAATTGAGCGGCGTGGGCGTGACCAGCAACTGCCGCACCACCACGCCCTGCGCGCGAAGCGACACCTCGGCCACCGCCTTCACCATTTGCTGCGCCGCGACGCACCAGCCCAGGTAGATCGCGCTCAGCACCAGTCCCGCGGCGTTCCAGTTCAGCCCGCGTTCATTGCGCAGCGCCAGCGCCACGCCGGCACCCAGCAGCAGGGGCAGGGTGACCAGCGGATCGATGATGAAGATGCTGCCCACGGCG
>JANMAS010000407.1:0-9717 GCA_031359975.1 Burkholderiales bacterium
GGGTTGCCTGATTTCCTGCGCGCTTCGGCTGCGCAGGCGGCCGCCGAACGAGGCCATGCCGCCGGCCACGTGATCACGCTCTCGCGGTCGTTGATCGTGCCCTTCCTCACCTTTTCTGATCGACGCGACCTGCGCGAACAAGCCTGGCGCGCCTGGGTGAGCCGGGGCGAGCTGGCGGCCCATCGCGACAATCGCCCGGTGGCCGCCGACATCCTGCGGCTGCGCGCCGAATTCGCGCAGTTGCTCGGCTATGCCAACTACGCCGACTACGTGCTCGCCGACACGATGGCCGGCAGCGTGGCGAGGGTCGACAAGCTCTTCGACGACGTGTGGCCCAAAGCCTGCGACGCCCTCGAACGCGAGCGCGCGATGCTGAAGGCCTCGATGGCCGCATCGGGTGTCACCCATGAGATCGAGCCGTGGGATTGGCGCTACTGGGCCGAGAAGGTGCGCCGGCGCGATTTTTCGATCGACGAAGCCGAGCTCAAGCCCTACTTCCCGCTCGACCGCATGGTGCAGGCGGCTTTCGATTGCGCCGAGCGCCTGTTTGGCATCCGCCTGACCGAGCGTACCGATCTGGCCCTCTATCACCCGGATGTCAGGGCGTGGGAGGTGAGCGACACCAGCGGCAAACCGGTGGGCTTGTTCCTGCACGACAACTTTGCCCGCAGCTCCAAACGATCCGGCGCCTGGATGAGCGCTTTCCGGATGCAGACGCGCCATCACGGCGTGCCGGTGCTGCCGATCATCGTCAACAACAACAACTTCGCCAAAGGCGCGCCGAACGAGCCGACGCTGCTGTCGTTCGACGACCTGCGCACACTGTTCCACGAATTCGGCCATGGCCTGCATGGCCTGCTCTCGAACGTCACCTGGGAGCGCCAGTCGGGCACCTCGGTGCTGCGCGATTTTGTCGAGCTGCCGTCGCAGCTTTTCGAGCACTGGATCGGCGAACCCAAGGTGCTGGAGCGTCACGCGCGGCACTGGAAAACCGATGAGCCGATTCCGATGGCGCTGGTGCAGCGCCTGAAACGCGCGCAGACGTTTGGTCAGGGCTTCGAGACGGTGCGTTTCCTCGGCAGCGCGATCGTCGACATGCGTGCCCATGTGGCCAGCCCGTCGCCTGCCGACGTGGTGGCTTTCGAAACGGGCGTGCTGCGCGAGATCGGTCTGCCGAGCGGCGTGGGTTTGAACCATCGGCTGGTGCACTTCCAGCACCTGTTTTCGGGCTCCAGCTACGCGGCGGGCTATTACGTCTACCTGTGGGCCGAGGTGCTCGATGCCGATGCCTACGACGCCTTCACCGAGGCCGGCGATCCGTTCGATGCCAAGACGGCGCAACGCCTGCTCGATCATGTGTATTCGGTGGGCGACAGCGTCGACCCACAAGCCACGTATGTGGCCTTCCGCGGCCGGCCGGCCACGGTGGAACCGCTGTTGCGCAAACGGGGTTTGATTCAGCCGGCGGCCAATGCCTGAACAGGTGCGGCGCCATCGTCAACAAGGTGGATTGACACCCACCGTGATTGACGCGATAGTGCGCTTCTTTCCCCGCCACCCGAAGAACTTGAGGAGAACGAGCATGGTCAATACCTACGTTGCTTTTGTGTCGGCCCTCGCACGCCGTGAGGCGCGTCGGTTCTGAGGTGAGTGCCGCTCGTCGAGCGGCTTGAAATCGGCGAGCCGCACAGGCTTGCCACGCGGCCAACAGGCCGCACATCGAGGCCACCTCAGCGCCCGACAGTTCCTTGCGGTAGCGCGCCGACACCCAAACCCCAATCAGCACAGGCTCGTCAACCGCGCGCCTGATCAGGCTTGCGCGTAGGCGCGGCCGGTGCTTACCCACGCCGGGCACATTGATGCCTCGCGCGGGTGGCCGATGTGGACCTTTCATCACATGTTGGATTCCCTGAATCTCGAAGCGCTGCGCCGGGTGGGCTTGAGCCTGTCCGTGATGCAGCATCTGCAACAACACCCGCGCGAACACGACGAACACCTGATGCGCGTGACCGAACTGCAACGTGATGCGCTGAGCCTGCACGACGGCGAGCAGGAAGTGCCTGGGCGTGTGATGGCATCACTCACCCGCGAGCTGCAAGGCATCGATGAAACCCTGGCCGTAGGCGACTGGGTGCTGGCCCGATGCAACCCGTTGCGCGAGTGGTGGGTGGGGTCGCGCATCGCGCCGGTCACCCAGATTGCGCGGCGCATCCATGATGGCGGCAGCGGTTTGCGCCGTCAGGTGCTGGTGAGCAATGTCGATACCGTCGTGCTCGTGATGGGCCTGGATCACGACTTCAACCTGCGACGCCTGGAGCGCTACATCGCCTTGGTGCGACACGCTGGCGTGAGCGCGGTGCTGGCACTCACCAAGGCCGATGCCTGCTCGTTGCGCGCCTGTGCCGACAAGCTCTCCCAGGCCCGCGAAGCCTTGCCGTCCGACATCATGGCCATCGCGCTCGATGCCCGTGACGACCATGCCCGCGAAGCCCTGGCGCCGTGGCTGGGCGCGGCGCAAACGCTGGTCTTGATGGGCAGCAGCGGTGCGGGCAAGAGCACCTTGACCAACACCCTGCTGCAATCCACGACGCAATGGGTGGGCGCTGCGCGGCACGACGACAGCCGTGGCCGCCACACCACCACCGCGCGCAGCCTGCATGTCACGCCGTGCGGCGCCTGCATCATCGATACGCCGGGTTTGCGTGCGTTGAGGCTGGATCTGGGGGACGCGGGCGACGTGACGGCGGCGTTTGGTGATATCGCCCAGCATGCCGGCCAGTGCCGCTTTCGCGATTGCCGGCATGTGGATGAGCCAGGCTGTGCGGTGCGCGACGCGGTGCAGCCGGAACGGCTACGCAACTTTCACAAGCTGCAGCGCGAGGTGCGCCGCGATTCGCTGACGATCTTCCAGCGGCGCGAGCAGTTGTCGAAGTGGAAAGCGATGGGCCGCGCCGGGCGTGAAGGCCTGGCGGCAAAACGGGGTGGCCGCTGAAAGATGGAGCCCCTCGTCTGCGGCGTACCGCAGCCGATCCCCCGAGGGGATACGGGCCGGCTTGGGGCGGCCCGGCGCTCGGCCCTTCCATCGCGCGGATGAGGCGAGATGCAGGGCCGCTGGCGGGCTTAGCGCCCGCCGCGTCCGCGGCCTTGCGGCGGTGCGCCGCGCGAAGGCGGGCCGCGACGGCCATCGCCATCACGCGGGCCGGCTGAACGCGGGCCGTTGCCGGCAAACGGACGGTGGCCGCCGCTCGGCCGCGGGCCGTCGGTGCGGCGCGGGGCCTGCGGCGCGATCGCCATACGGGGCTCCAGGCCCACGATCACCGCGGGGGCGATCGGCTGCGTGGTGAAGTGTTCGATGCGCCGGATCATCGGCACGTCGCGTCGTTCGGCAAAGGTCACCGCGATGCCGTTGCGGCCGGCACGGCCGGTGCGGCCGATACGGTGCACGTAGTCCTCGGCCTTCATCGGCAGGCCGTAGTTGATGACGTGCGAGATGGTGGGCACGTCGATACCGCGCGCGGCCACATCGGTGGCCACCAGCACGCGCAGTTCGCGCTGGCGCAGGCCCAGCAGCACGCGGTTGCGTCGGCCTTGCGGCATGCCGCCGTGCAGCGAAGCCACTTCATGGCCGATTTCGGCGAGCTTGTCGGCGAGGATGTCGGCATCACGCTGCGTGCTGGTGAAAACCAGCGCTTGCTCCATGTCGCGATCGGCCAGCATGTGCTCGAGCATCGCGTACTTGTGCGAGAGGCTGTCGGCCCAGTACAGGCGTTGTTCGATCGACGCGTGCGTATCCGTATGCGAGGTGACCGAGATGCGGCGCGGGTCGCGTGTGAGGTTGCGGGCCAGGCCACCCACATGGCCGCCGAAGGTGGCGCTGAACATCAGCGTCTGGCGTTGCGCCGGCACGGCCTGGGCAATGGCGGTGATGTCGTCGATGAAGCCCATGTCGAGCATGCGATCGGCTTCGTCGAGCACCAGCAATTCAACCTGCGACAGGATGGCAGCGCCTGAGTTCATCAGGTCGAGCAGGCGGCCCGGGGTGGCGATGAGGATATCGAGCGGGCCCCGCAAGGCCTTGAGCTGCAGGCCGTAAGGCACACCGCCGACAACGCTGGCCACACGCAGGCCAGGCACGGCGCGGCCGTACATCGAACACGCGCGAGTGACTTGCATCGCCAGTTCGCGGGTGGGTGCCAGCACCAGCACACGCGGGCCGCTCACGGCTCCCTTGGCGCGGCGCTTGGCCGGGTCGAGGCGGGCGGCGAGGATGAGCTCCAGCGCGGGCAGCACAAAGGCGGCGGTCTTGCCGGAGCCGGTTTGCGACGACACGAGCAGGTCGTGCCCTTCGAGGGCGGCGGGCACGGCCTGCGCCTGCACATCGGTGGGCGTGGTGTAGCCGGAGGCGGTGATGGCCTTGAGCACTTCGGTGCCGACGCCGAGCACGGCAAACGGGTGGGGTGCGTCGGTGGGGGCGATCGGTTCGACGACAGCATCAACCGATTCGGGCACGAGATTATTCAGATCAAACGTCATACTTGCTTTCAAGCCAGCGGCGATCCACGGCGCGGAAATCCGCGCACACAGCGCCGCGATGGCAACTCGCGGCCGGCAAAGGCTTGAGAGTCACCACCAGGGTGAAGTCGCCAAAGGGAAAGGGGATGGCGCGAGGCCACGAGCCCGAACGTCTGGAGCGACGGCATCGCCGCCAACCAGGACTCAAAACACGGCTTGGAGAGGGCGCGGGAGATACCGCGCTGCCGGCTTGAAAGGGTCAGAGGGGATGAACGAGATGCGCCGTGAAGAGCGGCGCATGGCTGTATTGTGCCACAGGGTTAATACGAGGTGCCTGAATTCGGGGTTCCAGGGGCGGGCGGCGGGGTGATCTGCGGATAGACCGGGCTCGGCGCTGGCGGCTCCGGTGGCGCGTCATGGCCGCCCGGCTGCTTGCGTTGGCGCTTTTCTTCGGCCTTGCGCTTCTTTGCCAGCTCGCGTTGGCGCTTTTCGTAGGAGTAGTTGGGAGTGGCCAATGCTCGATTCCTGATTCGTCGGTGAACTCCCCGTGAGCATACCCCTTCAAACCACCACCGGGCACGCGCGAGAATCGCGTTGCCCATGACACCAGCACCCGCCACCGTCGCCCAGCTCGGCGAGTTCGACACCATCATCGACGTCCGCTCGCCGGCGGAGTTTGCGCAGGACCGGATTCCCGGCGCGCTCGGCATGCCGGTGCTCGACAACGAAGAGCGTGCGCAGGTGGGCACGCTGTACACCCAGGTGTCGCCGTTCGAGGCGCGCAAGGTGGGCGGCGCGCTGGTCGCGTGCAACATCGCGCGCCACCTGCAACAAAGCCTGGCTGACAAGCCCAAGCGCTGGCGGCCGCTGATCTATTGCTGGCGCGGTGGTCAGCGCAGCGGTGCGTTTGTCACCTGGCTGCGCATGGTGGGATGGGATGCGCGGCAGCTCGGTGGGGGTTATGTCACCTGGCGCCGGCATGTCGTCGCGCAGCTGGCGAGCCTGCCCACGCAGCTGGACTTTCGCGTCGTGGCAGGCGCCACCGGCAGCGCCAAGACGCGCCTGCTGCACGCCCTGCGCGCCGCGGGGGCCCAGGTGCTGGATCTGGAGGCGCTGGCTGGCCACAAGGGTTCGGTGCTGGGCGCGGTGCCAGGCGTGGCGCAGCCTTCTCAGAAAGCCTTCGAGACGGCGTTGAGCCAGCAGTTGACACAGCTCGATGTGCAGCGCCCGGTGTTCGTGGAGGCCGAGAGCCGCAAGATCGGTCGCATTCACCTGCCCAACCAGCTCATCGAGCGCATGCGGGCGAGCCGGTGCGTCGCCATCGAAGCCGCGCCCTCGGCGCGCATTGCGTTCCTGCTGCGCGATTACGCGTATTTGGCCGACGACCGCCCGGCGCTGCAGGCCAGCCTGGGCCATCTGCGCGGCCTGCACAGTAACGACACACTGACACGTTGGCTCGACTGGGCGGCGCAGGGTTACCTGGAGCCGCTCTTCACCGAACTCATCACCCAACACTACGATCCCAGCTATCGCCGCTCGCAGCGCGCCAGTTTTGCGTGGTTCGAGGGTGCGCAGCGGGTTGAACTCGATGCGCTGGATGCCCCGGCGATCGAGGCCGCCGCCCGACAGGTGCTCGCCGCAAGCTGAACCGCGCCGCACAAAGGCAAAGGGCTACTTGACGTGGCCGTACAAAAGCAAAGGGCCACTTGACGTGGCCCTCTGGACTTCCGGGCATCACCTCTCATCGAGGTGGTGACGGTTTTCTTGGCGCCGGTGACGGGTTCCGGGAATCCGCCCATTCGTGCGGTCGGTTGGTCGCCTAGGAGTGAATGCATTGTGCGGCGGCGGGCGACACACGATCCACTGAATATCGAGGTCAAGACCGGTCATTTCCGATGCGGGGCGATGCTCATTGCCGCGAGGCCGGCGGCAACGCATACACATGCAGCACGCCCTGGTTGGTGCCGATCTGCACCTGGCCATCGACCACCGTCACCTTGCCGTAGCTGCCGCTGAGGCTGCCTGCGCGGCTGGCTCCGATCACCGCGCCGTTGGCGGCATCCAGGGTGTCGAGCCGATGGCCGGCGATGCCCACGGTGGTGAAGAAGATCACTCCGTTGGCCACCGCCAGGTTCGATGCCACGGCGCAGTCGCCCATCGACACCGTCCACACCAGCTCGCCGGTTTGGACCGCGAGCGCGCTGATGGTCTGGTTGCCATGCACCACATAGACCAGCGGGCCCGCCGCCGCGAGCGGTGCGCTCACGTAGCCTGAAACGGCGTGCTCCCAGGCCTTGTGGCCGCTGGCCAGATCGAAGGCGCGCACGACGCCGCTGTCCGAGCCGGTCACCGCCAGGCCGTTGCTGACAACGGCTGGATACTGCATGTTGGAGGTATCGGTCGCGGCAGCCCACACCCGCGCGCCCGTGTTGGTATCGAACGCAAACAGTCGGCGCAGGGCCGTGGTGCTGCCCCAGGTGGAGACCAGCGCCACGCCGGCACCGACCGTCACCTCGTTGTTCATGTCGCCGGTGTGTGATCGCCACAGCGTGGCGCCGGTGCGCCCGTCGAACGCATACACGGCATCGCGCCGGTCGGACACGAATACCGTGCCGGCATCGACCACCGGATTCTGGAACCCGAGCGACGTGTCGCCGGTGGACTGCGATGTCCAGCGAACATTGCCCGAGGAGTCGAGTGAGCTGAGATAGCCGAAGTTGGGGTTGGCGCTCGACGTGGTCACGTAGACATGGGTGCCCTGTATGGCCGGCGAACCGCAGTTGTCGCCGATCAGGTTCTCCTGGTTCGCAATGCGCTTGCCGTTGTCGGCATTGACCACACTGATGCCAAACAGGTTGGAGCACACCACGATGCGGCCATGGGCCTGCGCCGAGGGACCGATGTAGAACTGCCCGAGCATGTTGGTCCACGACTCGGCCAGCGTGCCCACGTTGGTTCGATTCAGCTGCCGCTCGCTGGCGTTGAACCAGGTGTGGCCTGCGTCATAGCCGGACTGGGGCCAACGCGGATCGCCCGCGTGCGCCCGCAACGGCATGAACGCGGCCACGCCGATCACCAACGCGCCAGTCCAGGCGGCGATCGATCGGCAGACGCCAAAACGCTGGGGCAGTGGGCTCATGTGAACAATTCCTCCAAAGGTGGCGGATCGTATCCATACGTAACAGGCTTGCCCTGGCCAATGGCCGACGGAAGGGGTGAACCGAGGCACTTCGCACGTTTCGTAGCGATACCGTGAGCCGTTGTCGTGTTTCCGTTACGCTTGCAGCCCTTCGCTGCGGCCGGTCTGTCGAACGCCGCCGCCAGGTGCATCCACATCATCAGGAGATCGCTTGTTCCGTCGGTTTGAAAGTTGGGTCGATCCGTATCCGCAGGCGCTGCCGCCCGCGCCGCCGCGGCACTTCTTCGCCTTCATCTGGGCCTGCACCGAGGGCACGCGCGGTTACATCCTGGCGATGATCGCGCTCACCGCGGTGATCGGTGCCTTCGAGGCGCTGTTGTTCAGCATGCTGGGCAACATCGTCGACTGGCTAGGCGATGTATCGCCGGCCGGCCTGTGGGAGCAGCGCCGCGAAACCCTGCTGCTGCTCGGCGCGATCCTGGTGGCCAGCCCGTTGTTGATCGGCCTGCAAGCGGCGATCAAGCAGCAGACGCTGGCGGCCAACTTCCCGATGCGCCTGCGCTGGAATTTCCATCGCCAGATGCTCGGCCAGAGCATGAGCTTCTTTGCCGACGAGTTTGCCGGCCGCATCGCCGCCAAGGTGATGCAGACCGCGCTGGCGGTGCGCGATTCGGTGATGACGGTGGCCGACATCCTTGTTTTCATCGTCATCTATTTCGTCACTCTCACCGCCGTGGTGGGCCACTTCAATACCTGGCTGCTGGTGCCCTTTCTGGGCTGGCTGGGGATGTACCTGGGTGTGCTGGTGTACTTTGTGCCGCGCCTGGGCAAGGTGGGCCAGAAGCAGGCCGATGCGCGCTCGCTGATGGTGGGCCGCATCACCGATGCCTACACCAACGTCACCACCGTCAAGCTCTTCTCACACACCCATCGGGAGGCGGATTACGCGCGCGCCGCGATGTCGGAGTTCATGGTGCCGGCGTATCGCCAGATGCGGCTCGTCACCGCCTTCGAGATCGTCAACCACATCCTCAGTGTGGGCCTGATCATCGGCACCACGGGTGTTGCGCTATGGCTGTGGACCGGCGCGCAGGTGGGCGTGGGCGCGGTGGCGGCCGCCACCGCGATGGCCTTGCGGCTCAACGGCATTTCGCATTGGGTGATGTGGGAAATGGCGGGGCTTTTCGAGCACATCGGCACCGTGCAAGACGGTATCACCACCTTGTCGCGCACGTCCAACGTGACCGACCAGCCCGATGCCAAGCCTCTGCAGGTGAGCCGGGGCGAGATCCGCATCGAGCAATTGAGCTTTGCCTACGGCGGCACGAAAAACGTGATCGAGGATTTCTCGCTGCACATTCGCCCGGGCGAAAAGATCGGCCTGGTGGGCCGCTCCGGGGCGGGCAAGTCGACCATCGTCAACCTGCTGCTGCGTTTTCACGCTAGCCCGCAGGGCCGCGTGCTGATCGACGGGCAAGATATCTCGCATGTCACGCAAACCAGCCTGCGCGCGCAGGTGGGTATGGTGACGCAGGACACCTCGCTGATGCACCGCTCGGTGCGCGACAACATCGTCTACGGCCGGCCCGATGCCACCGATGCGCAGATGATGGCTGCCGCCGAGCGCGCCGAGGCGCAGGCATTCATCGATGGCCTTTCGGATCCGAAGGGCCGCAAGGGCTACGACGCGCATGTGGGCGAACGTGGCGTCAAGCTCTCCGGCGGCCAGCGCCAGCGCATCGCCATCGCCCGCGTGATGCTGAAGGACGCGCCGATCCTGCTGCTCGACGAAGCCACCAGCGCACTCGATTCCGAGGTGGAAGCGGCGATCCAGCAAAGCCTCTATCGCCTGATGGAAGGCAAGACGGTAGTGGCCATCGCACACCGCTTGTCCACCATCGCCGCGATGGACCGCCTGGTGGTGATGGACAAGGGCCGCATCGTCGAAGAGGGTGACCTCCGCGTACTGCTGCAGAAGGGCGGTTTGTATGCGCGGCTGTGGGCGCACCAGAGCGGTGGTTTCCTCGGCGAAGAGGCTGACGATGACGACCTGCTGGCCCCGCTTG
>JANMAS010000427.1:0-5517 GCA_031359975.1 Burkholderiales bacterium
CACCGCTACATTCCGGCGCGCCAGTTGCCCGACAAAGCGGTGAGCCTGCTCGACACCGCCTGCGCCCGTGTGGCGGTGAGCCAGCACGCCACACCGCCGGAGGTGGAAGATGTGCAGCGCCGCATCGAAGCCCTCACCATCGAAGCCGAGATCATCGGCCGCGAAGGCGACATCGGCATCGATGTGGCCCGCCGCAAGGCGCGTGTCGATGAACACATGGCCGCCGCGCAAGCTTCGCTGGCCACGCTGCAGGCCCGCTTCGGCGACGAGAAAACGCTCGTCGACCAGGTGCTCGCCATCCGCGCCAAGCTGCGGCGGGGCGGCGCACCGGTGGATGCCAAGGCCGGCGCCGCGGGAGCCACGGGCGCACCCACCGAATCAGCCTCACCCGCCGAGCTATCGGATACCGAGCGCACCCGCCTGCTCGCCGATCTGCATGAGCTGCAGGGCCAGCTCACCCGCCTGCAAGGCGATACACCGCTCATCCTGCCGTCTGTCGACGAAACCGCCGTCGGCGCGGTGGTGCAGGATTGGACGGGCATCCCCGTGGGCCGCATGGTGAAGAACGAGGTGGAATCGGTGCTGCGCCTGGCCGATACGCTCAACGAGCGTGTGATCGGCCAGAAACACGCGCTGGAGATGATCGCCCGCCGCATCCAGACATCGCGCGCCAAGCTCGACAACCCCAACAAACCCATTGGCGTGTTCATGCTCGCCGGCACCTCCGGCGTGGGCAAGACCGAAACCGCGCTCGCCCTGGCCGAAGCGCTGTATGGCGGCGAGCAAAACGTGATCACCATCAACATGAGCGAGTACCAGGAGGCGCACACCGTCTCCACGCTCAAGGGCGCGCCGCCGGGCTATGTGGGCTACGGCGAAGGCGGTGTGCTCACCGAAGCCGTGCGCCGCCGCCCCTACAGCGTGGTGCTGCTCGACGAGGTTGAAAAAGCCCACCCCGATGTGCACGAACTTTTCTTCCAGGTGTTCGACAAAGGCTGGATGGAAGACGGCGAAGGCCGGATGATCGACTTCAAGAACACCATCATCCTGCTCACCTCCAACGCCGGCAGCGAGCTGATCATGAGCCTGTGCAAGGATCCCGAGCTGATGCCCGAGCCAGAGGCCATCGCCAAGGCATTGCGCGAGCCGCTGCTCAAGATCTTTCCCGCCGCGCTGCTGGGGCGCATCGTCACCATCCCGTACTTTCCGCTGAGCGAGGCGATGCTGGCGCAGATCGTGAAGCTGCAACTGGGCCGCATCAAGAAGCGCGTGGAGGCCAACCACAGCGTGCCGTTCACCTTTGACGATGAGGTGATCAAGCTGGTGGTGAGCCGCTGCAACGAGGTGGAGAGCGGCGGGCGTGTGATCGATGCGCTGCTCACCAACACCGTGCTGCCGCGCATCAGCCATGAGTACCTCACTCGCCTGGCTTCGGGTGCACCGCTGCACCGCGTGGGCTTGTCGGTGCAGGCGGGCGATTTTGCCTATGCCTTCGACTGAAACCGCCGTGGCGCACAGCCCCCGCACCGCGAAGGGCGCTTCCAAGCTGGCCCAGCGCCAGCAGCTGGAGCATGCGGTGGGGCTGCTGCGCGCCAAGGATCTGGGCAAGGCGGCGCTCGCGCTCGAATCGGTGCTGCAGCGCTGGCCGGGGCAGGCGGATGCGCTGCATTTTCTGGGTGTGCTCAAACACCAGGCCGGCGACAGCGAGGCGGCCGTCAAGCTGATCCAGCAAGCCATCGCCGGCATGCCGGGTGAAGCCGGCCCGCGCAACAACCTGGGCAATGTGCTGGTTGAATCGCAGCGCTTCGACGAAGCCGAAGCCGCCTATCGCCAATGCCTCGAGGTGCAACCCGACTTTGTGGATGCGCTCAGCAACCTGGCCACCATCCACAGCAAGCGCGGCCAGCCTGCGCAAGCCGAGGCGCTGTGCCGCCGGGCCATCGCGGCGCGGCCCGAATTCGGGCAGGCCTGGTACAACCTCTCGGTGGCGCTGCTGGCCCAACAACGCATCGAAGAAGGCCTCGCCGCCAACAGCCGCGCCATCCTGCTCTGGCCCAAACACCTGCAAGCTCGCGATGCGGTGGCGCGTGCCCTGGTGTATCTGGGCCGGCTCGATGAAGCCGCCGAGCTTTACCGCGAGTGGCTGAAGGTGGAGCCCGACAACCCCGTCATCCAGCATCATCTGGCGGCCTGCTCGGGGGGCACCGTGCCGCAGCGCGCGAGCGATGCCTATGTGGAGCGCACCTTCGATGCCTTTGCCGCCACCTTCGATGCCAACCTCACCGCGCTGGGCTACCGCGCGCCCGCGCTGGTGGCCGATCTGCTGCATGAGCTGCTGCCCGCACCCGCGCGCCAGTTCGATATCCACGATCTCGGCTGCGGCACCGGCCTGTGCGGCCCGCTGGTGCGCGAATGGGCCCGCGATCTGAGCGGCTGCGATCTCTCCGCCGGCATGCTGCAAAAGGCCGAGCGCCGCCGTGTGTACGACAGCCTGCATCACGCCGAGCTGGTCGTCCACCTCAAAGCCCACCCGGCACGCTTTGACGCCCTCATCTGCGCCGATACGCTGTGTTACTTTGGCGATCTCGGCGAAGCGATGCAAGCCGCCGCACAGGCATTGCGCCGCGGCGGCCATCTGGTGTTTACCGTCGAAGCCTGGCTGGCTGGCGATGGCCAGCCGCACCGCCTGCAAGCCCACGGCCGTTATGCCCATGCGCGGGAGCATGTGAGCGCCACGCTGGCTGGCGCGGGGCTGCGCGAGGTGGTGCTGCGTGAAGAGGCCTTGCGCACCGAGGCGGGCCAGCCGGTGGTGGGCTGGCTGGTGGCGGCGCGGGCCGGCGCGGAGGTGAATGATGTGTGAGTGGTCGCGCCCGTACCGGGGATGGAACGGGCAACTGGTGCACCCGGGTTCGAGCGCCGGGCTGGGCGGCCCGGGCAACTTTCGCGGCGCCAGATTTCTGGGTGCGTCGGACGACCTGGAGCTGATGTTCGAAGATCGGCATCCGTGGTCGCCGGGCCCCTTTCAGTGTCTGCTCGGGGTGGGGGTATGGGCTGCGCCGACGCCCCTGAGCATGGCGCAGGTTCGCACCGATCTCTCGGCCAACGAAGGCCGCATCAATCACCTGTATCTCGACACTCAAGGCCTGATCACCGTGGGCGTGGGCACGATGCTGCCCAACGTGGCGGCCGCGCAGGCGCTAAGCTTTGTGGTGCGCGCCACCCAGGCCACCGCCACCGCAAAGGAAATCGAAACCGACTACAAAGCCGTGCTGGCCAAAACCGCCGGGCAACTGGCCGCAAGTTATCGCGCCTCCACACTGCTGGACATGACCGAAACCCAGATCGACACCCTGCTCGACGCCGAGATCACCACCCGCCTGGCCCACCTGCGGGCGCAGTTCAAGGCTTTCGACACCTACCCGCTGGGCGCCCGCCGCGCGTTGATCGACATGGAGTTCAACCTGGGCATGGGCTCGGCTGAAAAGAACACCGGCTTGCTGGCCTTCAAGACGATGAAGGCCGCGATCGAGGCCTCCGACTGGAAAAAGGCCGCGGCATCCTGCCACCGAAAAGGCCCATCGGAAACACGCAACAACTGGACGCGCGATCTCTTCCTGGAATCCGCACCGTGACTCGCCATCTGTGGTGGCTGCCCTTGCTCGCCGCAGCCTGCGCCGCCGGCAGCCCCCAGCCGAGTGCGCCATGGCTGGCGCCGGCCGTCGCGGGCCACACCATCACAGAGCCTTTGCCCTCGCCCTTTGATGTGCGACTGAAAGACGGCGGCACCGCCAGCCTCGCAACCTGTGCCGATCTGGTGCGCCTGGATGCCCGCATCACCGAAGAGATCTCGGGCAACAACGTCAACGGCAAGGCCTTCCAGTCAACACGCGTGCAATGCCAGGCCCTGGCCGCCGTGGCGATGGTGCGCCCGGCTCGCCAAAGCCTGTTGCCCACCGCACCCGAAACGCATGGCTTGGCCGCCGCGCTGGAAGCCGGCGCACCCGCCAGCTTTTATCTGGCGATCTCCGACGACAGCCAGCTTGAGGTGCAACGCGCGCAAGAAGCCGCGCTCACGCTCAAACAGTTTCGCCCGGATACGCACTTCCGCCAGGCCACCGCCGATACCGTGCGCATCGACGTGGACGACACCATTCAGGATGTGCAGCTGCTCGCGCGGGGCGATTTCAACGCCGACGGCATCGAAGACTGGCTGCTGCGCATCGACAGCCGCGTCGCCCAGGGCAGCTACGGCACGAGCAGCCTGTGGCTGATCACATCGCAAGGCGCCGATCGGCCGCTCAGCGTGCTCAAGCGCTGGCCGTAAACCATCAGGCTCGACGCTTTCGCCTCAGGCCACAGCGCGCCACACCGCACCACAGCATGCCCCCGGAATGACTTTGGTCGCTTTACCCCCCGGGCACCACGCCCTACCGTCAGGCGCATGGCTGCCCACTGCCTGATCACCACACCTTTGCCCGATGGCAGCTTGCGCTTGCGCTCGTGCCTGGCGCGCGAGCGGCTGAGCGTGTTGGGCGACATGGCGGTATCGCTGCAGGCCGATGATCCCAACATCTCGGCCGACAAGCTGCTGGGCCAACCGGTCACCGTGGCCATGCCGATGCGCGACGAATCACAGCGCGAGATGAGCGGCTATGTCACCCGCTTTGCGCAGAGTGGATCGGATGGGCGCTACTACGTTTACGAGATGACGGTGCGCCCCTGGTTGTGGCTGCTCACCCGCACCGCCGATTGCCGCATCTTTCAAGAACTGAGCGTGCCCGACATCGTGAAATCGGTGTTCGAGGATCACCCGGTGGCGAGCTTCGAATTCAAGCTGTTCCGCCAGTACCGCAAGTGGAACTACTGCGTGCAGTACCGCGAGACCGACTTCAACTTTGTGGCCCGGCTGCTGGAGCATGAAGGCATCTACTGGTACTTTGCCCACGCCGACGGCAAACACAAGCTGATCCTGGTGGACTCCGCCAGCGCCCACGATGCCGCACCCGGCCACGCCTCGCTGCCGTTCTACGGCAACGCCGGGCAGATGCCGCCCGACATCGACTTCGTGCAGCACTGGGCCGTATCGCGCAACGTTGAGCCCGGCAAAGTGGTACTCACCGACCATGATTTCGAGCGCCCCGCCACCGCGCTGCAAACCGAAGAGAGCTTCAGCCGCAGCTACGATTTGTCAGACGCCGAAGTGTTCGATTACCCCGGCGGCTACACCCAGGCCGCCGATGGATCGCAATACGCCGAAAACCGGATGGAAGAGCTGCAGGCCGGCTTTGAAGTGTTTCAGGGATCGGCCAACACGGTGGGCCTGTGCGTGGGCCACACCCTCAAGCTCACCCGGCATCCGCGCGACGATCAAAACGCCGAATACCTGGTCACCAGCACCACCGCGCAGATTCAGCATGCGGGCCACGAATCGGCCGCGGCGCAGGCGCTTTTTCAGTGCGAGTTCGGCACCATCGCGGCCGGCCAGCAATACCGCCCCACCCGGCGCACACCCAAACC
>JANMAS010000449.1:0-2943 GCA_031359975.1 Burkholderiales bacterium
CCTCCGAAGGCCGCGCGAAGAATCGTCGCGTGGAAATCGAAGTGGTCGGCACGCGCAACAAGTAAAAAGCGCTTCGCCAGAACCTCGGCCTCCTCTCGGGGAGGCCGCTTCGGAAGCCCACCTCGGTGGGCAACCGCTCAAAACCCCGCTCCGGCGGGGTTTTGTGTTGATGGGCGGCCTTTCGCAGGGCTGTTCGATGCCAACAGCCCCTCCATTCGCTTTGATCGTTACGATGCGCCCATGATCAATGCCGATCCTCAGGAACTCGCCAAATTCAGTGAACTGGCCCACCGCTGGTGGGATCCGGAGAGCGAGTTCCGGCCTCTGCACCAGATCAACCCTTTGCGGCTCGACTGGATCGACACCCTGGCCGGCGTGCGCGGCAAGCAGGTGCTCGATGTGGGCTGCGGCGGCGGCATCCTGGCCGAAGCCATGGCCCGCGCCGGCGCGCAAACACTCGGCATCGATCTGGCCACCAAGCCGCTCAAGGTGGCGCAGTTGCATGCGCTCGAATCCGGCGTCGAAGGCGTGCAATACCGCGAAGTAGCGGCCGAAGCGCTGGCTCAGGAGCAGCCCGGCCAGTTCGACGTGGTCACCTGCATGGAGATGCTCGAGCATGTGCCCGATCCGTCGTCGATCGTGGCCGCCTGCGCCACGCTGGTGAAGCCCGGCGGCTGGGTGTTTTTTTCCACCATCAACCGCAACGCCAAGGCCTTTTTGTTTGCGATTGTCGGCGCCGAGTACGTGCTCAACCTGCTGCCCAAGGGCACCCACGACTACGAAAAGCTCATCCGCCCGAGTGAGCTCTCGCGCTGGTGCCGTGAATCGGGGCTCGACCAGGTCGATTCGCGCGGCCTGCAATACAACCCGCTGACACGCCGCTACTGGCTCAACCACGACACCAGCGTCAACTACCTCATCGCCTGCCGCAAGGCCGCCTGAGGCACAGCCGCGGCGCGCCATCCCTCCTTGCACATGCCCTCATCGATTCGCGCTGTACTGTTCGATCTCGACGGCACCTTGATCGACAGCGCCCCCGATCTCGCCGGCTCGATCAACGCGGTGCGTGCCAACCGAGGCCACCAACCGCTGCCCTACGAGCAACTGCGGCCGATGGTGGGTACCGGCGCGCGCGGCATGATCGGCGTGGCCTTCGGCCTCACGCCGGCCGACTCCGGATTTGATGCGCTGCGCGATGAGTTTCTCGCGATCTACGAGCGCGACATGCTGTTGAACACGCGCGTCTTCGAGGCCATGCAGCCGGTGCTCTCACGGCTCGAATCGCGCTCCATGCCCTGGGGCGTGGTAACGAACAAGGCCACCAACCTGGCCGCACCCATCGTGCACGGCCTGGGCCTCGGCCATCGCGCCGGCACCGTGGTGTGCGGCGACACCACGCCGCACCTCAAGCCCCATCCCGCCCCGCTGTTCGAGGCCGCCCGCCAACTCGGCATCCCGGCATCGGCCTGCGTGTACATCGGCGATGACGAGCGCGATGTGGTGGCCGCCCGCGCCGCCGGCATGCCCGCACTCGCCGCCGCCTGGGGCTACCTCGGTGCCGGCCCGCCCATTGAAGCCTGGGGTGCGGACGCGGTGCTGGCATCGCCAGGAGATCTCTTGCATTGGCTCGATCTGCCCTAAGATGTAGATTCGTGGGGCCGACTTGGCTTCGACGTAGGTTCGGAATCGAATCAGGGCATGCCGAGCACCAGTTCGCTCGTAAATCCACTGGAAACAAAGTAACTGCGAACGACGAACGTTTCGCCCTCGCCGCTTAACACCGGTGAGCTTCTCAACGGTTGGCCGATGGGCCGGGCCTGAAGTCGAAAGACCCAAAGGCTGAGAAGTCATACACATTGGCTGGTGCTGAACCGGGTTACTCGGTTCAGGACGAGACTCAGTGACTAGGGGTTCGGGTAGCGTGCTGCTGCGCGATCCGACCTCAAAAATCAAATCAGCCAGCTACGCATGTAGAACTGACCGGTAATGGCTTGCGGACGGGGGTTCGATTCCCCCCGGCTCCACCATTTCATCATTTCAAGACGTCCCAGAACGTCTCAAGAAGCACCGAAACCTCCAAGGAAATCAAACACTTGGAGGTTTTTTCTTGCCCGGAGCGTCCCAAGGCGTCTCCTTGAATCTGTCTCCGAGATGGGGTAACTTTGGGGGTAACGGCTCTAGCGCCAAACGCAGTTACCCCCAAAGTCCATCATGCTGAGCGACACCCAGATCCGCGCCGCCAAGCCTGGCGACAAGCCAATCCGGCTCTACGACGAGCGCGGGCTGTACATGGAGATCACGCCGAGCGGCGGGCGCTGGTGGCGGCTGAAGTACCGCTTCGGTGGCAAGGAGAAGTTGCTCTCGATGGGCACCTACCCGGACACCGGGCTCAAGGCCGCAAGAGAGAAGCGAGACCGGGCGCGTGCCTTGTTGGCCGAAGGCGTGGATCCCAGCGAATCTCGCCGCGCCGAAAAGGCCAGCAGATCAGAGCCGGTGACCAACGGCTTCGAAGCTGTGGCGCGCGAGTGGCACACCACGATCCATCTCGCCCAGGTGAGCGCGGGCCACGCCGCCCGAACGCTGATCCGCCTGGAGCAAGACGTCTTCCCGTGGTTGGGTGGCACGCCGATCGGCGAGATCAAGGCACCCGAACTGCTGCAGACCATCCGCCGCATCGAAGCCCGAGGCGCGATCGAAACCGCCCATCGCGCTTTGCAGGCGTGTGGCCAGGTGTTTCGCTACGCAATCGCCACCGGCCGCGCCCAGCGTGATCCCACCCCCGATCTTCGCGGTGCCCTGAAGCCGGTGCTCGTGCAGCACATGGCAGCGATCACCGATCCCAAGCGCGTGGGCGAGCTGCTGCGCGCGATCGAGAGCTACAAGGGCATGCCGATCACGCGGTCGGCGTTGAAGCTTGCGCCGTTGGTGTTCGTCCGGCCTGGC
>JANMAS010000470.1:0-4065 GCA_031359975.1 Burkholderiales bacterium
ATCCCCATCGCCGCCGGGCGTGCGGCCATGTCGGCGTGGTTGGGCGAACCCGCACCGTCCGCACTGGCTCGCCCGGGGCAAGATGCGATGCATGCCGAAGGGCCGATCGTCGAGTTTGTCGATCAAGGTTTGCGCGTGGCCTTTCGGATGGCCGCCAGCGATGCGCATTTCGAGTGCGACCGAACCGGCGTCACCATCAAGCATCGCATCGATGGGGTGTTGGTGGTGTTTGCCCGCATGGAAGGCGTGCAGGCCGCGCAGGAGACGATCTCACGCATCAAGGTGCTGGCGCAACTTGACATCACCGAACGTCGGCTGCCTCAGGATGGCCGCATGAGGCTTCGTCTGCCGGAGGCCGAGATCGATCTGCGGGTGTCGATCATGCCCAGCGTGCATGGCGAGGATGCCGTGCTGCGCCTGCTCGACAAGGCGCGCTCCGATGCACGCGGTGCCACCGTCACGCTCGATGCCTTGGGGTTTGCGCCGCGCGAGGCACAGCTGATCCGCGATCTCGCCTGTCTGCCCAGCGGCATGGTGCTGGTGACCGGGCCCACCGGGAGCGGCAAGACGACCACCGTTTACGCATCGCTGTCCGAGATCAACACCGGCCGGGAAAAGATCATCACGATCGAAGATCCGGTGGAGTACGAGCTGGCCGGCGTGCTGCAGATCCCGGTGAACGAGCGCAAGGGGCTCACGTTTGCCAAGGGCCTGCGATCGATCCTGCGCCACGATCCCGATCGCATCCTGGTGGGCGAGATCCGCGATGCGGAGACGGCCGAAATCGCGGTGCAATCGGCCTTGACGGGGCATCTGGTGTTCACCACGGTGCATGCCAACAGCATCGGCGATGTGGTGGGCCGCTTCCGGCACTTCGGGCTGGACATGTTCGGCTTCATGTCGGCGCTCAACGGCGTGGTGGTGCAGCGGCTGTTGCGTTGCCTTTGTACGGCCTGCGCGGCGCGCCGGCCGTTGACGGAGGCCGAGACGGCTTGGCTGTCTCGTGTGGCTCACTTGCGCACCGAAGACACCTGGGCTGCGGGCGGATGTGAGGCGTGTCACGGCACAGGTTACAAGGGCCGGTTTGTCGTGGCCGAGGTGCATGGCGTGGACGACGCGCTGCGTGATCAGGTGACCGAAGGAGCACCGATTTCGGCCTTGAAGGCCCATGCCAGGGCCCAGGGCGTGGAGCCGCTGCTCACCCAGGCCCTGCGCGCTGTGCAGACGGGCCGCACGACCATCGAGGAGGTGCGGCGTGTGGTGGGGGGCTGAGCGCGTTGATGTCTATGTGGGGCGCGACCAGTGCTGGGTGGGCGGCACGTTGGCGCATCCTGGCGCCGAACGCTTCGGGGAGCTTGGGTCGGCGCTTGAACGCGCTCGCGGGCGTGGCGTAACGCGCGTTGCCGTGTGGTTGTCGGGGGATCTGGCAAAGCCGTTTCTCCTGGGCCCGGTGGCTGGCCTGCGCCGGTGGCAGGAGGCACTGGCCTTGGCGCAGGCGATGGCGGTCGAGGCGACAGGGTCCATCGACGGTTGCCAGGTGGTGCTGGAAGATTGGCCTGGAGAACGCCCCGCACTCGCGGTTGCCTCACCCAGCAAGAGCATCGACACGATTCACATTGAGGTGCGGCGCCTCAAGCTGCGCCTGCAATCGATACGGCCGTGGTGGTGCCGTGTCGTCGATCGCGACGGTGAGGAGGGCGTGAACTCGGTTGCCATGGCCATCGAGGACAGCGATGCGCTCACGTTGTTGCGCGAAGCCGATGGGCGGCCGGTGCTGGCCCGCACCTACTCGCCGTTGCCTGCGTCCGACCAGATTCATGCCCTCGTGGCGCGTGCAGCGCTTGCCGAAGGGGTGGCCATCGATGAGTTTCGGGTGTGGCGCTGGAATCCCGAGGCCGATCTCGACCACGATGCGCGGACAAGTGCGGCGGATACGGCGCCTGCGGCGGGCGCGTCTGCATGAGACGCATCAACGCGAGGTTCGACCGGTGGCCGCGCCCTGCGCGAGGGCTCTGGATCGCACTGATCGCGCTGGTGATCGTTGCGGTGGCGACGGCGATCTGGGCCTGGTCCGCAAAGGCCAGGTTCGACGCAAAAACCGCACAACGGGCTCAGAGCACGCAACAGCGGCAAGAGGCGGAAATGGCAAGATCCACGGTGCCGGTGTCGCCGCCGCCGTACGACAGCAGCGCGCGCGAGATGCTCGCCGAGCGCACCGCCCCATGGCCAGCGGCGTTGACCGCCATCGAGCACGTCGCCATGGTGGGCGTGACGCCGACGTCCATTGAATTTGCAGCGAATGAGCGAACGGTCAACCTGGAAGTGGCGTTCAGCGAACACGCCAAGCTGCTGGAATATGCCGATGCGTTGAATGCCGGGCTGGAACCGAGCACCGTGGGTTGGCGCTGGTCGATTCAGCAGACTCAGCTAGCGACTGGCGCGATCGGCGCCGGCGTCGGCGGAACCGCTCGACTCACGGCTGCCTGGCGGTGAGCATGCAAACGAGGCCTTCCGCTGCCGGCATGTTTCTGACTTTCCTGTATTTCAGATACGGGAAAGTTAGGTTTGCTTAAGCCTCGGCCGAAGCCCCTGACTTGTCCACCGCCTCCCGCAAAGCCTTCCCAGGCTTGAAGTGAGGCACCAGCTTTTCGGGGATCACCACCTGCTCGCCGCTGCGGGGATTGCGCCCCACACGCGGTGGGCGGCGGTTGATCGAAAAGCTGCCGAAGCCGCGGATCTCGATGCGGTGGCCGCGCGCGAGCGCGTCGGACATCGCATCGAGGATCGTCTTCACCGCAAACTCGGTGTCGCGCTGCGTCAGCTGGCTGAAGCGTTCAGCCAGCTGCGCCACCAAGTCAGACCTTGTCATATCGGTGGCGGCTGTTCAGATCAGCTGTCGCGCTGGTTGTCGAGCTTGGCGCGCAGCAGGGCGCCCAGGCTGGTGGTGCCGGCGGTTTCGCGCTCGTTCGACACCGACAGGCGCTGCATCGCTTCTTGCTGGTCGGCCGAATCCTTCGCGCGGATCGAGAGCTGGATCGAACGCGCCTTGCGGTCGATGTTCACGATCATGGCGGAGACTTCGTCGCCTTCTTTCAGCACGTTGCGCGCGTCTTCGACACGGTCGCGGCTGATTTCGCTGGCGCGCAGGTAGCCGGTGACTTCTTCGCTGAGCTGGATTTCAGCGCCGCGCGGATCCACCGTCTTCACCTTGCCGGTGACCAGCATGCCACGGTCGTTGACCGAGGCGTAGGTGGTGAACGGGTCGGAATCGAGCTGCTTGATGCCGAGCGAAATGCGCTCGCGCTCCACATCGATGCCGAGCACGATGGCTTCGACTTCCTGGCCCTTCTTGAAGTTGCGCACGGCGGCTTCGCCGGTTTCGTTCCAGCTCAGGTCGGACAAATGCACCAGGCCGTCGATGCCCTGGGCCAGGCCCACGAACACGCCAAAATCGGTGATCGACTTGATCGGGCCGTGCACCTTGTCGCCACGCTTGACGTTGCCCGCAAACTCTTCCCACGGGTTGGCCTTGCACTGCTTCATGCCCAGGCTGATGCGGCGCTTGTCTTCGTCGATTTCAAGGACCATGACTTCGACTTCGTCACCCAGCGACACGATCTTGCTGGGGGCGACGTTCTTGTTGGTCCAGTCCATTTCGGAGACGTGCACCAGGCCTTCGATGCCCGGCTCGAGTTCCACGAAGGCGCCGTAGTCGGCGATGTTGGTGATCTTGCCGAACATGCGCGTGCCCTGCGGGTAGCGGCGGTTCACGCCCATCCACGGGTCGTCGCCCATCTGCTTCAGCCCCAGGGACACGCGGTTCTTCTCGGTGTCGAACTTCAGGATCTTGGCGGTGATTTCCTGGCCGGCCTGGACCACTTCGCTCGGGTGGCGGACACGGCGCCAGGCCATGTCGGTGATGTGCAGCAGGCCGTCGATGCCGCCGAGGTCCACGAACGCACCGTATTCGGTGATGTTCTTGACGACGCCGCGCACGACCGATCCTTCCTTGAGGGTTTCCATCAGCTTGGCGCGCTCTTCGCCCATCGAGGCTTCGACCACGGC
>JANMAS010000527.1:0-11898 GCA_031359975.1 Burkholderiales bacterium
CGCTGGAGCCCAGCACGTTGCCGAAACGCACCGCCATGAAGCGGGTGTTCGGGTGGCCCGAGGCGAGCGACGACAGCACCATCTCGGCGGCGCGTTTGGTGGCGCCCATCACGTTGGTCGGGTTGACGGCCTTGTCGGTGCTCACCAGCACGAACCGGCCCACGCCGGCCTCAGCCGCCGCCAGAGCGGCGTGGTAGGTGCCGAGCGTGTTGTTGCGCAGCGCCGCCCAGGCGTTGTGATCCTCCATCAGCGGCACATGCTTGTAGGCGGCGGCATGAAAAACCACATCGGGCCGATAGCGGCCGAAGACGTGGCGCATGTGCGCCAGGTCTTTCACATCCACCACCAGGCGCACCAGCGGCACCCGGGGGAACTCGTCGGCCAGCGCCTGTTCGATGGTGTAGAGATTGAATTCCGAGACTTCCGCCAGCACCAGCCGGGTGGGCCCGTAGCGCGCGATCTGGCGGCACAGTTCGGAGCCGATGCTGCCGCCGGCGCCGGTGATCAGCACCGTCTTGCCGCGCAGGCTCTCTTCGATGCCCGCTTCGTCGAGCTCGATCGGCTCGCGGCCGAGCAAATCTTCGGGCTCCACGTCGCGCAAGCGCTCGACACGGGCGCGACCGTCACGCAGCTCTTGCGCCGAAGGCACGGTGAGCACCGGCAAGCCGGTTTCGGCAGCCAGCTCCAGCGCACGCTTGAGCGAGGCGCCTCGCACCGATGGCAAGGCCACGATGACGTGCGTGGCCGCGCCGCGCACGCCGCGCTGGCTCACCGCCGCCAGGGGCCCGAGTACGCTGACACCCGCCACCCGGGCGCCCTGCTTGGCGGGATCGTCGTCGAGCAGGCCGAGCACGATCCAGCCCTGCTGGTGGATACCGGCCAACAAGCGCCGCGCCGCGTCACCGGCACCCATCACGATCGCGCGCCGCACTTCGACGTCGCCGCCGGTGATGCGCGAACGGGCATGTTCATACAGCATGCGGTAGGCAATGCGCACCACGCACACCCCCATCAGCGAGATCAGCGGATGCAGCGCCAGCACGGCGCGCGGCACCTGGGTGAGCTGCATCATCAACACCACCACCGCGCTCACCAGGCCGGCGGCGGTGCAAGCGATCGTCAATCGCTTGACTTCGCCAAAGCCGGAAAAGCGCCACATGCTGCGCGGCACGCCGAGCGACTTGAAAGCCACCAGGTAGGCAACGATCACACCCAGCATCACCCAGATGTCGTAGGACGGCCGCACCTCGAACCAGCGCTCGAAGCCGATGCGAAACAGGTAGGTGATGTTCCAGCACGCGGCGATCACCACCGCATCGATGGCCAGCGAGATCGGTTCGCGGTGCGGGCGCAGGTGCGCGAGAAAGCGGTCGAGCCGATGCCAGACAGACGGCGTGGTGGCGTTGGAATAGTTCATCGGGCGATCAGCAGGCGCAAGGTGCGGGCAATCACGCGCAGGTCGGTCCACAGGCTGGCCGCTTCGGCATAGGCGGCGGCCTCGCGCAGCTTGGCCGGCATCACCACCTGCACGTATTCGCGCTCGGGGTCGGCGGCAGCGGCGAGCAGGCGGTTTTCGTCGGCATAGCGCAGCGATACCGGATCGGTGATGCCGGGGCGCACCGAGAGCACCTTGTCGCGCAACTCGGGTGGATACAGGGCCACGTACTTCGGCACTTCGGGCCGCGGGCCGACCAGGCTCATGTGGCCAGCAAGCACATCGAACAATTGCGGCAGCTCGTCGAGCTTGCTGCGCCGCAGCCAACGGCCAAAGCGCGTGATGCGGCTGTCGTCACCCACGGTGATCGGCAGCCCGCGATCGGGCGCGTCGGCCACCATGGTGCGAAATTTGTGGATGTTGAAGGGCACGCCGGCACGACCCACACGCTCCTGGCGAAACAGCACCGGGCCGCTGGAGTCCAGCCGCACCCACACCGCGATCACCCCCATCAACGGCGCAAACAGCAGCAACGCCACGCTGCCCACCAACAGATCGAACAAGCGCTTGGCCATCCGCATGCCATTCGTGCTCAATGCGCAGGCGCCGCGCGCAACGCCGTGCGCACGGCATCGGCGACACGCTGCACATCGGCGGTGCTCATCCGCGTGTACAGCGGCAGGCTGAGCATCCGTTGGTAGGCCTGTTGGCTGTGCGGAAACTGCTCGGGGCTCAAGGCGTAGCGATCACGCCAGTACGGGTGCAGGTGCAGCGGGATGTAGTGCACGCTGCAGCCGATGCCCTGCGCGAACAGGTGCTCGATGAGCGCGTCGCGGTGGATGCCGGCGCCATCCGCCAGGCGCAGCACATACAGGTGCCACGCATGCTGCTCGCCGGAAGGCGGCGCAGGCGGCAATATCACCGGCAGATCGGCCAGCGCTTCGTTGTAAGCCGCCACCAATGCCGCCCGCTGTTGGCCAAACCGGCGGGCCTTCTTCAACTGCTCGATGCCCAAGGCCGCGGCGATGTCGGTGAGGTTGTATTTGAAGCCGGGCGCCACGATCTCGTAGTACCAGCTCGGCACCTTGGCGGTGAAGCGGTCGAACGCATCGCGGCTCATGCCGTGCAGCCGCATCACCCTGGCACGCGCAGCCAACTCGCCATCGCGGGTGACCAGCATGCCACCCTCGCCGGTGGTGATCGTCTTGTTGGCGTAGAAGCTGAACACGGTGGCGTCGCTGCCCAGCGTGCCCACCAACGCGCCGCCGCAGGTGGTGGGCAACGCATGCGCCGCGTCTTCGATCACCTTCAAGCCATGCCGCGCGGCGTTAGCCAGCAGCGTCGGCATGTCGGCCGCCAGGCCGGCGTAGTGCACCGGGATGACGGCCTTGGTGCGCGCGGTGATGGCCGCCTCCACCGCCGCCGGATCGATGTTGAGCGTGGCGGGATCGATATCCACCAGCTTCACGTCGGCGCCCAGAGAGCGCACCACCTCGGCGGTGGCGGTGAAGGTGTGGGTGGTGGTGATCACTTCGTCGCCCGGGCCCACGCCGGCGGCCTCCAGCGCCAGGTGAAGGCCGGCGGTGGCCGAGTTGACCGCGACGCAGTGCAACGAAGCGTCGCCCAACCACAGCGCAAACGCCTGCTCGAAGGCCTTGGCCTTGGGGCCGGTGGTCACCCAGCCGGAACGCAGGGTATCGGTGACGGCGGCGATTTCTTCGTCGCCGATGTCCGGCAGTGCAAAGGGGAGAAAGTTCGAGGAAGCCAGGCTCATGGGGGTGGAGACACCGAATTGGCACGGGCGCCCATCATCGCATCGACGAAGCGCCTGGCCAGCGCCGGGTAGGTGTGCTCCCGCAACACAAACGCCCGGCCTCGCTCGCCCATGGCCTCCAGCTGCGCCGGGGCGAGCGTGGCCAATTCGCGCAGGCTCGCTGCCACCACGGCCGCATCGGCCGGCACGCAAGTGATGCCGCAGCCCGCCTCGGCCACCGGATCGTTGCCGGCTTCCACCGAATGCAGCACCACGCGGGCGGCCATCATGTAATCCATCAACTTGTTGGGCGCGATGCCAAAGCGGTAGATCGGCACGCGCTGCCAGCCGATGTAGGCCACGTCGATTGCCGCCAGAAACGAGGGAATCTGCGATTTGGGGATCGGCGGCAGCAGCGTGATCCGGTGCAATCCCTCGGCGGCCATGCGCGACGCGAGATGCGCGCGCAAATGGCCATCGCCCACCATCACCAGGCTGATCGGATCGCCTTCGAGCATCCGCATCGCATCGAGCAGGGTATCGAGCGCATTGGGCTCGCCCATCGAACCGGCATATCCCACCACCGTATGCCACTGCGCCCGTGCGTGTCGCAGCGCCGCCGCCACATCCTCGCGCAGCGGTTCCGGCTCGCCCTGCCAGTCGTCCGGCGAGATGCCGTTGGGCACGATCACCAGCTTGTGCAGCGCCAGGCCGCGCGAGGCCATGTGCTGGTGCACCTTGGGCAACATCGACACCACCACATCCGCATCCCGATAGGCATCGCGCTCGGCCCAGCTGCACAGCAGCGCAAACGGGTGGCGCGGCGACATGCCGGACAGCTCGATCGGCGACAGCGGCCACAGATCGTGCACCTCGAACACCAGCATGGCACCGGCCAGGCGAGCCATGCGCCGCGCCACCCAGATGTCCATCGGATAGGTGCTGGAGGCGATCACCACATCGGGTTTGACGCCGGCCACGATGCCGGCGGTACGGCGCCACACGCCACGCAGAAAGGCGGCGATGTTGCGCAGCCGGCCCCAGCCGTTGCCACGGTACGTTGGCGTGGCGATCCAGTGGTAGTGAATGCCGTCGATCGATTCCGTGCGTTCATCGGCGCCGGCCAGATCGGGCTGGCGGGTGCGCACATGCGAGTGGCCGGCCGCGATCATCGTCACCTGGTGACCGAGGCGCACCCATTCGCGCGCCAGGTAGTAGGGCCGGTATTCCATGCCCAGCGCGGGCGTGCCGGCGTAGTGGTTGAGGTAGACAATGTTCAACGCGGTCCGCCCAGTGTGTGCAGCCGAGTGACAAAGCGCTCGATCGCGTCGGGGAAAAACGCATGCTCACGTGCCCAGGCGTGGTTGCGGGCGGCGATGCGGTCGGCCTGCATGCGCAGCGCCTCCAGCGCGGCGATCAGGCTCTGGCCATCGGCGGGGCCCACCGGCACGATCAGGCCGTTGTCACCGTGTCGCACCAGCTCGCGATTGGCCGGCAGATCAGACAGGATCGGCACGCAGCCATGCGCCATCGCTTCGAGTACCGATACGGATACCGAATCGCTGCTCGGCACGCTGATGAACCATTGCGCCTGGGTGTAGCAGCGCGCTTGTGCCTGCGCATCCAGACGCCCGACCATTTGCACCCGCTCCGCCAGGCCCAGGCGCGCTACCTCGGCCGCCAACGCATCGCGCAGCGAGCCGTCGTTGGCCAGCACGAGACGAGCCTCGGGCTGTGCCGAAGCGATCGTCGAGAACATCGCCAGCACCTGCATCGGCGCGTAGATCGGCTCCAGCGCGCGGTTGGCAAAAAACAGATGCGGATCCTTGTCGCCCGGCTGCGGCTGCGGCGGGATCACCTCGAGCCCGAACGGAAACGTCATCACCTCGCGGGCGCCCAGCGCCTTCATGCGCTCGGCCATGTGCCGCGAATCGCTGGTGGTGAACTCACACGCGGCCAGCACCCGGCGGGTGAGCGCGCGCGCGCCTCGGCTGCGCTCGGGGGTCTGCAGGATGTCGGAACCCCAGGCCGAGCCGACCAATCGCCCCGGTGCGCCGAAGGTGGACGTGGCCAGCCATGCCAGGCTGCCGTGCGAGGTGAGGTAGTGCGGATTGATCCAATCCGGCTGCACCTGCTTGAGCCATCGGGCCAGGCGCGGCAGGGTGCGCAACACCGCCACGTTGCCGCCGGCAAACGCCGGCCGTGTGTGCAGTGCGAGCCGGCGCGCTACCGGCGCGCAATCGTCGAAGCCCGGCGCGAAGGCGCGGCTGGAGGCCACCCACAGATCCACCCGCGGCGCCAACGCGCGCGCCCACTTCACCAGATGCGGGCTCTCGCCGTCGCCAAACAGCACCAACCTCATCGCTCGCCATCCGGCGCGGCATGCGCCGCCCACAGGCGCTCATAACGTTCGCGCAGTTCGGGGAACTGTTCGAGCCACGCGGCGTCGCCGTCCCGTGCATCGCCCACGATCGTGGCAGGCGCGCCTTCAAGCACCGAAAACGCCGGGAACTTGCCGCGCACCACGCTGCCGGCGCGCACGATCGTGCCTGCCCCGAGTTCTGTGCCCGGCCCGATAAGCACATGCGGCCCGATGAAGCTGTAGGCGCCGATGCGCACCGCGCCGGCCATCCATCCCGGCCGCTCGCCACGCCAATCGGTGTAGGCCGCACCCAGCAAGCGCATGGCGCGATGCGAGCTGTGGGTCACCACACTCACCTGCGAGGTGATCTGCACGCCCTCCTCGATCACCAGGCCGGCGCTGGCTTCGAGAAAGCAGAACGGGCCGATGAAAACATGGTCACCCAGCGTCAGATGCGCTTCATGCTCGATGCAGCACGACGGTGAAATGCGGGTGTTCCGCAGCAGCCGCCCTTGCGAGCGCTCGCCAAACACCATGCGGAAATGCCACAGCCGAAGCCATTGGCGGCGCCAGCGATTGAAGGTGGCGCGCCAGGCGAGCGTCATGGCGCAGCGCTCGCCACCGGCCAGCGCGCCAGGGAGAAAAAGTACCAACCGAAGTAGATGACCATTGCCGCCGACACACTCCACCCCGCCGTGACCAGCCCTCCGTCATGCAAGCCCCAGGCCAACGCGCCGACAAACATCAGTTGCCCCACGCACGCCAGGCGCAGCGCCCAGGCCTGCGCGCCCCACACCATCGTCACGATGGCCAGCGGCGCGGCCACGAAATGCACGCCGATGTACAGCGCCAGGGCGCTTGCCAGCTCGCCCGCCACGCGCCAGCGGCGGCCAAACACCCACTCGAACGCCCACGGCGCCGCCAGCCACACCGCCACCACCAGCGGCACCGCCACCAGCGCCAGCAACCCCATCACCCGCACCACGGCGGCGCGAGCCTGCGGCGTGGCAGCGCTTGATCCGCCGGATCCGGAGGCCGCCGCCAGATGCGGATACAGCGCCTGCGACACGGCGCCGCCCACCAGGGTGGCCGGTGCCTTGAGATAGCGCATCGTCAGCCCCCAGAACCCGGCTTCGGCCGGCCCGGCTATCGCGGCGACCAGGGCTATCGACACGGTGTCGGACAGCGCGCCGAGAAACGCATGCGGCGTGTTGAGCAGCGGAAAGTCGCGGTACTTGCGCGCCACCTCGGCGATGCGCTCGCGCGACACGCTCCAGGCGCCCGACAGCCTGAGCCCCAGCACCGCCAGCGCGGCGGCCGCGGCGATAGTCGGCGCCACGATCAAACCCATCACGCCCGCCCCCGCGAGACCAGCCCCCGCCTGGGCGATCGCACCGCCGCCATACTGCACCACCCGCGAGATCGCCAGCGCACGAAACCGCTTGCCGGCGGTAGCCTGCAAGGTGGCCAGCGACACCATGCCCAGCAACCCCACCGCCACCGGCAGCCACAGCGGCCACAGCTGCCCACTCACCGCAGACCAGCCTGCAGCGCCTGCTGCGCTGGCCACTACCACGCCTGTCAGCACACGGGTGCAAAGCGCCCGCAGCGCGGTGGCCTCATCCGCGCCACGCGCCATCGGCAACGCAAACTCGTAGCGCGCGCACGCGATCACCGCCACATTGGCAGCCACCGCCGCAAACAGGTGAAACACGCCAAACTGCTCCGGCACGTAAAGCCGCGTGAGCAGCGGCCCGAGCAACAAGGGAATCAATTGCGCCAGCGCGCCCCCGGCGAGCAGCGTGAGGGTGGCCCTGAGCAAACCGCCGGCAGCCATGGGGAGGGTCAGGGGCCGCGGGGGCTGGTGTTCAGACCGCCGCGGCGGTGGCGCCAACCGGCGCCGAAACCGGCAGCTCGGACAGCGTGGCTCTCAAGGCATCCACCACACGATCCTGATCGGCTTCGGTGAGATCGGCACTCATCGGCAGGCTCAGCACGGTGTCGCACACCCGCTCGCTGTGCGGGCAAGCACCGACGGGTGCAAAGCGCTCGTAGGCCGGTTGACGGTGCAGCGGCCTTGGGTAGTGCACCGTGGTGGGCACGCCCTGGGCCGCCAGCGCCTGCTGCACCGCATCGCGCCCCGGCACCTGCACGGTGTACTGGCCCCAGACGCCCACGCGGCCGGGAGGTTCATGCGGAAGCGCCAGGCCCGGTACGCCCGCAAGAAGCCGCTGGTAGCGCTCGCCGAGCCGGCGGCGCTGCGCCAGTTCCCAGTCGAATCGTTCGAGCTTGGCCAGCACGATCGCGCATTGCAGGGTGTCCATGCGCCCGCCGACGCCCACGCGCGTGTGGTGATAGCGGCGGCTTTGGCCATGCACCCGGATCTCGCGCGCGGCACGGGCCAGCGCATCGTCGCTGGTGAAGATCGCGCCGCCGTCGCCATAACAACCCAGCGGCTTGCTGGGGAAAAAACTGGTGCAACCAAAGGTGGAGAGGGAGCAGCTCTCATGGCCACCCAACGTGGCGCCAAAGCTCTGGGCGGCGTCTTCGATCACCGCCACGCCACGCGGCTGCGCAACGGCATGGATCATGTGCATATCCGGCATCAGGCCATACAGGCTCACCGGCATGACGGCGCGGGTGCGGGGGGTGATGGCCGCTTCGATCAGCGATTCATCGATCAGGCCCGTGCGTGCGTCGATGTCGACGAACACCGGTGTGGCGCCCACCAGCACGATCGCCTCGGCCGTGGCGGCAAAGCTGAACGGCGAGGTGATCACCTCGTCGCCGGGCCCGATGTTCAGCACCATCAGCGCGATCACCAGCGCCTCGGTGCCGCTGGCCACGGTGATGCAGTGGGCGGCGCCTGTGCGCGCCGCCAGCGCCGCTTCGAGCTCGGCCACCTCGGGGCCCATGATGTACTGGCCGTGATCGAGCACGCGCTGGATGCGCGCGTCGATCGGTGCCTTGAGCGCAGCGTACTGGGATTTGAGATCGGTGAATTGCATGATGAGTTCGTTGAGCGTTCAGCCAGCGATCGACACCCGATCGCCAGCGAGCAGGTAGCGCTCGCCGGTGACCGGGCACAGCGCGTCTCCCTCACCGTTGACCGGCAAGTCCAGCCGCTCGCCGTGGCGGCTCATCCAGCCGATGCGCCGGGCCGGCACGCCCACCATCAAGGCGTGATCTGGCACCTCGCCGCGCACCACGGCACCGGCGCCGATGAAGGCAAAACGCCCGATCACCGCGCCGCAGATGATGGTGCAGTTGGCGCCCAGCGTGGCGCCCTGCCCCACCAGCGTGCGCCTGTATTCGCTCTTGCGCGAGACGGCGGCGCGCGGGTTCATCACGTTGGTGAACACCACGCTGGGCCCGCAGAATACGTCGTCTTCGAGCGTCACGGCGTCATATACCGACACCTGATTCTGGATGCGCACACCGCGGCCGATCTGCACGTCGTTGCCCACGAACACCCCCTGCCCGAGCGAACAATCGGCGCCGATGCGGGCACCCGCGCACACATGGCTGAAGTGCCACACCTTGCTGCCGTCGCCGACCTGCGCGCCGTCGTCGATCACCGCGGTGGAGTGGGCCCAGAACGTCATCTAGAAGACCAGCGGCAGGCCAACCCGCACACCATCGCGCGCCGAGCGGTACGCGGCAATCACCACCTCGAGCGAGCGCAGGCCTTCGTAGCCATCCACCTGCGCATGCGCCTCGCCGCGCAGCGTGCGGATGACGTTGTCGTAGTAAAGCGGGTGGCCGTAACCGTAGACCGATGGCGGCGCGTAGTTGGCGGCCGTCGCTTCAGCATCTTCGGGCCGCGCATCGGCAAACTGCCAATGCTGGATTTCGTTGACCGCCACGCCGCCGATGCGCACCGTGCCTTGTTCGCCGAGCACGGTGATCGAGCCTTCGAAATTCTTGTCGTGGGTGAGCATGGTGACGTTGATCGAGGCCAGCGCGCCCGAGCGCAGCCGCAGGCTCATCACGCCGGTGTCTTCGGCCTCGATGTCGCGGCCCAGCGTGGCGGTGTAGGCGTGCACGTTGTCCACCGGGCCCACCAGCCAATCGACCATGTCCACATAGTGGCTCGCCTGGTTCATGAAGGCGCCGCCGTCCATGTCCCAGCGGCCACGCCAGGGGGCATCGTCGTAGTAGCTTTGCGGGCGCGTCCAGAACACATTCACGTTGACCATCGCGATGCGGCCGAAGCGGCGCTCGTCGATCGCCTGCTTCAGGCGCTGCATGGTCGGGTTGAGCCGGTTCTGCTTGACGACAAACAGTTTCACGTCGGCTTCGCGGCATTCGCGCACCATCGCCATGCCCTCGTCCCACTTGGTGGCCATCGGCTTTTCAGACAGCACATGCCGCCCGCTGCGCGCCACAGCGATCGCCTGGCGCGGATGCAGGCCGCTGGGCGTGGCCAGCGCCACGATGTCGGCATCGCTGCGAGCCAGCAGCTCATCCAGCGAGGCGTAGCCGATGGCGCCGGTGGCCTTGACAGCGGCAGCCAGCAACTGCGGCTGCGCATCGCACACCGCCACCAGCTCTGCGCGTTCGGCATGCTGGCTCAACGCGTCGATGTGGTTCGCGCTGATGCGGCCGCAGCCCACCAGGGCGAAGCGGATACGGCGATCGGTAATGGATGGGAGTGTCATCGGCAAATCGTGACGCTGTTTGGGCCAAACCTTCGATTTTATGCGGCGCGCCAAGAGTGCGGGGTGGCCGCCTAGAATTGAGGCAGACACCATGAGCCCACGATGACCGATCAAGCCGCCCCGAACCAACCGCCCGCAGACACCACCGCCGCCGCCCCGATCGACGAAAGCAAGCTGATCGCCGAACGGCGCGAAAAGCTGGCCCGCATCCGACTGCAAGGCATCGCGTTCCCCAACGATTTCAAACCCAGTCACCACGCGGCCGACCTGCAGCAGCGTCACGGCCAGGTGCCTAATGAAGAGTTGGAACCGCAGGCCATCGCGGTCAAGGTGGCCGGCCGCCTGATGCTCAAGCGGGTGATGGGCAAGGCCAGCTTCGGCACCTTGCAGGATGGCTCGTTCGGCGCCACCGGCGGCCGCATCCAGCTCTTCGTGAGCAAGGAAGCGGTGGGTGAGGCCGCCTACGAAGCCTTCAAGCATCTGGACATGGGCGACATCGTCGGCGCCGAAGGCCTGCTCTTCCGCACCCGCACCGGCGAGCTCTCGGTGCGGGTGAGCACGGTGCGCCTGCTCACCAAGAGCCTGCGGCCCTTGCCCGACAAGTTCCACGGCATGGCCGACCAGGAACAGAAGTACCGCCAGCGTTATGTGGATCTGATCGCCGACGAATCCGCCCGCAACCGCTTCGTGGCGCGCAGCAAGGCGGTGAGTTCGATCCGGCAATTCATGGTGGAGCACCACTTCCTCGAAGTGGAAACGCCGATGCTGCATCCGATCCCCGGCGGTGCCAACGCGAAGCCGTTTGTCACGCACCACAACGCGCTCGATCAGCAGATGTTCCTGCGCATCGCGCCCGAGCTGTATCTGAAGCGGCTGGTCGTCGGCGGCTTCGAGCGCGTGTTTGAGATCAATCGCAACTTCCGCAACGAAGGCATCTCGGTACGCCACAACCCCGAGTTCACGATGATGGAGTTCTATGCGGCGTACTGGAACCACCACGACGTGATGGACTTCACCGAGGCCATCCTGCGCCACGCCGCGCGCGCCGCCACCGGCTCCGACAGCCTCAGCTACGCCGGCCGCGAGGTGGCGCTCGACAAGCCCTTCACCCGCCTGTCGGTGCGTGAATCATTGATCGTGCACGCCGGCCTGAACGACGCCGAAGCCGACGATCCCGCCATGCTGCACGCGCGCATCCAGGCGCTTGGCGGCCACACACCCGCGCACTGGAAGCTGCCCGAATTGCAGTTCGGCCTATTCGAGGCGGCCGTCGAAGAAAAGCTCTGGCAACCCACCTTCATCACCGACTATCCGGTGGAGGTGTCGCCGCTGGCGCGTGCGTCGGATGCCAACCCGGCGATCACCGAGCGTTTCGAGCTCTTCATCACCGGTCGCGAAGTGGCCAACGGATTTTCGGAGCTGAACGACGCCGAAGATCAGGCCGCCCGTTTTCAGGCCCAGATGGCGAACAAGGATGCCGGCGACGAAGAAGCGATGTACTACGACGGCGATTTCATCCGTGCGCTCGAGTACGGCATGCCCCCCACCGGCGGCTGCGGCATCGGCATCGACCGCCTGATCATGCTGCTCACCGATTCACCGAGCATCCGGGATGTGGTGTTGTTTCCGGCGTTGCGGCGCAAGGATTGAGGGCGGCCTGGCGCGGCCTGAACGGCCACGCTTCGTC
>JANMAS010000051.1:0-26495 GCA_031359975.1 Burkholderiales bacterium
CGTGCGCTGCGAGGCCATCGTCAAGCGCGTCGAGCAGTTGTTCCCCGGCGCCGGCGACAGCGAGCAGGCGCAGTTCTGGACCGGCCTGCGCCCGGCGACGCCGAGCAACGTGCCGATCATCGGCCGCAGCAAGCTGCCCAATCTGTTCCTTAACACGGGCCATGGCACGCTAGGCTGGACACACTCGTGCGGCTCGGGCAAGAGCATCGCGCGCATCGTCAGCGGTTTGAAGCCGGAAGTCGATTTTGCTTTCGTCGGTGTCGGGCGATGAGCCGCCACTGTTCAAGGGCCGCATTGAGTCTGAACGAGCAACAGGCGGCCTGAAGCATGCCGGCGCCGAGCGGGTTGTCGGCAAAACGAGGATCGAGTGGTGCGTCGGTAGCGCGGCGATTGGCGCCATTCATCCGAAGGATCCTTCTTGGGGTTCCACCACCCAAGATTCAGGCGTCCCCTCAAGTCAGGCAGCGCAGCACGCTGGGCAGACAACAAGTATCGGCCGAAACTGTCTGTGGCCCACCCAGCGAAAGACGTTGGGAACTGTCAGGAACGGAGGGGCGCCATGCATGAAACCTCAGCCAATGTTTCGAGTCGCATGCGTGCACTTCCCCAAGGGCTGCAAGCCCCTTCTGTCGCACTGCACAAGCATGATCCGGGAATCTGCGACACGCCTTTGTCGGCGCCCCTTTTTGGCCTGCTCGGCGTTGGCTTTGACATTGTGTCCAGGGACACCAAATGTGATCGCACATGAGCCAGCTCCGAGTTTCCAACCGCCGCCGCAGGCGACTTCGCGTAGTGCGCGACAACCTCCTGGAGGCTCGCGAACTGACCGGCATAAGTGCTGGTCCGTGAGGAGCAGCCCGTTGTGGTAGGTTGCGCACTGGCCCTTGCCGAGGAACAGACGCAGGCCGTTGATCACATGCGGAAGAAGTAATCGTTCGTGCTCGACCCTCGGGATGCGCCATGAAATCAGCCACCTTGCGTCGTCAGTCGATCCGACATGTCGCGTCCGCCTTGCCGGCCTTGCTGGCGATCTGCTGCGGCCTGAGTTGGGCCGCGGCGGATCCGGATCCGGTTTCGCGCGCGTCACCTGCCCTTTCGCGCACGACGCTCCAGGGCGCGGGCATCACGTTCAAGGGTGCGCAAGCGGGCGTCACGCCCTTCATCAGCCTGGCGCAGTTCGAAGGCGGCTCGCTCGCCGATGTGGCCGCGGTGTCGTTCGTGATTGCCGCGCAGCCGGGTGCGCACGCCAAGCCGATCAAGGTGCAGTACACGATCGCAGCCCTGCAGGCCCGCGGTCACGCACCGGCGGGAGGTCCCCTCACGCTGCCGATCTTCGGTCTCTACGCCGGCAAGACCAATCCGGTGACGGTGATGTTCACTTTTGCGGACGGTTCGGGCCAGACCATGCCGCTGTCGGTTCCTACCGAACCTTACGCCGATCCGAACCGCGTCTACGACAGGCCGAAGATCCTCATGGCGCGTGATCCGAGCAACTCTCTCGGCTTCAGCTACATGTACCTGAAGTCCAACCTCGGATCGCCGGTGATCATCGACACGGACGGTGTGCTTCGCTGGGTGGGTGGTGCGGTGGAACATTCGGCCTCCAGCACGTTTTCCGACGGGCGTTTCGTGATCGGCGCCGACAACCCGGCCATCGTCTACACCATGGAGTTGGACGGCACATTCACGCAGTCTGCGGTCGACGACCAGGCCATCGTGTCGTTCAACCACGACATCTCGCAAGGCCGAGAGGCGCTGCTGGCAGGTGTCAGCAAGATGGTCTACGGCGTGTTGCATTTCCAGAGCACGATCGCGGAGATGACCCATGATGGCCATGTCATCCGGGAGTGGGACTTCGCCGAAATCATCGGCGACCACATGACCAGCCAGGGCGACGACGCTTCGGCCTTCGTGCGTCCGGGCATGAACTGGATACATCTCAACTCGCAGTTCTACGATCCGGGCGACAACAGTCTCGTCGTTTCCAGCCGCCAGCACTTCGTGATGAAGATCGACTACGACACCGGTGCGATCCGATGGATCCTGGGTGATCCGACAAAGTGGTGGTACACGTTTCCTTCCCTTCGCGCGAAGGCGATCACGTTGCCGCAGGGGGACTTTTACCCGATCGGCCAACACAGCATCACGAAAGGCTTCGGCGGCACGCTGAACCTCTTCAACAACGGCGCGCCGAGCTACGGGCTGCCACCGGGACTGCCGGTCGGCGAGCGGCGCAAGTTCAGCGTCGTATCGGCCTATACCATCGAGCCGGACGCGCTGGCGGGCCGCGAAGTGTGGCGCTACGCGCACGCCAAGACGATCGAGAGCCGGTCTTGCAGCAGCGCCTACGAGGCCCAAGGCGGAACCGTGCTGATCGACTACGCCACCGCCGACGGAGACACCCACACGCGCCTCGTCGGACTCGGCGCGAGCGGCGAGATCGCGTTCGAGTATCAATACCCCAGCCGCAACTGCGCCACGGGCTGGAACACGATCCCGATCCCCTTCGAGCGCCTGCTCATCGACTGAGCGTCATCGCCGGCCACCAAGGCGACGTGTGCATCCCCATCCCATGCTCTTCGAGCCCGAGCGCCACGAAGCGTTCTGCGATCTCGGCCGGCGAAACTCCCTTAGCCATCTGCAGCTGCACAAAAAGCGCCAGTTCCAGCGGCTTCAGTCCCTCACGAACCGAGAGGGGGGTCCGTCATGAAAATCAAGGTGGCGAAACTGCCAGGGCGGTCAGCATCGCCGGCTGTAATATTTGGATCGTCATCATGGAGTCGTCTACGCCAGTTTCGGCCGACATGGCAAAGGTGTCTCAGTCCTGGGCAAGTTCGACCACCGGTACCTTGCCCGGCTTCACGGTCCACCGCAGGGCGTGCATCGGTCCATACGGCACAACGTTGCCTTCGCCGACGATCTGGCCGTTGTCGTTGATGCCGTAGGCGGCGCTGATGGTGCCGCCTGGATAGCGGCCGAGATCGATGGCCCTGCCGTTTCGCCAAAGCACCGCCGTGTTGTAGAGCGGCCCGGTCTTCTGAAACGTGAAGCCCACCAGATCGCCGACGTTGTTCAGGCTGGTGATGGTGTGGCCGTAGGCGATGGGGCCAAACAGGCCAGGTAGGTACTCCCGCACGCCATTGCGCCACAGGACAGGCACCAGGCCAGCGGCGTAGCCGGCGATCAGGCCGGTATCGTTGATGTCGAGCGCGCTGCCCGGGCCCAGGGTCGTCACGGCTCCGTTGCGCCGCACGAAGATGATGCCGTCGGCATCACCGACGATGTCGCCCGCATTGTTGATGCCGGTTGCCGAGCTGTTCGTCGCGCCCAGTTCGTTGCCGAGGTCCAGCGCGAAGGCGGTGCGGTTCCAGATCACGGCGTGTCGACGCAGGTTCGTGTCGACGCTGTAGCCGACGATCTGGCCGGCGTCGTTGATGTCGTAGGCTGATCCACGGCCGATGCCGCCCGGCAGGCCCGGCAGGCGGGTGGGCACGCCGTTCGCGCTCCAGTACCAGTGCCCATCCTCGTAGCCCTCGTCGGCATAGCCGGCCGCTTCGCGCTTCTTGTTGAGCGCCCGTGGCACGCCCAAGCCCGCGCTACAACACGCGGAGCGGACACTGATGACGCCTCCAATCCACATCACCTGCTCGTACGCGAAGGTCTGCGGGTCGGTCGCCAAGCCCATGATCTGGCCCTTGGCATTGATGACCCGGGCGGACGAATACGTGCCGCCCGGCAATCCGCCCAGATCGACCGGGACAGGCTTGGCCAGCGCTTGGCCGCAGGCCAAGCTGAGGGCCAGCAAGCAGGCCGATCCCGTGTTGGCGCAGAACTGGCGGAGAAGGCGGGATGTGACCATGGGAACTCTCCTGATGAGGCGGATGCAAGTGAGGCCTGGCAAAGCTGAACCGGCTGGATGTCGCGTGATCCGCTCCTCCTACAGAGCACGCGATAAGGCTGCTGATACATCTGAAGTTGTGCGAACGGTGCCGCAACCATTGGTCAGCCACCTGGCGCGGCTCCCGAGGGCGGATGCGCAGCATCGCGCCGAACCTCCGTTCCCGCCTGACCTTCCAGCATCGCCTCGATGTGCTCGAGCGAGCCGATCAAGGCGCGTTTGCCGGTGGTTGCCGCAAAGCGGGAAGCTGCTTCCACCTTGGGGCCCATCGAACCGGGGGGAAAGGAGTGACGCGCCAGTTCGTCCGGTGACACATGTCGCAGGGCGCGCTGCTCCGGCAACCCCCAGTCGAGATAAACAGCATCCACGTCGGTGGCAATGATGAGGCAATCCGCATTCAGCTCGCGCGCCAAGAGGCCGCTGCACAAATCCTTGTCGATCACAGCTTCGACGCCGTGCCGGCTGCGGCCGTCAGCATCCACCGCCACGGGGATGCCGCCCCCGCCGGCCGCGATCACCAGCGCCTGGTGGCCCAGCAACCAGCGGATCGGATCGAGGCCGAGCACACGCTGCGGCTGCGGCGAAGCGACAACCCGCCGGAAACTCTCACCGTCGGGTGCCATGACCCACGCCTTCTCGGCGGCGACGCGGTCGGCCTCTTCGCGGCGGTAGATGGGGCCAATTGGTTTACTCGGCCTCGCAAAGGCAGGGTCGTCGAGATGCACTTCCACACGGGTCAGCAGCGTCACCACCACTTTGTTCGGCGGCAAGCGATTACTCAACTCCTGTTCGAGCAGGTAACCGATCATGCCGTCGGTCTGCGCCCCCAGAACGTCCAGTGGATAGCTCTGGACGGCGGCATAGGCCGCCGCCTGAAGCGCCAGCAGCCCGACCTGCGGGCCATTGCCGTGGGTCAGCACGACTTCGTGTTTCAACGCCACGCGCGCCAGCTGCGCCGCGGCGATGCGTACGTTGTCGAGCTGATTGTCGGCGCTCAGCGCTTGGCCGCGGCGCAGCAGCGCGTTGCCACCGAGGGCGATCACCAGTCTCATGCGGGTGCCCTCATGCCAGCGTCGCCACCAGCACAGCCTTGATCGTGTGCATGCGGTTCTCGGCCTGAGTGAAGACGATGGAGGCGTCCGACTCGAACACCTCGTCAGTCACTTCGATCTCGCGCAGTCCATAGCGTTCGTGCACCTGCCGACCGACCTCGGTGTCGAGGTTGTGGAACGCTGGCAGGCAATGCATGAAGCGTGTGCGTGGTTTGCCGGTGCCGCGCATCAGTGCGCCGTTTACCTGGTAGGGCAGCAACTGGTCGATGCGCTGTTTCCAGACGTCGTCTGGCTCACCCATGGACACCCACACGTCGGTGTAGAGGAAATCGGCGCCAGCCACGGCTTTCAGGGGATCGGTCTCCACGCTGATGCGTGCCCCGGTGGTCTGCGCCAGCGCGCGCATCTGCGCCACCAGATCGGCCGGTGGCTGCAAGCCAGCCGGCGCCGCGATGCGCACGTCCATGCCCATCTGCGTGCCACCGATCAGCAGCGAGCAGCCCATGTTGAAGCGGGCGTCCCCCAGATAACAGAACGACATCTCATGCAGGGGCCTCTCGCCGAACTCTTCCATCGTCAGCAGGTCGGCCAGGATCTGAGTCGGATGTGCTTCATCGGTCAAACCGTTCCACACAGGCACATGCGAGAAACGCGCGAGATCCTCGACCACGCTCTGGTGGAAGCCCCGGTACTCGATACCGTCGTACAGCCGGCCCAGCACGCGCGCCGTGTCCTTGAGGGACTCCTTGTGGCCCAGCTGCGAGCTGACGGGGTCGATGTAGGTCACGTGGCCACCCTGGTCGTGTACCGCCACCTCGAAAGCGCAGCGGGTGCGTGTCGAGGCCTTCTCGAAAATCAGCGCGATGTTCTTGCCCTTCAGGCGCGGATGTTCGTTGCCGGCGTACTTGGAGCGCTTCAACTCGGCGGCAAGGTCGATCAGGAATCGGATGTCACGCGGCGCAAAGTCCTTCAGGTCAAGCAGGCTGCGGTTGCGAAGGTTGAAGCTCATGGTGTCAGTCTCCGTGGATCGATGTGCCGCCGTTGCGCAAATGTTCAAAGTGGGTCACGCGAGATCGGGCACGACATGCAATGGCTGCCACCGCGGCCGCGGCCGAGCTCACCGCTGGGAATCGTAATGACCTCGATGCCCGCCTTGCGCAACAGCGTGTTGGTGTAGGTGTTGCGGTTGTAGGCCATCACAACACCCGGGGCGAGTGCGAGCAGGTTGTTGCCGTCGTCCCACTGCTCGCGCTCGGCCTCGTAGGCGTCACCGCCGGTCAGCACAGTTCGCAGGCGCGGCAGGCCCAACGCCTCGGCCACAACCTCGATGAAAGGCAATGCTTCGGGCCTTACATCGAGCGAACCCTCTTTCGGGCCGGAGCGCAGGCTGTAGGTGCGGATCTCGTTCACGACCTCCGGAAAGACCGTCACCAGATCCACATCGCAGAAGGTGAACACCGTGTCCAGATGCATTGCACCGCGCGACTTGGGCATGTGCGCGGCGATCACGCGGCTGGCGGCGCCACGAGCGAACAGCACACGGGCGAGCTGGCTCACCGCTTGCGGCGACGTGCGCTCACCCATGCCGACAAGCACGACACCGCGGCCCAGCGGCATCACGTCGCCGCCTTCCAGCGACGCCAGGCCGTGATCCGCGTCGGGGTCACCCCACCACTCCACGACATGGCCGGCGAAGTCCGGATGGAAGCGGTAGATGGCCGTGGCCAGCAGGGTTTCCTGGCGACGTGCCGGCCAGAACATCGGGCTCAACACCAGGCCGTCGCCGATCCAGCAACTGGTGTCGCGTGTGAACAGCGTGTTGGGCAAGGGTTGAACCAGGAAGTCGGCCGGCGCCGCGCAGCGCGCCACCAACCCGGTGGGCTCGAACGGCAACTCCCCGCGCACCACGCCACCGATCAGGCGTTCGGCCAGTTGGGCCGGCGGAAGCGACTCGAGCCAGCGGCGCAGTGCGAGCACATCCTCGGCATCGAAGAAGTCGGTGCCGAGCTTGCGATCGAGAATCCAGTCGCATGCCGTCCTGTCGGCCACGACGGTCTCCAACAGCTCGTGCATCTCCAGCACCTCGACTCCGCGCTCGACCATCGCGTTGACAAACGCGTAGTGGTCGTTCTTGGCCTGAGTCACCCAGAGCACGTCATCGAACAACAGCGCGCGGCAGTTGGCCGGCGTCAATCGCATCTGCGCCAGGCCCGGCCGGCACACCAGCACCCTGCGCAGACGCCCCACCTCTGAATGCACACCGAATGTCATATCGAGCTTTCTCGGGTTGGGTTGTGCTTTCACGGCATTCACAGGCTGAGCCCGCCCGTGGCCAGCAGGTAGGCAGCAACGCCCGCCATCAGCAGCAGCACCGCCAGGATCGCGAACTCATAGACCTTGAACGCACGCTCGGCACGTTGCTTGCGGGCCCACAGGTACACCACTGCGCCCGGTGCATACAGCAGTGAGCCCAGCAGCAGGTACTTCGGCCCGGCCGCGTACAAGAGCCACAGGCAATACACCGTGGCCAGCCCCGCGATGGGCAGGTCGGAGGGGCGCTGCGTGCCTGGCGCACCTTCGCCGCGGCGTGACAGCAGCACGCCGTAGATTGCGCTGAACAGGTAGGGCAGCAGGATCATGGCCGTGGACAACGAGATCAACGCCAGGTACGAAGCCTTGGAGAACAGCGTCACGAACAGGAACAGCTGCACCATGCCGTTGGTCAGCCACAGCGCATTGGCGGGCACGCCTTGCTGGTTCTGGCGCCCCAGCCACTCGGGCATGACACCACCGCCTGCCGGTGTGAACAGCGACTCGGCTGCCAGCAGCATCCAGGCCAGGAAACCGCCCCCCACCGACACGATCAGACCGACGTAGATCAACACCGCGCCCCAGGTGCCGACAGCGCCTTCCAGCACGCCGGCCATCGACGGGTTTTTCAACTGCGCGAGTTGCGGCTGCTGCAGCACACCCAAGGACAGCAGCGACACGCCCATCAGCAGGGCCAGTGTGATGGCGAAGCCCATGACGGTGGCGCGGCCCACGTCTTCACGGCGTCGCGCGCGGGCTGAATACACGCTGGCACTCTCGATACCGATGAATACCCACACTGTCACCAACATCGTGCTGCGTACCTGGTCCAGCAGCGAGCCGAGTGCCGGCACGCCCCAGAACTCGAACGTGAATGTCTTCACCTGGAAGGCCAACGCGACCAGCACGATGAACAGCAGCAGCGGTACGATCTTGGCCAGCGTGGCAACGGCGTTGAGCATCGCCGCCCCCTGGATCCCGCGCAGCACCAGCGCGTGCACCACCCACAACACCACAGACGCGCCAGCCACCGCCGCGGCCGTATTGCCGTCACCGAATACCGGGAAGAAGTATCCGAGCGCGCCGAATGCCGCCACCAGGTAACCGACATTGCCGATCCAGGCACTGACCCAGTAGCCCCAGGCGGCGTTGAAGCCAACATACTCGCCGGCCGTGGCGCGGGCGTAGGCATAGACGCCGTTGTTTAGGTCGGGCTTGCGCATGGCGAGCGACTGGTACACGAGTGCCAGCGCCAGCATACCGACGCCGGTGATCAGCCAGCCGATGAGCACCGCGCCGGCCCCGGCGCCAGCAGCCATGTTCTGCGGCAGACCGAAGATGCCGCTGCCGAGGATGGAGCCGACGACCAACGCCACCAGCAGACTGAGTGGCAGCCGGCCTTGTTGCGTGACACCGGCTTCGATGGGTGCGGCATGCGCGCTCGCGAGGGTTTGTGTGTTGGCCATGAATGTCTCCTGCGGGTGTTGTCAAAGAGAGGTTCCCTTGTCAGCGCGCCGAAGAGCCAGCCGCCCGCAGCCGAGCCGAGCCGAGCCGAGCCGAGCCGAGCCGAGTGTTGGGCCGAGGTTCGCGATCAGAGGTTCCGTACCGGGGTCGATGTGATCGGTGTCCGGGTACGCATCGGGCAAAGCGCGCGTACCGCCATCGCAGACCTTCAGGCACGACCCCTTGGTGTTTGCAGCACCACGAGTGCGGTGTTGCGCAGGGTGCGGGTTTCAGCGAAGAACGTCATGTTGGGTACAAATCACTCGTGATCCATGCTAGGCGGGTGCGCAGTAAACCGATTGATCTTTGTCAAGCAAGACGCGCGTTGCGAACAGCGGCGTACCCACTCCAACCTGCGGTGCCCTGTACGGCGCGATTGCTCACCAGGAAATCAATGGCACCAGATCCTGTAGGCACACTGCGCTTGCCGAGAGAAGGCGTCTGTGCGTTGCCGCACACGCAAACACCAACTGTTCTCCTGGCCGATGCGAACCTCCCAAGCAGATCGCATCAGGATCGTCGCCAGGTCGTCGAGCGAACAGACAGCAGGGGAAACGGCTGATACCCTGTCGAGCGGAACTAGCGCACCCATTGCCGAATGCGCTCCACCACACCGCATGGTCACCACCAATCCGTGAACGCCGTTCTGCAATCTCCGCAACTCGAGGCGCCCCGCGGGCCCACGCGCTGAGAGGGGCACGCGCGGCGAGCGTTTGACAGCGAATCCGATGGCCCGTACCACCCACCCTGAACGCCATCGCACCGATCGCATCGGCTGGTTGCGCGCCGCGGTGCTCGGCGCCAACGACGGCATCGTCTCGACCGCCAGCCTCGTGGTGGGCGTCGCCGCCGCTGGTGCCAGCCAACACACCATTCTGGTGACAGGCGTGGCGGGTCTGGTGGCGGGAGCGATGTCGATGGCTGCAGGCGAGTACGTGTCAGTTCATTCGCAAGCCGATACCGAAAATGCCGACCTGTCGCGCGAGCGGACCGAGCTTCAGACGGATCCGGCTGCCGAACAGCGTGAACTCACCGCCATTTACGTCGCACGCGGCCTTCAACCGAACCTGGCGCAGCAAGTGGCCGAGCAGCTGATGAAACACGACGCCCTCGGCGCGCATGCGCGCGACGAGCTCGGCATCTCCGAAAGCATGAGTGCACGGCCCGTGCAGGCGGCGTTGGCATCGGCCGCCAGCTTCGCGATCGGTGCCGCGTTGCCGCTGGCCGTGACATCGCTGGTGCCCTATCCAAGCCTGATCCCATCGGTCTCGGGCACATCGCTCGTGTTCCTGGCTGTACTGGGTTTCATCTCTGCAAGAACCGGTGGTGCCAGCGTTCTGACCGGTGCATGGCGGGTCACTTTCTGGGGCGCGCTGGCCATGGCGGTCACCGCGGGCGTCGGCACGCTGTTTGGTGCTGTGGCGTGATGATCGGACGAAGACTGTGACCTTCATTACCCGCAGGCAGTTCATCTCTCGCGCACCCGCAATCCTCAGCGGCCCAGCGAGCTTGTCCGCTTGCTCACCGGGCAGCGTCCCGACCTGGTGGTGCGCGTTGGTTGCAGGCCCGCTCTGCCAACATCCCTGCGTCGGCCGGTTCAAGCCGTGCTGGTGTGACGACGCGTGGCCCTGAACAAGGGAACCCGAGCGACCAGGTTCTACGAAGCCGGCTTGATCGCATCGGTGCGTGCCGAGTCGCGGGGCGCTGGCGTGGGCAAGGATAGGGTCATGCTGCCCTGGGAGTGCGGCTTGTCCGACAACCAGCCGCAAGACGGCATGCTGCTTCCGATGAGGGGTGAGACCACCTGGATGCGGCCTGAAGGGCGCAAGGCGTACTTTGTCGGGCACGTCAAGACGTTGAACTACGAGCTCTTGACATGGTCGATTCATTCGATTGCGGCGATGGGGCCAGACAGCGTCTGAAGAAACGCTGCAACGTCTCGCACTTCGGACGCGGACAGCCGGATGGGTTTCCGCTCGGTGTGCCCCCCTCCTTCATGAGCCAGCTCCGAAGATCCGACCGCCGCCGCAGGCGACTTCGCGTAGTGCGCGACAACCTCCTGAAGGCTCGCGAACTGACCGGCATGCATGTACGGCGCGCGCAGGGCAACGTTGCGCAGGCTCGGCGTCTTGAAGGCTCCCTCCAACGCCGGATCGTCGGTCACCATGAACCGAAGCTCCTGGCACGCGTCCGGCGCGGCGTCGCTGAACGCGCCCAGACAGTTGAACTCGTCACGTTGCACCTTGATCGTCGCAGCAGCACGGCCGCGGTCGGGGTTGCCGGGATCGTGAGGCGGCACCCCGGTGTTGTGGAAGTGCTGGTCGGTGAGGAGCGGTCCGTTGTGGCAGGTTGCACACTGGCCCTTGCCGAGGAACAGGCGCAGGCCGTTGATCTCTTGCGACGAGAGAGTCTGCTCCCCGACGGGAGCACCAGCCACGACCGCTCGAACATAGCGATCAAAGCGCGACTCGCCCGGCGTGAGCGTCCGCTCGTACGCCGCGATGGCCTTGCCCAGATTGGCAAACACCCGGTTCACGTCCGTGCGACGGTCTGCTCCCATGCCTTGCCAGGCCGCGCGTTCAGCCGTATTGCCATGCGGCCCCGCATCCTCCGGCAGGCCGGCCAGGTCTGGCATCGGCCCGAACACCGCTTCGTACTCGGCCGTGTAGTTGGCGCGCAGCACCTTGGCGATGCGCGTGCGGTTGCTGCCGTGCTCGACAGCGTCCTCCAACGGGCCGAGCGCCTGTGACCACAGGCTGTCCTTGCGACCGTCCCAGAACAGCCAGGCGCTGTGAGCAACCCCTGCGATGGGCATCGTGCGCCGTGAGCCTGTGCCAACGCCCCTGCCCACCGGCAGGCCGTCCTGAAACTGGCGGTCGGGTGCGTGGCAAGTGGCGCAGGAGACAGACCTGTTGCTCGAGAAGCGAACCTCCGCGAAGAGTTGCTTGCCGAGCATCGCGGCGGCGGGCAGCGCTCCCACCGCGTTGGACGGGTCGCGAGGTGGCGGCGACAAGCGATCCAGGCTCATGGAGGCGAGCACCGCCTTGTCCTCGGGCGTCCAGGTGTCGCTCCAGGTAAAACCGCTGAGCAACGAAAGCGCAGACACGACCGCGAGGCTGAGCGTCGCCCAGAAGGCCCAGCTCTTGCCGCTGCCGTGCTCGACCGAAAGCTGCGAACGGTCCGATGCCGACGAGTCCTCGGCAGGCTGTCGGGTTCTCATCGCTTCACCGCAGACGGGTCGACGACCGTATTGAAGACCACCGTATCAGAGCCCTCGGCGGCCTGGATTGCCAGCTTGATCTCCCACCAACCCGTCATGCTGAATTTCATGCCCTCCATCAAGTACGTGCCCTCCGCGACCTCACGGGTGACCAGCGGCCGGGTGGGCAAGCCATGCCGGTGTTGCGGCATGCCACCGTCCACCGCAATGTGGGCATTGCGGACCGGTGCGCCGTCGGGCGAGCTCAACTTGATTTGCCAGACATGAATCTGGTTGATGGCAGGCAGGGCGGCGGGCGGTGCCATCTGGACCAGGTACCGGCCCTGCACGCTGGGGTGGCGCAGGGAGAGGTCGAGATTCGGCGGTGGCGAGGCGCATGCGGCCAGCGTCGTTGCCAGGGCCAGGGTGACGATTGAGATGAGATGTCGAGACATGGTTGTTTCTCCAGAAGGATCGGTGGGATTGAAGGGTCACGGCATCGCCGTGAGCCGGTGGAAACGTGAATCGCGTCGGCTACCGGCGAGCGGCGTCGATGACGCGCTGCAGGTCCGGGGCAATGGGCATGCGGCGAAGCCCGCTGACATCGGATCCACCGGTGTTGCCCTCCGGGAGCCAACCGATGCCGGTGAACAGTGCAGCCGCCATCAACCGCCAGCACTGGCCAACGGCTTCGCGGCGCTTGCGGTGGAGCGTCGCCCAGAGGAACATCCGCCAGTGCACACGAAGGTGCTCGACCGTTGCAGCCTGACCCAGCACATGCGCCCGCTCCAGGTGCCGGAATGCCAGCTCAATCTCACTGCGAGCCTCGGCCTGTTCCGCTGCATCCAGCTCGCACTGGACGCTGGGGCGGATGCGATGAGCGAATCGGGACATGGTCAGGCCTCGGTGCGTGGTTGTTTGATGAAGTCGATTCTTCCGGGCCACGCCATTCCGGACTTGAACAAAGCGGCTAACTTTCAGGAAGAGAGATTTGTGACTGACCTGAACGCACACATGGCGGCCGAAGCCTCCTTGGGGTCCCGCAAGACGGCACAGAATGTGGCCGCGACGGGCCGCGTGTACTTCTGGCAGTCCGGCAGCCTGTGGATCGGCACGGGTCAGGGGCGATCCGAGTGGCACAACCACCATGCCCACCAGCTCGCGCTGGCGCTGGCGGGTGAGTTCCGATTCAGAACCGAGCGGACGGGGCCATGGACCGTGTTCGAGGCAGCCTTCGTTCCGTCCCACTGCCCCCACGAGTTCGAGCTCGATGGCGCCACCATGGCCCACCTGTTCGTCGAACCCGAAAGTACCGAGGGGCGGGTCTTGTCGCAACGCTTCGCCCCCCTGGGCATCGCCGCATTGCCCGAAGCCGCAGCGCGCCGGGCCGCTGGCGGGCTGCTCGATGCCTTGCGGGGAAACGCCGACGCCGATGCGATGAGGGCTGTCGCTCGTTCTGCGGCGGCCACGCTCGCGGGAATGGACGTGGCCACGCGCGCAGCCCAGGAGGTCGACGCCCGGGTGGCACGGGCTCTGGACTACATCCGATCCCGGGTCTGCACGCCGGTGTCGCTGGCCGACGCTTCAGCCGCCGCAGCGCTGTCGCCGAGTCGCTTCAGGCATCTCTTTGTCCAGGAGACAGGAACGTCGTTTCGCGCGTACCTGCTGTGGCTTCGCATCAACGTGGCCATCGAGGCTGCCATGGCGGGAGCATCGTGGACGCAGGCCGCGCACGAGGCGGGTTTTGCCGACTCGTCGCACCTGACTCGCACCCACAAGCGGATGTTCGGCATCGGGCCGACGGCCATCCGCCACGAATGAGGGCGGCGCCCTTACCGTTTACCGGTTGCAGCCGCCGGCCGGCTACATCTGCCTGAACAGGTGCACGAAGGTGCGGCTCACCGGCAGTACCTCGTTGCGATTCTTCAGATGGATGTCGGCCGTTTCATGGGGCCCGCGCACCACATGGCTGATCGCGCGCAGATTCACCACCACCGAGCGGTGCACCCGCGCGAATTGCGTGGCGTCCAGTTGCGTGAGCAGCTCCTTGAGGGGTGTGCTGATCAGCGCCTCGCTCGGCGCGCCACCATCGCCGCGCCAAGCCACAAGGGTGTACTTCTCGTCGGAGCGCAGGAAGTCGATGTCGTCCACCGATATCAGGCGAAGCGTCTGCCCCACGGTGGCGCGGATCCAGCGCAGGGGTGCGCCGGTGGCGCCGCGCCGCAAATGCGCGGCAAGCTGGTCCAACAGCGGCTGCAACTCCGGTGGCGACAGCGCTTCGCTGGCCGGCACCGGCCGTGTCGCGCGCAACCGTTCCTGCAGCCGGGCCACCGTGTCGGCCAGCCGCAGCGGTTCCACCGGTTTGACCAGATAGTCCAGCGCGCCATGCTCGAAAGCGTGCACGGCATATTGATCGAAGGCCGTGACGAACACCAGATGCGCCCGACGACCGATCCGGCGCGCAGCCTCCACACCCGAGGTTCCGGGCATGTGCACATCGAGAAAGCAGATGTCCGGCCGCTGCGCCTCGAAACACGCGATGGCCTCGCGGCCGTTGCGCGCCTGCGCCACCACCACAAGCGCTGGCCAGGCCTGCGCGAGCATGAGCGCCAGCTCGTCACGCAGCAGAGGTTCATCGTCGGCGATCAGGGCCGTGGGGCGCGAAGCAGTCATGCTGGATTGTTCGTTACAGGCTCGGCGGGAAACTCGATTTCGGCGCACAGCCCATGTGGCACGATGCCGGAAAGGCTCAGGCGCGCATCGCCACCAAAGGCCAGCTGCATGCGTTCGCGCAGGGTCGACAGGCCCGTGCCCGAGCCTGCGCTGTCGCCTGCCGGCCGCAGCCCCACGCCGGTGTCGATGACACGGGCGCTGCAGCGCCCCGAGCGCACGCTGACGCTCACTTCGATGCGCCCGCCCTCCTCGCTGGGGTCGATGCCGTGGCGTACCGCGTTTTCAACCAGCGTCAGCAGCGTCATCGGGGGGCAGCGCAGCGCATCGGCCGCCTCGTCGGCGTGCAGCGTGAATTGCAGGCGATCGGGCATGCGCATGTGCATCAGTTCGAGGTAGGCGCGCACGAGTTGCAACTCCTGACCGAGCGTGGTCGCGGCCTCGTTCATGCGCGGCACCGCCGCACGCAGGTAGGCGATCAGGCTGTCCAGCACGGCGGGCGCCTGCGGCGAGCCGGCCTTGACCAGCGCGCGCACGTTGGCCAGGGTGTTGAACAGGAAGTGCGGCTGCACCTGCGCCTGCAGCAAGCGCAACCGGGCATCCAGCGCCTGCTGCTCCAGTTGGCTGCGCTCGAGCTGGAAGCGCAGCGCCTGATCGCGCGCCAGCGCATCACGTTGGCGCACCATGGCTGCCAGCGCTATCCAGGGCGCGAACAGCACGCCCGCAAAACACATCGACAGCAAGCCGACGAGCCGCTTCGGCTCTTGCCCGAATTGAGGATCGCCACCGGTCGTCACCCAATACGCGGTGAAGGCGCCGATCGGCACGGCCACCACCACGCCAAGCAGCTGCAACACCCAGCGGGCAAGCCAGGCAGGCAGGCGCGCCGGCCACTGCTCGGCCACCCCAAAGGCCAGCATCACCAGCAGGGCGAGGATCGCGGTGCGCACAAGCCACAAACCAGTGGATGTGGCCGAGCCGATGCTGAACAACAAGCCGAACACCAACGCAGCCAGCAGCGTGAATCGCAGACGCCGAAAGGCCAGGATGCGGGCGAGACCGCGCGATGGGAGGGAATCGACAGCGAGCATACGCAACGATAGTGCACCGCCGGGTCGGGCGGTGCTTCAGGGTTGAAGTCGGCCTAAAACAGCGGCAACCACATGAGCATCGAGGCGCCGGCGATACCCAACCCCGTGAGCAGCGTGAGGCCGGCCAGTGCACCCGCCATGGCCAGGCGTCCGTAGGGGCCGGCCTGAGCGCGCACCCGAAAGTAGATCTCCAGCACGGCGAGCGGCAGCAGGAATTGCGCAAACCCGAGAAAGGTGAGGAACGGGCCTTGAAAGGTCTTCGGGTCGAAACCCACTGGGGCCCGGTTGATCATCAGCCAGGCCATCAGCCCGATCCGAAAGAACCACACGCCACTCACCGCCAGAAACAGGCGCAGCGCCCAGCGCCGGTGTGCATCGATGCGGCGCGCCCGCGCATGGCGCCAGGCCATGGCGGCACAGGCCATGATCACCAGGCCATTCAGGCTGATGGCTACATGCTGCGCGAACGCGCCCGCCGCGCCGCGTGTCCACACCATGATCAAGCCGCCGAGTGCGAGCACGACGGCGCACACGATGTAGAGCCGGCCGTTCCAGCGGTGCACTGCGGGCACCAACCGCCTTACCGCGGGTACCAGCTGCATGGCCCCGCTCATCACCGCCACCACGGTGAAGAACAGATGCATGGCCACCGTCAGATTGCCCGTCGTGTCGCCCGGCACGTAGCCATGCGGCAGCACCTTGTTCCAGACTTCGGGCTGGCCTTGCACCGCTGCGCGTCCGTAGAACGCGATCACATAAGCGGCGAACATCAACTGGCCGAGCACCGCCACCACGCACCACGACACGGCGGCCCAGGGTAGCGCCGGGCCGGCCAGGCGAGCGAGACCGCCCGGCGCGCTGCTGCGCGCCGCCGCCGGGCCAGCCGCAGTCGCCTGAACGGCTTGATTGAACAAAACGGGCATCGCACGATCTCCTGCGGTTGATGGCGCCAGCCGCCGGGGCACGATGCCCCGGATCGCCAGCAGCATGCAGTGTGGGCGGCACCCGTTGGCCCTCCAAGCGCGATCCGACCGGCCGCGCCGCGCGGTCGTCGAAGCACGGCCCTGGGCGACCAACGCCGGGCCGCTTCGGGCAGTTACAGCTTCGGTGCCGCATGGCTGCAATCGGCCGTGACGCTGCTTGGCAAGTTTTACGGACTAGGGGTTGATGCCCGCGCGCCAGCGGCGGATAACCCAGGCAGGGCAACCGACCACCCGTTGGAGCGAGCGGCAGGGCCGTATGCCCATCAGCGCGACAGTCGCTTGACGGGCACCGTGCGCGAACACGGCCAGCCTCTGAATCCGCTCAAGGTCCGCGGCAACGAGTTGCGTACGCCCGTGGTCGCGCCGGGTACTGGCGAGGCGCTGTATGCCATGCGAGCCGATCACAGATCGCTTTCAAGGAGACTTTCGATGAGTTACTCGTCACATGAACCGCCTGCGCCGCCACCGGCGGCAGACAACGATCCGCCCGACATGGCCCCGCCTGGCGCCCGACCGCTTCTGCGGCAGTGCGTCGTCGCCGAGATGGCGCGCACGCTGGAGCTTGCCGGCGCCGCCCAGACACGCGACGAACTGCTCGCCGATGTGGAACGCCACGCCGCGTACCTCGAACGCTGCGCCAGCGAGGCCGAGCGCGTGCTGCACGGCAGCCTCGATAGCGCTGCGCGGCTTTGGCTGTTGCTGCGCGCGCCGATCGACGACCGGGCCGCCATGCCACGCTCGATCCTGCAACGCGTGATGGTGCAGGCGCAGCTGGACGCCCCGCGCGCGATCGACGGCGACGCGCTGCTGCGCCTCGTCGCCGGCGTCGTCAGGGCGGCGCAGACCCCGGCCGAAGCCGACACGATGCTCGCGTCGCTGGGGCGCCTGCTGCAGCCGCTGTTCCACTTCGACATCGCGGCGGCCGCTGCCGATCAGGCACGTCTGGGCCACAGCGAGCCGTTGCGCACCTTCGTCACCGCGCACGCCGCGCCGCTGGGGCGTGCGCCCTTGCAGCGCCCGCGCGACCCGGTGGTGCACGATCCGGTACCAGCGGGCGATGTGGTGCTGGACCCCGACCGCGTCGCGTTCGACCTGGCCAGCTGGCGCGATGCGAGCGCCCAGCCTACGGTCGGCCACTGGGACACCAACTGGCGTTGCCCGGGCGGTGTGCGGGGGGCCATGTCTCAGATCGACCGCTTCGGGCCGCGCTTCACGATCACCGAGGTGCTGAACCCGGGCGCATGCGCGGGCCAGACGGTCATCATCCGCGGCTCCAACTTCGGCCCCACCGGGCGCGTGTTCTTCCCGCCGCCCGACGTCCACGACCCGGCGTTCGCTCTCGGAAACGGTGACCCGGCAGCGCTGGTCGGCGTGACGCCCAAGCGCTGGACCGACAGCGAAGTCGAGGTCGTGGTTCCGGTCTGGGCCACAGCCGGCGAGCTGCAGCTCTACGCGTTCACGCGCCACTTCGATCCGTGCGCGACGATCGACGTGCACCGGCTGGGCAACAGCGTGTTCTTCGCCGGCGGCCTGGCCAACGTCTACCAGGTCTCGATCGGCGGCATCGCGGTCGACCTGACGAGCCCGCTGCCGACCAACCTGACGCCCGGCGACGCGGTGGCGCTGACGTGGCATTCGAGCGGCGGGCCGTCGACGCGGATCAGGATCCAGCTCATGGACGGCACCACCGAGCTCTGGAGCGCCAGCGGCTTGCCCGGCGGCTTCGGCGGCGTTGTGCTGCCAGTCCCCGATCCGCAGCCGAAGCAGCCGCGCAGCGCGACGTTGGTGTTCACCGCCACCAGCACCTGCGGCGCCACCGAGCCGCGCCGCGTGCCAGTCTGGCTGAGCGTGAAGCCGCGCCTGAGCATCGAGTACGTCGAGGTCACGCAAGGCGTGCAGACCGACCTGGCCGAGGTGCTGGCCGGCCGTGGCATGCCGACTGTTGCCAACAAGGACACCGCGGTGCGCGTGCACTTTCGCTGTGAGCGCGGCGGCTGGTTCGACAACCGGCTGGAGAAGATCACCGGCGCGTTGCTCGTCGATGGCCGCCGCCTGGCGCCGACGAACGTGCGCGTGATGATCCCGCCCGACCACGGCTTCGCCAGCGTCAGGGGCACGTCGGACCCGGACGTCACCAACGACACGCTGAACTTCACGATCCCCGCGGCGTGGCTGACGCCGGGCGTGCATCAGCTGGCGGTGCAGATCGTCTGCGACGACCCGAGCGGGCGTATCAGCATCGGCCAGAACAGCAGCTGGAACTGGGTCGGGCATGCACCGATCCGCGTGCGTGCGCTGTACATGGCGCTGTATGGGTCGGACGCCTACATGCTGGATTACGCGCGCCGCGCGCTCGACTTCCTGCCCACGCCGCTGACCGACATTGGCATCGCCCCGCCGCGCTGGTTTCCGCACACCCACGACCTGTCCACCGACGAGGGCTGGAAAGACCTGCTCGACGACCTCGAGGAGGCCTGGGACGACGCCGACGAGGCCAGCGGCGTGCGATGGCTGGGCATCGTCGCGCCGAGCGAGCGCTATCTGCCGGCCTCGGTCAACCACAACGGCGTGTCGCACGCGCCCGGCATCGCGGCGCTGGCGATCGGCGACGCGCCGCAGTCGGGCGCCCACGAGCTGGGGCACACACTGGGCTTGCACCACATCCACCAGCCCGCTGCCGGCGACGGCCAGCCGGCGGAGCCGTTCGACGATGCCGACAACAACGGCATGCTGCGGCGCGCCGGCTTCGACGTGCGGGCGAGCAAGGCCGTACCCACCCCGGCCGGCGACCTGATGAGCTACATGCCGCGGCGCGCACCTGGTATCAGCACCTGGATGCGGATTTTTCTCAACACCTGAGGAGACCCATAATGCCCACCCTCAGCTACTTGCATGTGCGCGGCCGACTGGCCGAGAACATGGTCTACAGCCCGCGCCCGGGGCACGAATCGGCCCGCCCAGGGCTGCGCGGCGAAGGCGATCCGCGCTTCCAGCTCGTGCTGCTCGACGCCGATGGCCGCGTGCTGCTCGGCATCGCGCCCGAGGTGCGTGCGAACGCCTGCGGCGGCGCCACCGATCCGCACAGTTGGGGTGTTCGCGGCGTGCTGCCGCTGCGCCCGGACGCCGCCGCCTACGAACTGCGGCGCGGCGATGTGTGCCTGTACCGTGCTGCGATCGCGGCGCAGCCGCCGGTTCTGGCCGGTTCGTACGCCCACCCTTGCGACAACGGTGTCGCGCTGCACTGGCAGCCGTGCCGACCACCCGAACCGCGGTGTTGCGAACCGGTCACGCCGGGTTGCGGGCCCGCCCCCGGTGACCCGGCACCCGGCATGAGCTACAGCGTGGTCGCCGCGATGGCATCGGGGCGGCGCATCACCATCGCGCGCGGCCTCTCCGGTACGGCATTCGCCGTCGACGTCAGCACGCTGCCGGTGCCGGGCAAAGGCATGCTGCACTTGGTCGCGAGCGATGGCGTGCGTTCGACCGAGCTGCCGGTGGCGTCGATCGACGTGCCCGAGCGGGCACCGACCCTGCACATCCTGTGGCCGACAGACGGCGCCCGGGTTGTGTTCGGCCAGGCGCTGTCGGTGCTGGGCTGCTGCCTCGACATGGGCGGCAGCCCCTGCGCCGCGGAACATGCGGTCTGGGCGCTCGACGGCGAGGCGTTCGCCGCCGGCTCGTTGGTCGCCGCGCTCGACGGCCTGCGCAGCGGAGCGCATCGTCTGACGCTGGCGCATGAACGGCTGGAGGCCGATCGCATCGAGCAGGCTGTGACCTTCACGGTCGACGAACCGCATTCGGACTACGGCTTGTGGGAGGCGCTGATGGCAGACGCCGCGGCACCCCCGGCGCACGACACCGGCGACTGCTCGATGAGCCCAACGCCATCGCGAGAAGGCCGATGAACGGCGGCAGTCACCGCAGACGACCCGCCATGTTGCATCGAGCCGAGTGCGAACGCCTCACTCCAGATCGTGCAGTCGCTCGCTGATCTTGCGGCGCAACTGGGGATCTGTCTCCACGGCCAGCAGCCTGTTCAACAGGTTCACCTGCGCCACATCGAGCGCGTTCTTCGCCGAAACGGCGATGTCGGGCGTTACGCCGACGCCTTCCCAGTCGGTCTTCGTGACCGGGTTGATCGCGCGCCCGGTCGGGACATTCATCATGAAGTGGGCCGTCAATCGGCGCCGGCTTCCCGGGTGCCCTCCTCCGCCGGTGGTCTCGCCGACGAGAATCGCGCGGCCCGCATGCTTCAGCGCGTAAGCGAAGTCCTCGCCAGCGGAAAAAGTGTCCGAGCTGGTCAGGATGACGATGGGACGCGACTGGCCGTAGCGCAGGCCCGTCACCTCGGCCTGCGTCCATCGTGACTCGATGCGGTCGCCCTCGCGCCAGTAGATGTCGTTGAGGTGCGTGGGTCGATCGAACAGGTAGCTCGCCATCAGCATGACCGTTTCGGGATCGCCGCCATGCATGCGACGAAGGTCGATGATGAGCGAGCGCGTATCGCCCAGGAGCGTCATCGCGGCCTCGATGCGCGAAGCAACTTGCTCGGGGCGACTGAACTCGTGCAGATCGATGTAGCCGATGTTGAACTTCAGGCGCCCCACGGTCTCGAAGCCGAAGTTCAGACGTTTGCGGTCCGCCAGGAAGGCCACCGCATCCTCGGGCGATTCCTCCTGGCCGACAGCAGGTACCGGGATCGGCGCTTCGAAGTAGCGCACCTCGAGGTGACGGTCGTGCACAAGCGATTGCAGGTCTTCGGTCAGCACTTTCGCGAACTGCTCGGCGCTGTCGACCTTGTCGATTTCGCCCTGCGCGACCTGCGCGCGCAGGGCACGTTCCATCGCGGCGGCCTTCTCGGGGTAGACGTAGAACTGGTTCAGCGCCGAGATCAGCGAATCGAGCACTTCCTTGCGCGCGGCCGCGTTCATCGTCATGTCCTGCTGCGGCGGACCTTCGTCGCCGGGAAGCCATGTCCGGAAGGCGCCCACGGCGCCTGCGCACAGCAGGATCGCGCCGATTGCGCTCATGACAACTATGTGGGCCCTGCGGGTGCTTGCTGACTTCTCCATCCTCATGCTCCTGGCTGCGACGCCGAGCTGGCGTCGATGAGCCGGCAGGTTGCGGCCGAACTGTGGAGAAATCGTGGAGAAATGGTGGGGAGCGGGGGCGCTGTCTACAGCTCCAGGCGATAGCCGATGCCGTAGACCGACTGGATGAGGTCGACCCCCGGCGCGAGATCGGCCAGCTTGCGACGCAGGTTCTTGATGTGGGAGTCGATCGCGCGATCTGCCACGTCAAGCGCCTCGCCACGGGCGAGGTCCAGCAACTGCGCGCGCGAAAAGACCGTGCCGGGCCGACGAGCCAATGCCGCGAGCAGGTCGTATTCGCTGGGTGTCAGTTCCAGTGCATGCGCGCGAACGCGGATACGGCGCGCCGCCTCGTCCACCTCGAACAGCGGCACGACCGACGCTGGCTCCGGCGGCCGGCGCCGCCGCAACACGGCTTTGATGCGCGCGACCAGCTCGCGCGGGCTGAAGGGCTTGCACAGGTAGTCGTCGGCGCCGGTCTCCAGGCCCAGAAGGCGGTCGATCTCTTGCACGCGGGCCGTGACGAGGATGATGGGGACATCGGAAAACGCGCGCACCGCCTTGCACAGCGCAAGACCGTCGAGGCCCGGCAGCATGATGTCCAGAACGATCAATTCAGGCACCGTGTGTCGCACGCTGGCGAGCGCCTCGCGCCCGTCGGCCAGGATCTGTGCGGCGTAGCCGGCGGCGCTGACGTAGTCGGCAACGATGGCGGACAACTCGTGCTCGTCTTCGACGATGAGGATGGTGCCGCCGATGTCAAGTCTCCAGTGGCAGCACGACATCCACTCGCAGGCCGCCGAGCGGCGCGGGCGAGAAGCCGATGTGGCCGCGATGCACCTCGACGATTCGCCTGCACAGCGCGAGGCCCAGTCCGGCGCCCCCGGACGCACGGCTGCGCGACGGTTCGACGCGGAAGAAGCGCTCGCCCAGACGCTCGAGCGACGCCTTGGGTACGCCCGGCGCCGAATCGGCGATCGACAGTCGCAGGTCATCGGCCAGTGCCTGCGCGCTGATCTCGATGCGCCCGCCCTCGGCCGTGTAGCGCACGCTGTTCTCGAGCAGGTTGGACAGCACTTGGCGCAGCCGCAACGCGTCGCCCGACACGACTGATCGTGCAGGAGCCTCGCCAACGTCGATCTGCACGCCCGCGATACGCGCCTTTTCCATGAACGAGGATGCGACGTCCTCGACGAGTGGCCACATGTCGACCGGCTGCATCTCATGGTGCAGCCCGCCGACCTCGGGCTGCGCGAGTGCGCCCAGGTCGTCGACCAGGCGGGTCAGCGCAAGGATCTGGCGCAGCATCACCGCAAGATGCTCGGGCGTCGCAAGGCGAACTCCGTCCTGCAGCGCCTCGATCTGCCCGCGTACGACTGCGAGCGGCGTGCGCAGTTCGTGCGAGGTATCGGCGATCCATTGGCCGCGCGCGTGTTCGGCCGCCTCGAGTCGCGCCGCGAGGTGGTTGAACGCCTCGGCCAGCTGGCCCAGCTCGTCGCTCCGAGTGGTGGGCAAGCGCGCCTCGAAGCGCCCCGATTCGAGCTCTCGCGCACCCGCCACGAGTTGCCGGATCGGCCGCCGGAAGTGCGCGGCCAGGCCCGCGGCGACCAGCACGCTCAGGATCAGTCCTGCGCCCGCGACGATCGCCAGGTTGCGCTGCTGCTCCAGCAGGAATGCCACCGCCAGTTCATCGTCGGGGTTGTCGGAGCGCGACTCCACCAGTCGGCCGACGGTCGCACCGTTGATCTCCAGCGTGCGTACCCGCGTGTCGATCGACGCCGCTGCAATCAAGACAGGGCCAGGCAGGCGCCCGGCCAACGAGCGCCCGGCGGCGTCAACGAGGCCCAGCCTGTCACCGAGGGTCGGCGACGGTTGCCGGCCGGCGGCCGCGCCGTCGTCCTGTGCCGGTCGCACGCGCTGGAACTCGACCCGTAGCCAGTCACGACGCTGCGCGGGATCGGACGGCAAGAACAACCAGTCGCCGCGGCTGGCGTACCGCGCCTGCAGGTCGGCCGCCAGCGCATCGAGCGCCTTCGTCTCGCCGGGCGACGCCGGCACCGGCACGCCATCGGCAAGGTGCCAGCGCGCCAAGGTCAGGCCGACCGCGCCCACGATCAGGAACGAAAGCACAACCGCACCGAACAGGCGCTGGCCGATGGTGAGCATCAACGCGCAGCCCGGTACCGAACGACGACGGTTGGCGTCGCAGGACATCTTGGCGCATCGACCGACTGATTCAGCATGGCTTGAAGGCGAGCATGGGCCCGGGACGAATGCTCCCATCGTATCTGGTGATCGCCGACCTGTTTGCCGAGATCAGCGGGTGCAACATCGCAGCCGAAGACCTGCGTGTCACACCCGCAGTTCGCCAACACAAACGGCATCCGGCAATCGCCATGACGCGCCTCGCCGCGACGGTCGAGCCGGTAGGGAATCCCTGGCGCCGTTCGCTGGTCAGCTCTCGGGGTCGTACTGGAATTCGCGGAGTTCCTGCGAGCAGCGACAGGCCTGGGCGATCTTCGAGGCCCACTTGATGGCGGCTTCGCGAGACGGAAGTTCCAGGACACAGAAGCCGCCGTCGAACTCCCTGGTCTGCGGGTACGTCTGGTTCGTGACGCGGCCGTCGGCAGCCACCATCAGCGGCGCGACGTCTTCGTTGATGCCACCACCAAACACGTAGGCACCGGCATCCTTCGCCTCGCGTATGACCGCGTGTGCCGCTTCGGTGACAGCGGCCATGTCCTCGTCGGGGGTGTCCATCGCCGGTCCGGGAAAGGAGACAAGATACTTCGTCATCGTTCGGTCCTCGGGATGTGCGTTTCGATATTGGGCGTGAGGCCTAACGTTCGACGTCAGGGGTCTGCTGCAGGCAGGTCCACTTGACAGAGGGCTTAGGCGTCATGCCGCAGTCCGTGACCCAGGAACATGCACCATAGAGTTGAGCTACCGAGGCTTCCCCGGCCGGTTTGTGCAAAGCCGGCGCGTTCGTAGAACCGGACGTTCGATGGGTTCGCCGTTTCCAGGTAGACCCCGGCAGACAACCGGTCGCCAGCCGAGAGGTCGCAGAACGACTTGAGCAATTGCCTCCCCAGGCCGAGGCCATGCATGGCTGGATCGATGCCGATCGCGCCGAGGTAGTAGTGCGGCGTAGGCGGCTTGCTCTTCTCAGCGATCTCATCGTAGAGAGCAATGCGCTCGGTCAAGCCGGGAGTAACCTTCTCGAAGGTGTCCCAGTCTTCTGTCACGGCTCTTGGCCATGTTGGGCGCGCAGTGGTGTATCCCATCGCGGCCCCATGAACGCAGGCTTCGCCTCGCGCCAAGAGGACCGGCATATCGAGAGCAATGCGTGCTCGCATCAGCAGCGAGAAGAACTGCGTCGCACGTTCTCGGTAGTCCGGGCCGGTCTGAAGGAGAAATTCCGTGATCGGATCCTCTGCGAACGCCGCGGCCAAGCAGGCCACCGCTTGCTTCAGATCGGATTGGGCAGCAGCGGTGATTTGCATGACGCCGAACGTTTGACTTACAGCGGAAACTCGCACGCCGACGCCGAACCCGAGTCGCCGGCGGCATCGCAGACGTCGCCGCCGCTGCCGCCGTTCAGGTCGTCGTCGCCAGGCCCTCCGAGCAGCAGATCGTCACCCGAGTTGCCGTTCAGCACGTCCGCCCCCGACTCGCCGAGCAGGGTATCGCGCCCGGCGCCACCGACGAGCGTGTCGTTACCGGCGCCACCGAACAGGAAGTCGTTGCCTTCGTCGCCCTGAATGAGATCGTTGCCGGCACCACCAAACAGGGTGTCGTTGCCCGCTCCGCCGCAGATGACGTCGTCGCCGCCGAGGCCCTGGATGATGTCGTTGCCGCCCAGGCCGGCGATGACGTCGGGGCCCTCGGTCCCGTTGATCGTGTCGTTGCCGTTGGTGCCGAGGATCGTCACCGTCTGGCCTTGGCACATCGCGGGCTCCGGGTCGCACTGGCTGCTGCCGGACGGCGGTACGCGGCAGGCGAGCGACAGCGTGTAGGGCCCGGCGTTGTCCAGCCCGCTCTCCGATACGACGACGCGGTACAGGCCCCTGCTCGGCAGCGTCTGGTCGATCAGCGCCGAAAAGCCTCCGCACTGAACCGCGAGGCGCGTGGCGTCGGGGGCGTACAGGTCGATGCAGGGATTGATCAGGAAGCTCGTCGTATTGCTGATGACCAGCCGCACCTGCGCGTCTTGCTCGCCCTGGAAGGTGTAGAGGTCGATGTCGATGCGCGGATCGAGATCATCGACCGTGGGCGCGGCGTCGAACTCGATCGGCACGTTGGGCGCCGCACCCGGCGCCACGCGAGCCAAGGTCAGCGCATAGGGCCCGGCGTTGTCGAAGCCGTTTTCCGAGACACTGATCCGCCACTCCCCCGCCGCGTCGAGTTCCAGGACCGGGGCGCCGATGCGTGCCGAGAAGCCTCCGCACACCCGACCGGCGAGGCTTCTGCCGTCCGGAGAAATCACCTCGATGCAGGGGTTGATCAGGAAAGCTCCCGTATTGGTCACCTGCACGATGATCTTCTGCCCCACTGCGCCGTTGAACGTGAAAGTGTCGCTGTCGACCCCCGTCGCCAGCGAGCACGCAATGACGTCGCCATAGTTGACGGGCATGTTGGTCGGCTCGGCAGCACAGGGGATCGACTCATCCGCCGCCAAAACGAGGTGGGGCCAGCACAG
>JANMAS010000552.1:0-4947 GCA_031359975.1 Burkholderiales bacterium
CACCGCCGCCACCGTGGCCGCCAGATCGCCGCGCACGCCGGTGCCGAAACGCTTGGTCACGCCGCCACTCACCGATTCGAACTGCCCGCTCTGGAAGGCCTGCGCCACCCGCGCCACAAAGGCCGGCGAGGGATTGCTCGACACCAGATGCTGGATCAGTCGCTTCGAGATGAACGGAGCGATGTTGGCGTGCTGCATCACGCTGTCGAGCACCAGTTCGAGCGCCTGCGGCGCGCTGCTGCCCGCCGGTACGGTGATGCCGGACAGCAGCTTGCGCGCGCTGCCGTCGCGCAGCGCCGACGCGCTCGCCATGTCGCCGCCGTAGAAGCGGCAGTTCGAGCCTTCGGGCGAACAACGCCAGGACGCGCTGCCGCCGATCGGGTATGTCCATCCGGTGAGCGAATAGGCGTAGTTGCGAACGACGTCGTTGTTGTAGGTGGGCGTGCAGGCACCGCCGACCAGCGAGCCGTTGAGGTTGAGCCTGCAGGTGCCGATCGAGAACAGCTGCAACAGCTCGCGGCCGATGTTTTCGTTGGGCGCCGTCTTGTCGTTGTTGACGTAGGTGAGGTAGTCGCCCATCAGCGGCGACAGAACGGCTTTTTTCAGCACATCGCGGTAGTTGCCGAAGGCGCCGCCAAGCAGCGTGTTGTAGTAGTTGCGAAATCCGTAAGTACCGCTGATCTGTTCGCCGCTGATCACCAGGATGTGCTGCAGCGCCAGGGCGACGCGCTGGCGCAACTGGTCGGGCTTGTTCACCGCGTTTCGATAGAAATCCCACACCAGCGGATCGGTGGAGTAGTAGTCGCGCCAGCAGTTGGGATTGTTGGCCTGCGCGCCGACGCTGCAGTAAGACACCCCGACCTGGTTCTTGTGCACGTCGGACGTGCCGCCAGCGGTGTAACGCGATTCGTTCAGCGCCATCTGCTGCTGGATCCAGGTGGCCGGCCCTTTCGAGGTGATCTCGGCGACAAGCGCCTCGGTGGCGCCGAATGCCGCCTGATTGGCCAGGCGCACTGCGTCGAACTGGGTGGTCGCCGCGGCGAGGGCGACCCCGTCGCCCGTGCCACCCGAACCGGCGCCCAGCGCTTGCGCACGATCGTCCGTCGTTGACGTCGACGACCCGCCGGAATCGACGCCCCCGCCGCCGCACGCGGCGAGCAAAATGCCGACGATGGTGGCTGCCGCCCGGGATTGAATCGGTTTGAACGAACCTCGCACAGCAACCCCTCCAAAGGGTGAGAACTCAAAGTACAGGTTCAGTGTGCGGGTGCACTGCAACATGGATGTGAAGGCTTGTAGCTGTCAGCGCTGTCCTACACAGCCGTGCGGGGCAGGCCACCGTGTTGCGGCACAACGCCCGCGGCGCATCCGGTGCGCAGCCACAGCACGCCAGGCGCGGCACGTTCACTTTCGTTACTGGGCGCAATGCACACAATTCCGCACAATCGGTTGCGGAATTCTTTGGCGCCAAAAGTTACGTTTAAGCGCGTTTGCTTGCGTTTTGGTTACTTGATTTCCCGCTGATCAGCGGGGATGGGCCGGGGTTTCACGCGCAGCGCGGTGGCCACCCCGGCCACGAGCAAGGCCACACCCACCCAGGTGAGTGCGTCGGGCCAGCGGCCCCGCAGCACAAACGTGTAGGCCAGCGCCGCCAGCGTTTCGAAGACGATCAACTGCCCGGCCAGCGAGGTGGGCAGCCGCTGGCTCGACTCGTTCCAGCACAGCGTGCCCAGCCACGACGAAAACAAGCCGATCGCAAACATCAAGCCGATGAATCGCGCCGGTGTCGGCCCGAAAGGCATCTCCAGGCCACCCCCGTGCACAGCCGACCAGGCCCACAACAGCAAGAAGCCCGACAGGGCCATCGGCAGCGTGGCCACGCCTTGCGCCGTGGCCCAGGTGGTGGGGCTGCGGTCTGCGTGGGCACGCAGCCAGTCGGCGTTGCGAATGGGATACCACGTCCAGCACACCACGGCCGCCATCGCCAGCACGACGCCCGATGCGTAGCGGCCGAGATCGGCTTGCGGCTCGGCGCGCAAGTGGTTGATTTCCACCTGGTTGACGCAGGCGATGCCAGCGGCGATCAACAGCAGCGAGGGCACCAGCTGCAGCCACGGCAGCTGGCCATCGCGCCGCGCATTGCGCAGGTTGGCGCTCACCGCGATCACCACCGGCAAGGTGCCGATCACCATCGTCGGCAGGGCGCCGCCAGCACGCTGGATCGCCGCCGAGAGGCACAGGTAGTAGATAAGGTTGCCGATGGCCGCGAGCTTGGCGGCCTCCAGCCAGTCAGCCCGGGTCAGCTGGGCCAGGCGGCTGCGATCGAGCGCCGCCAGCGGCAGCGCGATCAAGCCAAAGGCGAGGTAGCGCGCACACGACAGCAAAGCCGGTGGGTATTGGGGCAGCAGCAGCGGCGCCACGAAAACAAGGCCCCACATGAGGCCGGCCGCCAGGGCAAAAAGAGCACCGATCCACATGCGCCGTCACCACGAGCCCGGTGCGCGCACACCGGGCATCTGTCGAAAAGCCGGACATCTCAAACACAAATTGGCCGCGGAGGAGCGTTTGCCCTTCCGCGGCCACTGCACAAGGCTCGGCCAGCCTGCGAGACGCTGTTGCGCATCTCGCCGGCCGGCTTGTCACTGAGATCAGCGAACCTTGCCCGCCTTCCACGCATTGAGCAGCGTGTCGTAGGCGATGGTCTCACCCTTGGGCTTTTCGTTGGCCAGCTTGGCCCATGGCGCACCCTTGTCGCTCAACCACTTCTTCGCATCTTCTTTTTTGTTGAGCTTCGGCGGACACTGGGCCATGCCGGCACGTTCCAGCCGTGACATCACCTGGTCCATTTCCTCGGCCAGGTTGTCCATCGCGCCTTGGGGCGTCTTTTCGCCCGTCACCGCCTGGGCCACGTTTTTCCACCACAGTTGCGCCAGCTTCGGGTAGTCGGGCACATTGGTGCCGGTGGGCGTCCACGCCACACGCGCCGGGCTGCGATAGAACTCCACCAGGCCACCGAGCTTGGGCGCCAGATCGCTCATCGCCTTGCTCTGGATATCGCTTTCGCGAATCGGGGTGAGGCCGACGATGGTCTTCTTCAGGCTGGTCGTCTTGGCGGTGATGAACTGCGCGTACAACCAGGCGGCGGCCACCTTGTTGGCATCATGATCCTTGAAGAAGGTCCATGAGCCGACGTCCTGGTAGCCGTTTTGCATGCCCTGCTTCCAGTACGGGCCGTTCGGGCCGGGGGCCATGCGCCACTTCGGGGTGCCGTCGGCATTGACCACCGGCAGCCCCGGCTTGGTCATGTCCGCCGTGAACGCGGTGTACCAGAAGATCTGTTGCGCGATCTGGCCCTGCGCAGGCACCGGGCCGGCCTCGCCGAAGGTCATGCCGGTGGCTTCTTTCGGGGCGTACTTCTTCATCCAGTCGACGTACTTCGTGAGCGCGTAGACAGCCGCAGGCGAATTGGTGGCGCCACCACGCGACACACTGGCTCCGACCGGGGTGCACTTGTCGGCGCCGACGCGGATGCCCCACTCGTCGACCGGCATGCCGTTCGGGATGCCGATATCGGCCGTACCGGCCATCGACAACCAGGCGTCGGTGAAGCGCCAGCCCAGCGACGGATCCTTCTTGCCGTAGTCCATGTGGCCATAGATCGGCTTGCCGTCGATCTGCTTCACGTCGCTGGTGAAGAACTCGGCGATGTCTTCGTACGCGCTCCAGTTCAGCGGCACGCCCAGGTCGTAGCCAAACTTGGCCTTGAACTTGTCTTTCAGATCCTGGCGGGCAAACAGGTCGGCGCGGAACCAGTACAGATTGGCGAACTGCTGGTCGGGCAACTGGTAGAGCTTGCCATCGGGTGCGGTGGTGAAGCTGGTGCCGATGAAATCCTTCAGGTCGAGGCCGGGGTTGGTGAACTCCTTGCCCGCACCGGCCATGTAGTCGGTGAGGTTCATGATCTTGCCGTAGCGGTAGTGGGTACCGATCAGGTCGGAATCACTGATCCAGCCGTCGTAGATCGACTTGCCCGACTGCATCGAGGTCTGCAGCTTCTCGACCACGTCGCCTTCCTGGATCAGGTCGTGCTTGACGGTGATGCCGGTGATTTCGGCAAAAGCCTTGGCGAGTGTTTTCGACTCGTACTCATGCGTGGTGATCGTCTCGGAAACCACCGAGATCTCCTTCACGCCCTTGGCCTGGAGCTTCTTGGCGGCGTCGATGAACCACTTCATTTCGGCCGTTTGCTGATCCTTGCTCAGCGTGGACGGCTGGAACTCGCTGTCGATCCATTTCTTGGCGGCAGCCTCATCGGCCAGCGCGTGGCCTGACACCACAAAGGCCGCAGCAACGGCCAGCGGGCAATAGCGCAGTTTCATCATCTTGTCTCCTATGAATGCGCTTCCCCGAAAGCCGTTATCAGGCTGAGCACGGCCCCGGGGAAGCATTGGGCCGGATGCGTGCATGAGGTGAGGCGCCGGGAGCTTATCCCTTGCGCAGGAAGAACACGAGCACGCCCATCGAGATCACGAAACTGATCCAGATGCTGGGCTCCTGTTCGAGCGAAAACCATTCGGCAAACTTGCCGGCCAGGCCGATGAAGGCGAGATTGATGTAGGCCGCCGTGAGCAGCCCGATGAACAGCCGATCGCCGCGCGTGGTGGCGATGGGCAGGAAACCCTTGCGCATGGCTGTGGGTGATTTCACCTCCCACACCGTCATGCCGGCCAGCATCAAGGCGATGCAGATGAAGAATACGGTGACGGGTACCGTCCAGACCATCCAATCGAACATATCGAACTCCTTACAGTCAGTTGGGGACAGAGCTCGCTGCGCTCGGTCTGTCCCGCAAGGTCATTGGACTGGACAGAGCTCGCTGCGCTCGGTCTGTCCCGCAAGGTCATTAGACTGGACAGAGCTCGCTTTGCTCGGTCTGTCCCACAAAGC
>JANMAS010000060.1:0-3533 GCA_031359975.1 Burkholderiales bacterium
GGTCTCTCTACGAGTTCCCCGATGCTTTCAACAACTTCGGCAGCGCCACCGGGGCGGGCGTACCGGCGATCTTCGGTGTCGCGCTGGCGCTGGTGGCTGTGGGCTGGTTTGTGCTCAATCGCACCGTGTTCGGCCGCCTGATCTATGCCACCGGCAACAACGAAGAGGCGGTTCGGCTGGCCGGCCACAACGTGCGCAACATCAAGATCGCGGCCTTCGTGATCTGCGGCGCCGCCGTGGGCGTGGGTGCGGTGATCTACATGACGCGCCTCACAATCGCCAGCCCGATATCGGGCATCGGCTTCGAGCTCAATGCGATCGCGGCGGTGATCATCGGCGGTACCAGCCTGAGCGGCGGGCGTGGCTCGATCGTTGGCACCTTGCTGGGCGCCTGCATCATCGGCGTGCTCGCGAATGGGCTGATACTGATCGGCATGAGCGATTTCCTGCGTCAGATGGTCACCGGGTTTGTCATCATCCTGGCGGTGGTGCTCGATGTATACCGGGCCCGCATGACCCGCGGCAGCGCCTGATGAACGCGCTCAGACCGGCGCCCTCGCGGATGATCACCATCCGCGATGTGGCCCGGCACGCGCAGGTGTCGGTGACCACCGTGTCGCACGTCGTCAACGCCACGCGCTTCGTCAGCGAGACGGCGCGCGAGCGGGTACAGCGTGCGATCGAGGAGCTGCGCTACGTGCCCAGCGCGCTGGCGCGCAGCCTGAAGAGCAACCGCACCCACACGGTGGGGACGATGATCCCGAACAGCTCGAACCCGTACTTCGCCGAAATCCTGCGCGGCATCGAAGACACCTGCTACGAGGCGGGCTTCAACGTCATCCTGTGCAATTCAGACGACCAGCCCCTGAAGCAGAGCACCTATGTGCGTCTGCTCAGCGAGAAGCAGGTGGATGGGCTGATCGTGATGTCTTCAGGCGGCGATGTGGAGCTGCTCGATACCCTGCGCGCGGCCAACATGCCGCAGGTACTGGTGGATCGAGAAATCGACGATCTCGCGGCCGATCTGGTGGAAGTCAATCACGAGGCCGGCGGTTACCTGGCCACGCAGCATCTGCTGCGGCTTGGCCACCGCCGCATTGCCTGCATCGCCGGGCCGCAGTCGCTGTCGTCGGCGCTGCAGCGGGTGCAGGGCTATCGTCGGGCGCTGCGCGAGGCCGGCGTGAAGGCCGACCGCCAGCTGCTGCGCAACGGCGATTTCACCAGCGCGGGCGGGTATGCCGCCATGGCCTCGCTGCTCGAAACCAGCCCGCGCGAGTGGCCGAGCGCGGTGTTTGCCTCGAATGACCTGATGGCCATCGGCGCGGTGTGCGCGGCCGCCGCTCACGGGCTGCGTTTGCCGCAGGGTTTGTCGGTGATCGGCTTCGACGATATCGCGCTGGCCGCGTACAGCAACCCGCCGCTCACCACCATCGTGCAGCCCAAGCACCAGACAGGCGCTTTGGCTGCCCGCTTGCTGCTGCAGCGCATTGCCGAGCCCGGCCGCGCCCTGCAACGCGAGATTCTGCAGCCCACGCTCGTGGTGCGGCAGTCCACCGGCGCGTGCGATGGAGCGCTGCGATGAGCGGTGGCATCGTGGTGCTGGGCAGCGTCAATACCGATCTGGTGTTGCGCTGCGCGAGCCTGCCCAAGCCAGGCCAGACCGTGCTCGGCGACGAGTTTCAAACCCTGCCCGGGGGCAAGGGCGCCAATCAGGCGGTGGCGGCGGCGCGGCTCGGTGCCTCGGTGAGCCTGATCGCGTGTGTGGGTGACGACGATCTCGGCCGCACCGCGCGTGAGGCGCTGAGGCGCGAGCAGGTGGATACGGCGCACCTGCACACGGTGGCCGGCATGCGCACCGGTGTGGCGATGATTCTGGTGGAAAGCTCGGGGCAAAACTGCATTGCCTTGGCGTCCGGCGCCAACGCCGCGCTGAGCCTGCCGCAGGTGGACGCCGCAGCGCCGTTGATCGAGCAAGCCGCGCTCTTGATCTGCCAACTGGAAACCCCGCTGGCGGTGGTGAGCTACGCGATCGCAAAAGCGCACGCGGCCGGCGTGCCGGTGCTGTTGAACCCGGCTCCGGCACAGGCGTTACGGCGGGAGCTGCTGGCTCAGGTGGAGGTGCTGGTGCCGAACGAAAGCGAGGCGGCGCAGCTTCTGGGTTGGCCTTTGGAGGCGGCCTTCGATGCCGCCGCCGCAGCCGCCGCGTTGATGCGCCTGGGCCCCCGCACCGTGATCATCACGCTGGGTGCCGGGGGCGTGCAGCTGGCCAGCGAGCACCACAATCTGCACCTGCCGGCGGCGGTGGTCGAGGCGGTGGACACCACCGGCGCGGGCGATACCTTCATCGGTGCCTACGCCGCCGCGCGCGGCGCAGGCGCGGATGTGCTCGAGGCGGTGGCCTATGCGCAGCGAGCCGCCGCTTTCAGCGTCACCAAGGCTGGCGCCATCGATTCGATGCCATCGCGCGAGCAACTGGCGTCGAGTATCCCTGGGTCGCCCATGCCCATGAAGTGAGCCCTGGGCCGCGGCTTGACTAAGATCGGGCCGACATCACCGAAGTGGACTCATGACAACCGCCCAAGCCATCGTTTTTGAAGCGCCGCAGGTTCTCTCGGTGCAGACGCTCGAGTTGAAACCGTTCGAAGCGACTGATCTCGAAGTCGACGTCACCTTCAGCGGCATCAGCACCGGTACCGAGCGCTTGTTGTGGGATGGCACGATGCCGCCCTTTCCGGGGCTGGGTTATCCGCTGGTGCCCGGCTACGAAACCGTGGGCACGGTGGTGCGGGTGGGTGAATCGGCCCCCATCCAGGCCGGTGACCAGGTGTTCATCCCCGGCTCCTACAGCTTCCAGGGCGTGCGCAACATCTTCGGCGGCGCGGGTTCACGCCTGATCGTGCCGCACGATCGGGTGGTGCGCGTGCAGCCCGAACTGGGCCCCAAGGCCGTGTTGCTGGCCCTGGCGGCCACCTGCTACCACACGGTATCGATGGGCGGGCAACGCGATCCGATGACCGCCCCCGATCTGATCGTCGGCCATGGTGTGATGGGCCGCTTGCTGGCGCGCATCACGCTGGCGCTGGGCAAGCCGGTCCCCACCGTGTGGGAAACCCAACCGATGCGGCGCGAAGGCGCCGCCGGCTATGCGGTGATCCACCCCGACGAAGACAGCCGCAAGAACTACTCCGCCATCTACGACGTGAGCGGCGACGCCACCATCCTGAATGGCCTGATCTCGCGCCTGTCGCCAGGCGGCGAGGTGGTGCTGGCGGGCTTCTACAAACAAGACCTGAGCTTCGCCTTCGCGCCGGCCTTCATGCGCGAGGCGCAGATCCGCGTGGCCGCGCAGTGGAAGAAGCACGACCTGCTGGCGGTGACGGCCCTGGTCGAGTCGGGTGCGCTGTCGCTGGACGGCCTGATCACGCACACGCTGAGCCCGGCGCGCGCGCGCGAGGCCTACGAGCTCGCCTTCGGTGACCCGCAGTGCCTGAAGATGATGCTGGACTGGCGCGCCTGATGCCCCAGCGGGTGTT
>JANMAS010000557.1:0-2856 GCA_031359975.1 Burkholderiales bacterium
AAGTCTCGGTGCTAATAGGTTCGTTGATGTTGACGTAGTCGCGCATATCCGTAAGCGCAACCACAAAATCTCGGCTGCGCAACTGGTGGGCCATTCGTCGTAACTCTGTGGATTTCCCCACCCCGCGATGGCCCGTGAACAACCACGTGCCAGGCCGGTCGGCCATCAGAATGCTGGTGCGAAGCTCGTCTACCGGGCTGATACCTTCAGAAACGTGCATACCCTCCACATAGAGACGAAGATCTTCCGGATCATCCACATCCAGCGGTCGCTCAAAATCGAGCGCGCGAAAGAGCTCCACCAACGGAGAGGACTCCAGTTCAGTCACGACAACTCCTCCTTTCGAATCCGAACAATCGGCGCGAGTACCGTGGGCAACTCTTGCATCTTGGCCAATGCGTGAGTCATCTTGCCCTCAATCGTCTCGTGCGTGAGGATCACCAGCTCCGTCTGGCGTTCGCCGTCGGTGGATTCGCGTTGCAGCACGGCGTCGATGGAGATGTCGCTCTCGGCCAGGATGGTGGTGATGCGTGAGAGCACACCGGCCTGATCGGCCACCACCAGGCGCAGATAGAACGAGGTGATCACCTCATCGATCGGCAGGATTGGCGTGTCGGCCATCGAATCCGGCTGGAAAGCCAGATGCGGCACGCGGTGCTCCGGGTCGGCGGTATGCAGACGGGTGATATCCACCAGATCGGCGACCACGGCGGATGCGGTGGGTTCGGAGCCGGCGCCCTTGCCGTAGTACAGCGTGGTGCCCACCGCATCGGCCTGCACCACCACCGCGTTCATCGCGCCTTCGACGTTGGCGATGAGGCGCTTGGCGGGGATCAGCGTGGGATGCACGCGCAGCTCGATGCCCGCATCGCGACGGCGGGTGATGCCCAGCAGCTTGATACGGTAGCCGAGCTGCTCGGCGTAGCGGATATCGGCCGCCTGCAGCTTGGTGATGCCTTCGATGTGCGCGCGATCGAACTGCACCGGCACGCCAAACGCGATGGCGCTCATGATGGTGATCTTGTGGCCGGCATCGATGCCTTCGATGTCGAATGTGGGATCGGCCTCGGCATAACCCAGGCGCTGCGCCTCGGCCAGCACGGTGCCGAAATCCGAGCCCTTCGAGCGCATCTCCGAGAGGATGAAATTGGTGGTGCCGTTGATGATGCCAGCCACCCATTCGATGCGGTTGGCGGTGAGGCCTTCGCGCAGCGCCTTGATGATCGGGATGCCGCCGGCCACCGCCGCCTCGAAGGCCACCGTCACGCCGCGCCGACTGGCCGCTTCGAAGATCTCGGTGCCGTGCACCGCCAGCAAGGCCTTGTTGGCGGTGACCACATGCTTGCCCGCCTCGATCGCCTGCAGCATCAGGGTCTTGGCGATGCCATAACCACCGATCAGCTCGACAACGATATCGATGTCGGGATTGGCGATGATTTCGGCGGCGTCGCGCACCACCCGCACCTCGTTGCCGACGATGCCGCGGGCACGTTCCACGTCGAGATCGGCCACCATCGTGATCTCGATGCCACGGCCCGCGCGCCGGCGAATCTCGGCCTGGTTGCGCTGCAGCACCTTGAAGGTGCCGGAGCCCACCGTGCCAATGCCCAGCAGGCCCACTTGAATCGGTTTCATGGCATGTTCTTTCACGCTAACTTCTACTGGAAATGGCGGCGCCGATAATGCGAGAGGAAGCGGTCGATGCGGGCGATGGCTTCGGCCAGATCGTCGGAGTTGGGCAGGAACACCAGGCGGAAGTGATCAGGTGTGGGCCAGTTGAAGCCGGTACCCTGCACGATCAACACCTTTTCTTCGGCGAGCAGTTCGTAGGCGAACTGCTGGTCATCCTGGATCGGATACACCTTCGGATCGAGGCGCGGAAACATGTATAGCGCCGCTTTCGGCTTGACCACGCTCACACCGGGAATCTGCGTCAGCAGGTTGTAGGCGAGATCGCGCTGGCGGCACAGCCTGCCCGATGGCGCCACCAGCGGCTTGATGCTCTGAAAGCCGCCGAGCGCCGTCTGGATCGCCAGCTGGCCCGGCGTGTTGGCGCACAGGCGCATCGAGGCCAGCATGTTCAGGCCTTCGATGTAATCCTGCGCATGGCGCTTGTCGCCCGAAACCACCATCCAGCCCGCCCGGTAACCGCAGGCGCGGTAGTTCTTGGACAAACCGTTGAAGGTGACGAACAACACGTCGTCGGCCAGCGAGGCGATGCTGGTGTGGGTGCGCTCGTCGTAGAGCGTCTTGTCGTAGATTTCGTCGGCAAACACGATCAGCTGGTGCTGGCGCGCCATCTCCACCATCTCCAGCAGCAACGCATCGGGATACAGCGCGCCGGTGGGGTTGTTCGGATTGATCACCACCATCGCCTTGGTGCGCGGCGTGATCTTGCGGCGCAGGTCATCCAGATCGGGCAGCCATTCGGCGCCTTCATCGCACTGGTAGTGCACCGGCGTGCCGCCCGAGAGCGACACCACGGCGGTGTAGAGCGGGTAATCGGGCGCCGGGATCAGCACTTCGTCGCCCGCATCGAGCAGCGCATTCATGCTCATCGCGATCAGCTCGGAGGCGCCGTTGCCGAGGTACACATCTTCCACCGTCACCCCCGCCACGCCTTTTTCCTGCGTGTAGTGGACGATCGCCTTGCGAGGCGCGAAAAGGCCCTTGGAATCGGTGTAGCCGGCCGCGTGGGGCACGTTGCGGATCATGTCCTGCACGATCTCGTCGGGCGGCTCGAGGCCGAACATGGCGAGGTTGCCGATGTTGAGCTTGATGATCTTGTGGCCCTCCTCCTCCATGCGCTGCGCGCACTCGAGAATCGGGCCGCGAATGTCATAACACACGTTGTCG
>JANMAS010000084.1:0-9035 GCA_031359975.1 Burkholderiales bacterium
GGCCGAGATGATGGGCGGCGAGGTGGGCGTGCGCAGCGAGCAGGGCCAGGGCAGCACCTTCTGGGCCAGTCTGCCCTTGCCGGCGGCCGATGGCGACGAGATTCACAGCACCAGCGGTGGCCTGCACGGGCAGGCGCTGACGGATACGCACATGCTCATCGTCGAAGACAACGCGGTCAACATGATGATCGGCGTGGCGATGCTCGAACAGTGGGGCGTGCGGGTGGAGCAGGCGGTGGATGGTGCCCAGGCGCTGTTGAGCGTCGAGCGCGCGGCGGCGGCCGGGCGCCCCTTCGATCTGGTGCTGATGGATGTGCAGATGCCGGTGATGAGCGGCAACGAAGCCACGGCGCAGCTGCGCAAGCGCTACAGCAAGGCTCAGCTGCCGATCGTCGCGCTCACCGCCGCGGCGCTGGTCTCCGAGCGTGAGCAGGCGATGGCGGCGGGCATGAACGAATTTGTCACCAAGCCGATCGATCCCTCCCGCCTGCGCACCACCATCACCCGCGTACTCAGCGCGGCGCAGGAGGCCTGAGAGCGCCCCAAGGCCGGCTGAGCCGGCCGTCCCCCGCGGGGATCCGAGTAGCGCGGCAAAGCCGGATCTACCCAGGAGCCTCACTCGCGCGGCTTCAGCCCAGCGGCAGGTCGATCCGCACCGCGCCCGCCCGATCCGCGCGTGCGCTCAAGCTCACGCTGCTGCCCGGCACACCGCGCACCACCCATTCCACCAAGGCGCGATCACCGCTGAGCGTGCGGTTGGGCAGGAAGGCGTGCTGGCTTTGCCGGGGCGCGTGGCCTTCCAGGTGCGGCCCTTCGACCCGCGCCTTGCCGCCCACCAGCGCCGTGCCTTCGGGCAAGCCGATCTCGAACACCACGCCGCGCGCCACCTTGCGCTCGATGGCGCGCTTGGTCACCGCCGCACTCAACCAGCCGCTGTTGACCACCGCAAAGCGCACCCGCCAGCAGCCATCGCCCAGCGGCTCGGCCTGTGCGCTCAGCACCTCCAGACGCGGCAGCGACAGGCCGATCTGCGTCATCCAGGCCGGAAACCGCGCCGCTTCGCGTTCGCGCAGGTGGGGCGGTGGATTGCGCCAGTAGTTGGGTTTGTCCCAGCCGCCGATCTCCACCTCACCGAGCTCGGGGTGGGTGAACGGCTTCCAGTCGGCATAGGCCTTGCCCTCGCATTCAGCATCGCTCCAGGCCAGCAGCTTGAGATCGTCTTCGACCGGGTGTTCGCGGTACCAGTCGATCCACTTGTAGCCGGTGATGCCGGCTTCCTTGTTGGGCGACCAGATCTCCACCACCCAGAACAAGGTGCCCAGATGCTCGTAGGCCCAATCCTGCGTGCCGGTGATCACCTCTTTCGGGTGGTACTTGAACTCATGGAAGATGCTGATCGCCGGGTAGCCGGTAAGCTGGGCGCCCAGCTCGGAAAAGCGCTTGATCGACCATAGATCCTCAGGCGCCATGTCGTCGTCGCTGCGCGTGCCCATCGGCCGCAGGATCACGCCGCTGTGCGTGTGATAGCTGATCACCGCGCCGATGTTCGGATGCTTGACGATGAAATCCACCATCGCCCGCACTTCGGGCTCGCTGGCGGGGTACGGGCCGGCGCCGAGTTGCTCGAACTCCTGCCGCCACTGCGCAGGGAAGTTGCGATTCAGATCCAGCCCTTCGCGATCGGGGTTGGCCTGGATCGTCACCCCATCGAAATGCGTGAGCCGACCTTCGGGGATCAGGCGGTAGTAGTCGCCGCCATGTTCACCCGGCTCGCGCGGCACCATCAGCCTCGGCTCGGTGGCGTGCTTCTTGTAGGTTCCGTGCGGATCGCGGATGCGCATCGACAGCACGCGCCCATCGCCATCCACATCCTCGATCGTCAAGCCGTCGACCACCGGCTCGTCAAACGGATAAGGGCGGGTGGACGAGCGGATCTGGCGCGGCCGATCCGCCAGGGCCAGTTCGGCACCATCGGGGTTCAGGCGCGCACACAAATAGAGCACGCGGGTATCGAGCAGGTGCGTCACCTGCGCGTCGGTTCCATAGGCGCCCAACAGGTGGTGCAGGTAGTACAGCACCGCAGTGCTTGCGGTGAGTTCGGCGGCGTGGATGTTGCCGTCGATCCAGAAGCCGGGTTTGTCGGCCGCCGCGCCGGTGGCCTGGTTGGTCAGCGTGACGAGCCAGATGTCGCGCCCTTCGTGGCTCTTGCCGATCGATGCGAGGTTGACGAGCTTGGGTCTGGCTTCGGCGAACTCGCGCAGCAGCTGGGTGAGTGCCGGGTAGCGCAGGAACTGATCGAACCGTGTCTGCGGCAGTGGCGGGGTGCTGGAGGAGGGCGTTGTCATGCGTTTCGGCGTGGTGCGCAAGCCCATCGGCTCGCGATCGGTGACGGGGCAGCGCGCAGCATACCGGTGCGCTTGTGATCCCGGCCATGCGTCTATCAGCCTGCCGCCACTTCGCGTGTCGGTGTTTGCCTGACATTTGCCCTTGACCTACACCACGCGCCGCGTTTGCGGGGCGCGATTTCGCGTTTCGAGCCGTGAGATAAGCACGGCCATTTGCGGCCTGACACTTCGACACACACCCAAGCTCAATCCACTTCCCCCGCTGACGAAATGACACAGGTCTGGTTGCGCTATTGATCTGCGCAATCGCCATGAGTCAACGGGGAACGTACGATGAAACAGTCTGGTGTGAACGATGTTCGGCAGGGCCGCGAGCGTGGCCAAGCGGGATGGGTGGTATCGATCGTCGCGGCTGCGGCGTTGCTGGCGGGATGCGGCGGCGGAACCGGAGCGGATAGCGCAGCGGCTTCGAGCGCGACCGAACAGGCCGACTCCGGTAGCCGTTCGAAGAGCGCGGCGCTGGCTGTCAGGCCCACCGGCACCAGCAAGTGGGGCAACGCCGACACCCCGCTGCCCACGCATGCGCAGGCGGTGCGCTTTCTGTCGCAAGCCAGTTTCGGCGTCAAGGAAACCGACGCCGCGCGACTGATGACCATCGGCTACGCGGCCTGGATCGACGAGCAGCTGGCCATGCCCGCCAACGGCAACTACTACTACGCGCGTTACAAGGAAGAAGACGCGGCCGCCAAGGGCGGCGGCACGCGGCCTCGCGCCGGCGCCGACTCCGTGATCTCGTCGTTCTACACCCGGGCCCTCACCGCCCCCGACCAGCTGCGCCAGCGCGTGGCGTTTGCGCTCTCGCAGATCCTGGTCGTCTCGACCATGGATGTGAACGGCGAAAACACCGCCGCCGTCGCCTCCTACATGGACATGATCAACCGCAACGCGTTTGGTGGCTACCGCCGCTTGCTCGAAGACGTGGCGATGCACCCGGCGATGGGTGACTACCTGTCGCACATGAAAAACCGCAAGGAAGACACCCTCACCGGCCGTGTCCCCGATCAGAATTTCGCGCGCGAGATCATGCAGCTGTTCTCCATCGGCCTGGTGCAGCTGAACATCGACGGCACGCCGAAGCTCGATCCCGATGGCCGTGCCCTGCCAACCTACACGCAGGACGACGTGATCGGCATGTCGCGCGTGTTCACCGGCTTCAGCTGGGGTGGCCCGGACCAGTCCGAACAACGCTTCTTCGGTGGCGTGGTGGATACCGAGCGCGTCAATACGCCGATGCAGGCCTACGCCAAATTCCACTCCGTGCTGGAGAAGAAGTTCCTGGGCGTGACGATCGCGCCGCAGGCCACCGCCGATCCGGCGGCCAGCTTGCGCGTTGCGCTCGACACACTCGCCGCCCACCCGAACGCGGGGCCGTTCATCGCCCGCCAGCTCATCCAGCGCCTGGTGGAATCGAATCCCTCGGCCGCCTACGTCAGGCGCGTTGCCACGGTGTTCAACAACAACGGTGCCGGCGTGCGCGGTGATCTCAAGGCGGTCGTGCGGGCCATCCTGCTGGACGGCGAAGCCCGCAGCACGAAGGGCTTGGTCAGCGACAGCTACGGCAAGCTGCGTGAGCCGGTGGTGCGCCTGACGAACTACCTGCGCAGCTACGGCGCCACATCCGACAGCGGCAAGTACCTCATCACCAACACCGATGATCCCGGCCTTCAGCTCGGCCAGACGCCGGTGCGCTCGCCCACGGTCTTCAACTTCTACCGCCCGGGCTATGTGCCGCCCACCACGATGGCCGGCGCCGCCGGGCTCACCGTGCCGGAAATGCAGATCACCAACGAAGCCAGCGTGGCCGGTTATGTGAACTACATGCAGCAAGTGGTGGACTACGGCGTGGGCCAGCGCGGTATCGACAACCTCGGCACGCGCATGGATGTGCAGGTCAACTTCACCACCGAGGTGGCCATGGCCACCGACGCCACCGCGCTGACCAATCGTGTCACCGGCAAATTACTGCCCGATCAGACGGCGGTGGAGTTGAAAGCCCAGATCGTCGAAGGCGTGAACTCGATCATCCTGCCTCCCTTGAAGGTGGATGGCAGCAACGCGGCCTTCATCGAGACGATGAAGCGCAAACGCGTCAACTTCGCGGTGCTGATGACCCTGGCTTCCCACGAATACATCGTTCAGCGTTGAGGAATCGAATCATGAAATCGCTCTCTCGTCGAGATTTTCTCCGTCGCACCAGTGCCCTCTCGCTGCTCGGTTCCGGCGCGCCGCTGGCACTCACCCTGGCCGGCATCGGCAACGCCGCCGCCGCGGGTGCGGGCGACTACAAGGCCCTCATCTGTGTCTACCTCACCGGCGGCAACGACTCCTACAACACCGTGCTCGCCACCGACACGGATTCGTGGAGCGCCTACAGTTATGAACGCAGTCGGGATGCCGATGGCATCGGCCTGCGCCCCGTGGGCACACCGGCCAACAAGGGCGCCAGCCAGCCCTTTGCCGATCAACTCGGTGGCGTGCTCGCCATTTCGCCCAAGCGGCCTGAAGGGCGCACTTTTGCCCTGCATCCGAGCATGTCGGGCGTGCGCGATCTGTTCGCTTCCGGCCGACTGGCGGTGGTTTCCAATGTGGGGCCGATGATTCAGCCCATCACCAAGGCCGACTACCTCAACGGCATCGCACCGCGGCCGGCGCACCTCTTCTCGCACAACGATCAGCGATCCACCTGGCAATCGCTGGCGGTCGAAGGATCGACCTCCGGCTGGGGCGGCCGCCTGGTCGAGCGATTTTTGTCCGGCAACACCACCAGCATGTTTTCGAGCATCTCGACGGCCGGCTCGGCGGTCTGGGTCAACGGGCAACAGCTCAAGCCCTACCAGATGGCACCCAGCGGCGTCATCACCATCGGCGGCGGTGCCGGCGGCACGCTGTACGGATCGACGGTCGCGCAACAGAAGCTGCTCGACGTGATGACCCGCTCCCGCGCCACGCAGTTGATGGCGCAGGATCACACCACGATGGCGGCACGCTCCACCGAGGCCGCGACGAGCTTGTCCGGCCTGTTCCCGGTGGCGGCGATGGCGCCTTGGGGTACACCGGGCGTGGTGGCGCCGGCGGTGGATCCGCTGCTGCAGTATGTCGACCCGGACACCGGTCTGCCGGCGGCCAACCGGCTGGCGCTGGAGCTGCAGACGGTGGCGCGCATGATCTCGGCGCGCGGCGCCCTGGGCATGACCCGCCAGGTGTTCTTCGTCAGCCTCGAAGGCTTCGATACGCACAGTGGCCAGGCGCGCACACACGCCTCGCTGGTGGCGCAACTCTCACATGCCTTCAGCTACCTCGACAGCACCCTGAACGCCATGGGCGTGGCGCAGAACGTCACCGCATTCACCGCATCCGATTTCGGCCGCAGCTTCACCTCCAACGGCGATGGCACCGATCACGGCTGGGGCGGCCATCAGTTCGTGCTCGGTGGCGCTGTGCGCGGCGGCGATATCTACGGGCGCTTCCCGGTGTACAGCACGGCCGATACCAACGGCGTGTTCGGCAGCGACGACCAGCTCGCCAACGGCGTGATGCTGCCGCAGGTTTCAGTGGATCAGTACGGTGCCACGCTGGCGCAATGGTTCGGCGTCAGCGCCACGGATGCGTTGGGCCTGTTCCCGAATCTGCACAACTTCACCCAGCGCAATCTCGGCTTCATGGCCTGATCGGCTGGTCGCACCCGGGTTGCAGCACCCGGCCCTCGACGAAGGTCACCACTTCGCCGGGGGCAAAGGCCGTCCAGGCTTCGTTGCAGGTGAGCGGCTCGGTGGCCACCACCGCAACGCGGTCGCGCGGCGAGGTGAGCGCCGCAAAATCGACACGCACATCTTCATCGGCGAGCTGGGCCGCGCCAAACGGATGGCGCCGCTCGACCCAGTGCAAGCGGGTGGAAGCGTGGGCCCACAGGGCCTGGCCGTTCGACAGCAGCATGTTGAACGTGCCGTGGCAGGCCAGGCGCGGCAGCAGTTCGCGCAGCGTCTCGCTGAGCGCCGCCACGCTCGGCACACTGGCGTGTTCCTTGGCCAACTCCTGCATCAGCCAGCAGAAGGCCCGCTCGCTGTCGGTTTCGCCCACCGGCCGGAAGGCCGCATGCAGGCGAGGCTGGAAATCCTTGAGGTCGCCGTTGTGGGCAAACACCCAGTACCGGCCCCACAGCTCGCGCATGAAGGGGTGTGTGTTCTCCAGTGCCACATGGCCCTGGGTGGCCTTGCGCACATGCGCGATCACGTTGCCGCTGCGGATCGGGTACACCTTCACCAGCTCGGCGATCGGCGACTGTCGTGCGCTGTGGTGATCGACGAACAGGCGCAGGCCGCGATCCTCGAAGAAGGCCACGCCAAAGCCATCCTTGTGCTCGTCGGCGCGCAGCGCCAGGCCGGCGAAGCTGAACATCACGTCGGTCGGCGTGTTGGCGTTCATCCCCAGCAATTGGCACATGACACGGGCTTTCAGCGAATCGGCAGGAACAGGCGCAGCAAACCGCGGACGCTCACCAGATTGCCCGGATTGCCGCGCTCCTCCAGCACGCCTTCCATGCGCTGGAGGATGCGCTCGCTGCGGCCGGCGCGCCAGATCAGCAGATCGGCCAGCCAGGGATGGTTGTTCACCCGGTTGGCCTTTTCGTAGAGGTCGAAGCGGGGCTTCAGGTCGCGCAAGGCGCTTTCGTATCGCGCGCAAGCCTGCGCCGCGTCAACGGCCGGTTTGCCTTGCGGCGCAATCGCCGCCGCGGCGGCCATGCCGGTTTCCATCGCCTTGCCGATGCCTTCGCCGGTGAAGGCGTAGGTGCTGCCGATGGCCTCACCGGTGGCCAGCAGGCCCGGCCGGGACCAGCGTGCCCCATCGAGCGAGCAGCGCAGCGGCGCGCCTTTGAGGTCGCCTTGCATCACACCATCGCGCATCAGCTCGACGGCCGCCGGATGGAAATCGCAGAAGTCGGCGAACATCTCGCGCAGGTTCACATCCTGCATCGTCTGGCGGCCATCGGCACCGCGCCTGGCGTGGCTGTGGGCCAGGCCCACACCGATGTTGAACACTCCGTCCGGGCACGGAAAGATCCAGCCGTAGCCCTTGCGCAGGCGTTTGTGCCACACCACTTCGAGCGCATCGATGTGGCCGATCAGGCGATCGTTTTTTACATAGCCGCGCAGCGCCACGCCGCTGGGTGTGCGTCGCTCGCACAAACCCGCCGCGATCAGCGCCTGCGGCACCGCGCCGGTGGCCAGCACCACCCAAGAGGCGTGCAGCTCGTGAACGGTGGCGCCCTGGCGCAGCCGCGCACCCACCACGCGGCCATCGGCTTCCAGCGGCGCCTCGAAGCGCCACGGCGCGTGGAAGCGCGCGCCGCGCCGCATCGCCGCGAGGCGCAGGATGTTGTCGAGTTCGCGCCGCGGCAGCACCGCCAGGCGGCCGGGCACATCCACGCGGCCGCCGCGCGGGCCGATGCATCCCACATGCCGCGCCGGTCGTGCGTGCGCCATCACGTCGTCGGCCACGCCCAGGCGGATGAACGCCTCGTGGGCATCGGGGATCAGGCCGTCACCGCAGACCTTGTCGCGCGGAAAGCTGTGCTGGTCGACGAGCACGGTATCCACGCCCGCACGCGCCAGCATCTGCGCGCAGGCACTGCCGGCCGGCCCAGCGCCCACGACGAGCACCTCGCAGGCGTCAGGAAGCGATTCGGCTGGCGGTTGGTTCACGGCGAACGGGCTGCTTCGCGGGCCTGCGCCGGCACTCAGGCCACCGGCAGGTAGCCGCGCGGGATTGCGCCGAGCAGGCGCCGGGTGTAATCCTCGCGCGGGTTGCGCAGGATGGCCTGCGCGCTCGCCTGCTCCACCACCACGCCATCCTTCATCACCAGCACCTCATCGCTGATGAAACGCACCACCGCGAGATCGTGACTGATGAACACATAGGCGAGGCCGAATTCGTCTTGCAGATCCTTCAGCAGGTTCAGCACCTGGGCCTGAACCGACACATCCAGCGCCGAAACCGCTTCATCGAGCACCAGCACCTCCGGATTGAGCGTGAGGCAACGGGCGATCGCCACACGCTGGCGCTGGCCGCCGGAAAACTCGTGCGGGTACTTGCGCATCACGGCGGCATCGAGCCCCACCTTGGTGAGCAGATCGCGGGCTCGTTGTTCGCGCTCGGCGGTGGATGCGCCGATGCCGTGGATCGTCATCGGTTCGGTGAGCGTCTGGCCGATGGTGAAGCGTGGGTTCAGCGAGGCATACGGGTTCTGAAACACGATCTGGATGCGTCGGCGCATGGCCTGGCGCTGTGTATCCGACAGCTTGAGCAGATCCTGGCCCTCGAACAACACCTCGCCGCCGGTGGGCTCGTGCAGGCGAAGCAGCGTCAGGCCCATGGTCGTCTTGCCGGAGCCGGATTCACCGACCACGCCGAGCGTGTGGCCGCGGCGCAGCTTGAAGTTCACGCCCTGCACCGCCTTGAACTCGCGCTTGCCGAACAAGCCCTCACGCAGCCAGAAAGATTTCGCCAGCGCCTTCACCTCCAGCACCACCGGCGCCGCCGGATCCTTGGGCTGGCCGATCTGGCGCGCCGCCTTGCCGGCGATGTGATCGTCGATCACCATCAGGCACGCGTCGTCGTTGCCCAGGCTCGGAC
>JANMAS010000114.1:0-9380 GCA_031359975.1 Burkholderiales bacterium
GACTGAGCTACCAGGCCACGCGCGAGGGCGAGACTCTACCATGCCAGCTTGGGCGATTCGGTCTGATCGGTCGAGGACAGAGCTCGCTGCGCTCGGTCTGTCCCCGAGGACATTAGATTCCACCGCCGCGCTTGTTGCGCGACAGGTCCACCCCGAGCTGCTTGAGCTTGCGGTACAGGTGGGTGCGTTCCAGGCCGGTGCGCTCGGCCACGCGCGTCATCGAGCCGTTTTCGCGGGCCAGGTGAAACTCGAAATAGCTGCGTTCGAAGGCGTCTCGCGCTTCGCGCAGCGGGCGGTCGAGGTTGAAGCTCTGATCGGGCAGCGGGCCCAGCGGCAGCAGCGCGGTGGGCAGGCCGAAGCCGCCGGTCATGGCGGACTCCACCGTGAGCAGGTGTTCGGCGGTGGGTGCGCCATCGACCATGCCGCCGGCCGTCGGACGATTGGCCGGGCGGGCGAGTGATTGCTCCACCGCACGCAGCAGCTTCTGCAGCGTGATCGGTTTTTCGAGAAAGGCGATGGCGCCGTATTTGGTGGCTTCCACCGCGGTATCGATGGTGCCGTGGCCGCTCATCATCACCACCGGCATCGTGAGCTGGCCAGTGGCGCCCCACTCTTTCAGCAGCGTGATGCCGTCGACATCGGGCATCCAGATGTCGAGCAGCACCAGATCGGGCCGCGTACGCTCCCGCATGGCGCGCGCCTGGGCGGCGTTTTCGGCCAGCTCGACGGTGTGGCCTTCGTCGGCGAGGATCTCCGACAACAGGGCGCGAATGCCCATTTCATCATCTACGACCAGAATGGTTGCCATGCGTGGCCTGCTCAGTGCGCGTCGCTGGATCGCTCGGTGATCCGGGGCGTCGTTGTAGGAAGGCTGGCATCGGCCAGCCTTGAAAAGGATATCGAAACCTGGGCGCCAGCCGCCGGGGTGTCATCTCCGCGGTTGGCGAGCCGGATTCGGGCACCGTGTTCGTCGACGATCTTCTTCACGACCGCCAGGCCCAGCCCGGTGCCTTTTGCCTTGGTGGTGACGTAGGGCTCGAAAGCCCGCCGCAACACCTTTTCGGCAAATCCGGGCCCATTGTCCATCACCCGCAGCCTCACGCCCTGCAGCAGGCCACGATCGTCGAATCGGCGCTCGGTGCATACCTCCACCCGGCCGTCGTCGCGCTCGGCCACGGCATCGAGCGCGTTCTGCACGAGATTGTGGATCACCTGGCGCAGCTGGGTGGGATCGCCCAGGATCATCGGCAGGCTGGGGTCGCAAATGGCCAGCAGGCGCTGGCGCTCCTGATCGTCGGCATACAGGCCCAGCACTTCCATCACCAGGGCGTTGAGGTCGATCGGCGTCGGGCGCGCGGCCGGCATGCGGGCGTAGTCGCGAAACTCGTTGACCAGCGTCTTCATCGACTGCACCTGGTTGACGATCGTATCCACCGAGCGGATGAGCATCGCCTGGTCGGCGCCTTCGAGCCGCGCTTCGAGCTTGTGCTTCAAGCGCTCCGCCGAGAGCTGGATCGGGGTGAGCGGGTTCTTGATCTCGTGGGCCAGGCGCCGCGCCACTTCGCTCCAGGCTTCCTGGCGCTGCGCCGAAACGACTTCGGTGATGTCGTCGAACACCATCAGGCAGGCGCCGCCGGGCAGCATGGCGCCGCGCACCAGCAGCGTCATCGCATCGGCGTTGCCGCCCGGGCCGGCCAGCATGGATATCGCGCGGTCGCCGTCGCCGCTGGTGCGTCGCAACTCGAACGAATCCTGCCATTGGCCGCGCTCGCCCGGCTCCGGCCCCGCTTCGTAGGTGGCAAAGCGCTGCCAGATGGCGGCCGCAAAATCGGCCAGGCCGGGCACGTCGTCGAGCGGCGCGCCCACATGGGCCGACATCGGCAGCCGCAGGATGCGGGTGGCGCCCGGGTTCACCGTGTCGATGCGTCGCGCCCGATCGAACACGATGACGCCGGAGCTGAGGTTGTCGAGGATGGTCTGCAGCCGGGTGCGCGCACTCTCCAGCTGCGTCACACCGCGCTGCACCTGCGTGCGCGCCTGGCCGAGCTGTTCGGTCATCTCGGCAAACGATCGGGTGAGCTGGCCGAGCTCGTCGCTCGCCGCCGATACCGGCTTGGAGCCCAGATCCCCGGCGGCCACCTGTTTGACACCTTCGGCCAGCAGCGTGAGCAGGCGCGCCAGCCGGTTGCCGAACACCGCCGCGAGCAGCACCGCAAAAAACACCGCCAGCACCGAGGCCAGCGTGAGCGTGCCGATGTACAGCCGCCGCAGGCCATCGCGCGCCAACGCGCGTTGCTGGAATTCGCGATACGCCGATTGCACTTCGAGCGCGTTGGACACCAGCTCCGCCGGCAACGGCATCACCACCAGCAGGTAGCGCTCCTGTTCGGCCGACAGCCGGATGCCGGTGCGCGGCATCTGCGCCAGCGCGCGCAGCCGCGCGGTTGGCTGCGTACCGGGTGCGAGTTCGTCATCGAAGCCTTCAAACGCCGAAGCCACGCGCGATTGGCGCGCCTGCCGCAGCATCGTCACCGCGGGCCGCTCGGGCGGCATCACGGTGGCATTGGCGCTCACCGCCATCAGCATCTGCCCGCCCGGGCCCACCAGCGCCACGTCGAGCGCGCCAAGTTCGTCGCGCACCTGTTCGAGGGCCAGCGGCGTCACCGCCGCGCCGGCATCGCTGAGCCGCTCGGCGGCACGCAAGACCTTGGCACTCACATCGCTGGACAGGCCATCCAGCGTGCCGCGCCCCAGCGCCAAGCCGGCTTCCAGCGCGCCTTCCACCCGCGCGTCGAACCACGATTCGATGTTGCGCGCCACGAACTGGTAGCTCACCGCATAGATGATGAGCCCGGGCACCACGCCCACCAGCGCGAAAACGCCCACCAGCTTGAGCAGCAGGCGGCTGCCGAATTTGCCGCGCCGATAGCGCACCGCCAGCCGCACCGCGGCGATCACGATCACCAGCGTGAGCAGGGTGGCCACCGCCACGTTGAGCCAGAACATCCACAGCACCCGGCGCTCGTAGATGCTCGGCGGCTGCACCGATAGCGACACCACGAAGCTCAGCACCAGCGCGATGCCCAGCACCGCCACCAGCGAGATGGCCCATGCCCAGCGGGCGGATTTGGTCATGCGGGTGGGCCGTCAGTCGACGGTCAGGTTGCGCTCGAATTCGAGCGCCCACTCGTTCAGGGCACCGACGCTGAGCTGCATCGGCCGCGGCAATTGCGAGGTATCGAGCCGGTAGGCGAACTCGACGTAAAAACGTTGATCGACCGGCAAATGGCCGCTGTCGGTGATCTTCCAGCCGCTGAAGCGGCTCACCAGGGCCAAGGCTTCGGCCTGGCTGCCCACGGTCTGGCTGAGGCCACCGGAGCCCACGCGCCAAGAAGAGGTGAGCGGCTGGAACGACACCCGCCAACTGCGGCTGACGCGGCTCACCCGCTCGTCGCGCCAATACCAGCGTGGCCGGTAGACCACCGCTTCGGCGATGAAGTACACCGGGATGCCGCGCTGCAACGCGTCTTCCACCGTGCGGTTGGGCCAGATGCGGGCCGCGAAGTCGAGCGTCAGGCCTTGATCGGTGCGGGCCACGCTCAGGTTGCTCACCTCCACGCCTTCGGGCGTGGCGCTTTGCGCCCGCGCCTGCCCGGCAGCCCCTGCAAACAGGCCGAGGATCACGGTGATAGCGATCAACGAGACAGTGAGCGCACGCAGACTTTTCCGCCATGGCGCCGCCCACCGGCGCTGTGCGGCGGGAGGGGGAATAGCAACAGCGGTCAGGAGGGCGTCGATCGGCAGCACCAGGGGGCATCCATCATCGCGCGCGGAATCGCTATCCACGGCGCATGCGGGCGTCACCGAACCTTGTGCAGCAGCGCGTAGAAAAAACCATCCTGCGTCGCCTCCTGCAGCCCTGCCGGCTCCCGCCCGTTGCCCGCATTGTCGAGCAGGGGCAGAAGATGCCCTGGCGACGCAGGGTCTTGCTGCGCATCGATGCGCCCGGGGCGTTGCAAAAATGCGTCGATCTGCGCCTGGCCCTCGGCGCGGAAGATCGAGCAGGTGGCATACAGCAGCCGGCCACCGGGCTTGAGCAGCGGCCACAAGGCTTCGAGCATCTGCGCCTGGGTGGTGGCCAGCGCACCCACATCGCCGGCGCGGCGCAGCCAACGGATGTCTGGATGCCGGCGCACCACGCCCGAGCCGGTGCAGGGCGCGTCGAGCAAGATGGCATCGAAGGGCTCGCCATCCCACCAGTCGCGCGGCTGGCGGGCATCGCCCACCCGCACCTGCGCCGCCAGCTTGAGGCGGCCCAGCGTGTCATGCACCCGGGTGATGCGGTGCGGGTCGCTGTCGAGCGCCAGCACATTCAGGTCGGCGAGCTCCAGCAGATGCGCCGTCTTGCCGCCGGGCGCCGCGCAGGCATCGAGCACCCGCGCGCCGCTCGGCAGCCCAGCCGGTCCCAGCAGCAAGGGCGCGGCCTTCTGGGCCGCCAGATCCTGCACCGACACATCGCCGTCGGCAAAGCCCGGCAGCTCGTGCACCGGGCAGGGTGCCTGCAGCCACACGCCGTAGGGGCCGACGACCTGCGCCGCACGCCCCACAAAGGCCAGGCGCTGCGCATACTCGGCCGGCGTGGTGCGGCGCGCATTGATACGCAGAAACATCGGCGGATGGTTGCCCGCCTGCGCCAACAAGGCCTGCCACTGCGTTGGCCAATCCTGCTTGACCCGGTCGATCCACCACAGCGGGTGGTTGTAGGCACCCACCGCATCATGGCTGGCCGCCGCCGCCAGCGCCTCACGCTCGCGCACAAAGCGGCGCAGCACCGCATTCACAAAAGCCGCCGCGCTGGGCATGCGCCGGTGCGTGGCCTGCACCGCCTGATCGACCACGGTGTGATCGGCATAAGGCGGGCGCTCGCTCGGCCAGAGCAGGGCCAGCGCCGAGACCAGCAGCGCATCCACGTTGGGCGGTGGCTTCTTGGGTGCCACGATGGCGCGCACCGCTTCGGCGCTGCCCAGCCGCCGCAGCACCTGGAACGACAGGGCCTGCACCCCGGGCCGGATGTGCGCCGGGCAGGCCGCGATCGCCTCGGTGAGCGAGCGTCCGCCTCGCACCGCGATCACGCACTCCATCACGCCCTCCAGCAGCAGCGCCAGCGCGGGTGTGGAGCCGGTGGCGGGATGTGGAGGGTTGGCGCCGGGCGGAGTCATCGCGGCAGTCTATCCGTCGAGGCATGGCAAGGCTGTCGGGCCGGCTCCCAGCGCCACGAGCGCGACACGGCTATGCTGGTTGCCCGCCGCCTGCTTCATGGCAGGCCAAGAACGACGAGAGGCAAGCTCATGGCAGTCACCAGCGTACCCCCAGGCAAAGCGACGCTCTTTCGCAGTGAAGACGATCTCGCGCGGCTGCCGGTATCCGAACGCATCCGCTATCGCCTGATCGGCTCGGACTGCCGCTTCCACGCCAACGACAACATCTCCCGCTTCATCCGCGAGGGCGAGCTCGATGAGCTGAAGGATGAGGTGGCGCTGAAGATGCAAACCGTGCTGGAAAGCCTGGTGATCGACACCGAAAGCGATCACAACACGCAGGATACCGCCCGCCGCGTGGCCAAGATGTACATCGACGAGGTGTTCCGGGGCCGCTATGTGGAGATGCCCACGGTCACCGAATTCCCCAACTTCACGCGCCTGAACGAGCTGTTGATCGTCGGCCCGATCACCGTGCGCAGCGCCTGCTCGCACCACATGTGCCCGATCATGGGCAAGGTGTGGATCGGCGTGCTGCCCAATGAACACTCCAACCTGATCGGCCTGTCCAAGTACACCCGCATCTGCGACTGGATCATGAGCCGGCCGCAGATCCAGGAAGAAGCGGTGTCGATGCTGGCCGATGAATTGCACGCCCGCGTCAAGCCTGACGGCCTGGCCCTGGTGATGGAGGCGGATCACTTCTGCATGCACTGGCGCGGCGTGAAAGACAACGAATCCGCGATGACCAACAGCGTGATGCGCGGCGCCTTCCTGAAGGATTCCAATCTGCGGCGCGAATTCCTGTCGCTGCTGCCGAAGAAGGGGTAACGCCATGCTGGTTCGATTGATGTATGCAAGCCGGGCGGTGTCTGCCGTGGACGCCGAAGAACTGGCCACCATCCTGCGCCAGTCGCGCGCCGGCAATCCCGGCATCGGCATCACCGGCGTGCTGTGCGCGGTGGGTGGCATCTTCATGCAGGTGCTCGAAGGGGGCCGCGGCCCGGTGAACCGGGTCTACAACCGCATCGTGTGCGATCCGCGCCATACCGATGTGACGCTGCTGTCCTACGCCGAGATCGGCGAGCGGCGTTTTGGCGCCTGGGCGATGGGGCAGGTGACGCTCGGGCGGCTCAACCCCGGTCTGCTGCTCAAGTATTCGGAATCGGCCACGCTCGATCCTTACGCGGTATCGGGCGAGGCCTCGATGGCTCTGTTCGACGAGATGGTGGCCAACGCCACCATCATCGGGCCCACCTGAACCGGCCGGTCAAAGCGGCGAAGCCGCCCTGAAGCTGAACAGCCTGGCCAGCAGCCTGGTGGGCCACTGCGCGGCGGCGGCGTTGTAGGCCTGCACCGCATCGTTGAAGGCCTGCCGCGCGAATGGCCAGCGCGCCTGCGATTCGGTCAACTCCGCGCGCGGCGTGGCCACCGATTCGGCCTGATGCACCTGCGGGCGCTGCTCGACCAGCGCCGTCACCCGGCTGAAAGCCGAAGCCCAGGGCCCGAGCGTGGCGGCAAAGGCACGTGTGGCATCGGCCGATTCAGGCTTCTGGCGCACCCCGTCCGCGCTGGCATGCACATGGATCTGGGCGGCGGCCAGCGCATCGAGCGCCCCCGATTCATCCACCAGCGGCTCGCGCAGCGCGGCGATCATCTGCGTCAGCGCTTCTTCGCGCCGCATCAGCAAGGCATCGATCTGCGCCCACGCCACCCCGAGCTGGTTGCGCAGCCGCATCAGCCGGTTGTAGGCCCCCACCATCCAGAAACCGATCACCACGCCGATCACCGACCAGACCAGCGGCTCCCAGGATTCGGGCGGCCAGATCACCCCGCCAACCTCAACCCAGCCGCGGCACTCGATAGATAAGCGTCATAGCCCTTGCCGCGCAGCTCGCAGGCCGGGCAGTGGCCGCAGCCCCAGCCCCAGTTGTGGCGGATGCTGCGGTCGCCGAGGTAGCAGGTGTGGGTGTGTTCGATGATCAGATCGACCAGCGCCTGGCCGCCCATCGTGTGCGCCAGGGCCCAGGTCTGCGCCTTGGTCAGGAACATCAACGGTGTCTGCACCGTCATGCGCGATTCCAGCCCGAGCGACAAGGCCAGCTGGGTGGCCTTCATCGTGTTGTCGCGGCAATCGGGATAACCGGAATAATCGGTTTCGCACATGCCGCCCACCAGCGTGTTGGCGCCGCGCCGGTAGGCCAAGGCGGCCGCGAACACGAGAAACATCAGATTGCGGCCAGGCACAAAGGTGTTGGGCAGGTCGTTGGCCTGCATCGCGATGGCGCGCTCGGAGGTGAGCGCGCTGTCGCCGATCTGGCTGATCAAGGAGAGATCGAGCAGATGGTCGGCGCCCAGGCGCGCGGCCCAGTGCGGGAACTGCTCGCGCAGCTGATCGAGCACCACGTCGCGGCATTCGAGTTCGATGCGGTGGCGCTGGCCATAACCGAAGCCCACGGTTTCGACCAGCTCGTAGCGCTGGAGCGCCCACACCAGGCAGGCGGTGGAATCCTGCCCGCCCGAAAACAGCACGAGCGCCGACTCACCGGGCTGGATCTGCACGATGGCATCCATCAAACCCGAACCTCGCCCTGCCCCAGCACCACCCACTTCATCGAGGTGAGCCCTTCGAGCCCCACCGGGCCGCGGGCGTGCAGCTTGTCGGTGCTGATGCCGATCTCGGCGCCCAGGCCGTACTCGAAGCCATCGGCAAAGCGCGTGCTGGTGTTGACCATCACGCTGGCCGAATCCACCTCGCGCAGAAAGCGCATCGCATGGGCATGGTGGGTGGTCACGATGGCATCGGTGTGATGCGATCCATAACGGTTGATGTGCGCGATCGCCTCATCGAGCGAAGCCACCACCTTCACGCTGATGATCGGCGCGAGGTATTCCTCGGACCAATCCGCCTCGGTGGCGTCGATCACCTTGAGTGCGGACACTGGTTCAAGCCACTGGCGCGCCGCGGCATCGCAGCGCATCTCCACGCCCTTGGCCGCGAAGATCGCCCCGATGCGCGGCAAAAACGCCGCTGCGATGCGCTCATGTACCAACAGCGATTCGGTGGCGTTGCAGGGGCTGTACTTCTGCGTCTTGGCGTTGTCGGTCACCGCCACCGCCATGTCCATGTCGGCCTGCGCATCGATGTAGGTGTGGCAGTTGCCATCCAGGTGCTTGATCACCGGCACTTTCGATTCGGCGCTGATGCGCTCGATCAGGCTCTTGCCGCCGCGCGGGATGATCACATCCACATGCTCGGGCATGGTGATCAGCCGGCCCACCGCGTCGCGATCGGCGGTTTCGACCATCTGCACGGTGTCGGGGTTGAGGCCTGCTTCCCCGAGCGCGGCGCGCACTTCGCGCCACAGCGCCAGATTCGATTGCAGGGCCTCGGAGCCGCCGCGCAGGATGCAGGCATTGCCGCTCTTGATGGCCAGCGACGCGGCTTCGATCGTCACGTTCGGCCGGCTTTCGTAGATCATGCCGAACACACCCAGCGGCACGCGCATGCGCCCCACCGAGATGCCGCTGGGCCGTTGCTTGAGTTCGACGATCTCGCCGATCGGATCCGGCATCGCGGCCAGTTGCTCGCAGCCTTCGGCCACGGTGGCGATCACCTGGGGCGTGAGCCGCAGGCGATCGACCAGCGGTGCGGCCAGGCCGCGTGCCCGAGCGGCTTCGACATCCTTGGCATTGGCCTCGACCAGCGCATCCACCTGCGCGCGCAGCCGCGCGGCCAGCGCCCGCAGCGCCGCGTTGCGCGACGCGGTGGACGACGCCGCAATGCCGGCGGCCGCGGCACGCGCGGTGGCGCCGAGATGCGCCATGTAGGCGGCGGTGTCGGAAAGGTCCATCGCCGGATTGTCGCGCCGCCGCGCGCGGGCGTCTCGCTCCGCGTGTTCAACCCTGTCCACCCGCTATCGGCTCAGCTCGGCAACACGCCCAGGATCAGCAGCCACAGCGGCGCGGTGATGGCGTAGGCCAGTGTCGAGAACACGATGGTCGCGGTGGCCTCTACCTCCAGCGTGCGGTAGCGCTGGCTGAAGATCAGCACGTTGCTGCCCGCCGGCAGCGCGGCCAGCATCACGATTACCGCCAGCGGCAAGCCGCCTTCTTCCAGCG
>JANMAS010000198.1:0-8788 GCA_031359975.1 Burkholderiales bacterium
GGCGCGCACATACTCGAGTCCGTCGGCCAGCGTGAAGGCGAGCTCCTGAACCAGGTTCGCGCCAGCCTCCTGCATGTGATAGCCGGAGATCGAGATCGAGTTGAACTTCGGCATGAACTTGGCCGTGTGCTCGATGATGTCGGCCACGATCCGCATGCTGGGTCCGGGCGGATAGATATAGGTGTTGCGGACCATGAACTCCTTGAGGATGTCGTTCTGGATCGTGCCCGAGAGCTGATCCTGCGCGATGCCCTGCTCCTCGGCCGCCACCACATAGCCCGCCAGCACCGGCAGCACCGCGCCGTTCATCGTCATGCTCACGCTCACGGTGTCGAGCGGGATGCCGTCGAAGAGGATCTTCATGTCCTCGACCGAATCGATGGCCACACCGGCCTTGCCCACATCGCCGGTCACGCGCGGGTGGTCGCTGTCGTAACCGCGATGGGTGGCAAGGTCGAACGCCACGCTCACACCCTGGGCGCCCGCCGCGAGGGCCTGGCGGTAAAACGCGTTGGATTCTTCGGCGGTGGAAAAGCCGGCGTACTGGCGGATCGTCCATGGCCGCACCGCGTACATCGTGGCCTGCGGCCCGCGGATGAAGGGCTCGAAGCCCGGCAGCGTATCGGTGTGGGGCAGTTGCTCCACGTCGGCCACGGTGTACAGCGGCTTGACGACGATGCCTTCGGGCGTGACCCAGTTCAGCGCCTGCGCCGAGCCGCCGGGGGCCGACTTGGCGGCGGCCTTGGCCCATTGCGCCATCGAGGCCCGCTCGAACTCTGTGTCACCTGCCATCGACCGCTCCTCGCCCTGTTAGCCGTTCTCACCCGCTCTCACTCACGCCCGCCCGAGCCCGCCATGCCAGCGGCGCCCGGGCTTCGCAATCTACGCTCATTGCGGATCGCCGAAAACCATCATACCTGATGCATAATTATGAATTAGAAATGAACCATTCCGAATCCCTGTCACCCCGCGCCCTGTACCAGGACGTCGCCGAGCGCTTGCGCCAGCGCATCTTCGAGCGGGTGCACGAGCCGGGCAGCTGGATCGACGAGCAAAAGCTCGCCGCCGAATTCGGCATCAGCCGCACACCGTTGCGCGAAGCCCTGAAAGTGCTCGCGGCGGAAGGGCTGATCACGATGAAGGTGCGGCGCGGTGCATACGTGACCGAGATGTCGGCCAGCGACGTGACCGACATCTACCACCTGCTGGCGCTGCTGGAGAGCGACGCCGCCGCCGAAGCCGCCACCAAGGCCACCGAGGGCGAGATGGTGCAGCTGGTCGAGCTGCACCAGCGGCTCGAAAAGGCATCCCGCCAGCGCGACCTGTTCTTCGCCCTCAACGAAGAGTTTCACATGAAGCTGCTGGCTGTTGCCGGCAACCGATGGCGCCTGCAGATCGTGCTCGATCTGCGCAAGATGATGAAGCTCAATCGCCATCATTCGCTGTTCAAACAGGGCCGGATCGCCGAATCACTGGCCGAGCATCGGGCCTTGATGGAAGCGCTCGAGAACCGCGATGCCAAGGCGGCGTCGCGGTTGACGGTGGCGCACTTCCGCAACGGGCTGGCCGCTGCCGCATCGCCCGATTGACAATCGCGCCGCGCGCTTCAGACAGGCTGCGCCCACGCCGGCCGCGTCTCGAACAAATGCTCGATGAAAGCGCGTGTCTTGGCCGGTAACAGCTTGCGGCTGGAGGTGAGCAAAGAAACCGGCAGCGGCTCGAACTGCCATTGCGGCAACACCGCCACCAGCGTGCCGGCGGTCACGTCGGCATGCACCATGCCATGTGGCAACGACGCGATACCGCCACCGGCCAGCACCAGCGCGCGGGTCAGGCCGATCGAGTTGCACTGGATCGGCCCGCTGGGCACCACCTCCGCGCTGCGCCGGCCCCATTGCAGCCGCTGCAAATGCCCTTGCGCCTGTGCCAGCACCACAAACTGATGGCGCCGCAGATCGGCCGGCGTGCGCGGCACGCTGCGCTCGGCGAGATAGACCGGGCTCGCATACAGGCCACGCTCCAGCACCATCAGGCGCCGCGCCACCAGGTTTGAATCGGGTAGCGGGCCGAAGCGGATCAGCAGGTCGACCGGCTCGTTGTTCAGGTCCACCTGGCGCGGCGCGGTATCGATCTCCAGCTGCACCTCGGGGTAGCGCCGCACAAAGCGCGCCATGCTCTCGGCCATCAGCATCGTCGCAAACTCCGCCGGCACGGCGATTCGCAGGCGGCCGGTGGGCGCGGTCTCCTGGGCACCGATCCAGTGCCGGGTGTCATCGATCTCGTCGCGGTGGCGCGCTGCGCGATCAGCCAGCTCCTGACCAAACTCGGTGAGTTGCAAGCGGCGCGCGCCGGGCACAAACACCCGCGTGCCAACCGATGCCTCCAGCGCGGCCAGGCGCCGGCTCACGGTGGCCTTGGGCATGCCCAGGCGCTTGGCGCCGGCGGTGAGCGAGCCCGCGCGGTGCACATCGGCGAGCAGGAGCAGATCGTCGATCTTGAGCGTCATGGCAAACGTTCCATTTTCGGAACAAAGTGTTGATCATTCTTAGTCTAGTTCCAATCTCTGAGATTCTCTACAGTGCCGACATCGGCGCACAAACCCTGCGCGCCAGCGCCTCTCCCACAGTGGCGCGACCCAAATCAACAGGGATCGATGTCATGAGTGCACAAACCCAACCTGCCGTGGCCGCCAGTGCCACCGGCACACCGGCCCTGGCCCTGGCCTCGCCCCCGGATTCGGCCGATCGACGCACCGGCCCACCCTGGCGCCTGATCGGCATCGGTGTCATCGTGCTCGTGGCTGCCGCTGCGTTTGGCGCGCGTCTGTGGTGGGTGGGAACGCACTTTGCGGAGACCGACAACGCGGTGGTCAGCGGCCACGTGCATCCGGTGTCGGCCCGCATCGCCGGTGTGGTGGTGCAGGTGAGCGCGCAAGACAACGCCAGCGTCAGCGCCGGCACACCCTTGCTGGTGCTCGACGCGGCTGACCAGCAGGTGCAACTCGAACGCCTGAAGGCACAGATCGCGCAGGTGGATGCGCTGGTCAGCGGCAGCGGCGCCCAGATCGCGCAGGCCCGAGCCCAGGCCGCCGCGGCGGTGGCCCAGACAGCGCAGGCGCAGGCCGTGCTCGTGCGCACCGAGCACGAGGCCGATCGCGCCCGCCTGCTGTACAGCGGCGAGTTGCGGGCGGTATCGAAACAGGAGTTCGACGCCGCCACCGCCGCGCGAGACGCGGCCGCGGCGGATGTGGCAGCCCGCCGCGCTCAAGCCGCCGCCGCGTCGGAAACGATCGGCGCTGCCGCCGCCTCGCGCGAATCCGCTGTGGCGCAAAGGGCGGCTCTGGTGGCGCAGCTCAAGGATGCCGAGCAGCAACTCGGCTACACCCAGGTGCTGGCGCCGAGCGATGGGCGCATCGGCAAGCGCACGGTGGAAGTGGGCCAGCGTGTGCAGCCGGGGCAGCAGCTGCTGGCCGTGGTGGAAAGCGATGTCTGGGTAACCGCCAATTTCAAGGAAACGCAACTCGCGAAGATGAAGCCGAATCAAACGGCGCTGGTGCGCATCGATGCCTTCCCCGGCCGGGAGTTCCACGCCCTTGTGCAGAGCTTTTCGCCGGCTTCGGGCGCGCAGTTCGCGCTGCTGCCGCCGGATAACGCCACCGGCAACTTCACCAAGATCGTGCAGCGCGTGCCGGTGAAACTGGTGTTCGACGACAAGGACATCGCCGACCTCAAAGGCCGCATCGTGCCCGGCATGTCGGCCACCGTGTCGGTGGATCTGCGCGCTTGACGCTCAAGGCGCCGATCCCATGACCACCACCTCAACGCTCGTGCCGGCCGGCGCGCCAGCCGCGGCCTCCGCGACCCAGGTTCCCTTGCGCACCTGGGTGGCCGTGATGGCCGGCCTGCTCGGCGCCTTCATGGCGGTGCTCGACATCCAGATCACCAACGCCTCGCTGAAGGAAATCCTCGGCGCGCTGTCGGCCACGCAGGAAGAAGGCTCGTGGATTTCGAGCGCCTATCTGGTGGCCGAGATCGTCGTCATTCCGCTGGCGGGATTCCTGGCGATGGTGTTTTCCACGCGCCGCTACCTGATCGTCAACGTGCTGCTGTTCCTCATCTTCTCCACGCTGTGCGGCACCGCATGGAGCCTGGAAAGCATGATCGTGTTTCGAGCCCTGCAAGGCTTCACCGGCGGGGTGCTGATTCCGATGGCGATGACGCTGGTCACGCGCCTGCTGCCGCTGCCCAAACGGCCGATCGGCCTGGCGCTGTTCGGCATCACCGCCACGCTCGCGCCCACGCTCGGGCCCACGGTGGGCGGCTGGCTCACCGAAGCCTACGGCTGGCCCTCCATCTTCTACATCAACTGGGTGCCGGGCCTGCTGCTGCTCGCCGGCATCGCCTGGGGCCTGGATCGCGAGCCGATGAAGCTGGGCGCGCTGCGCACGGTGGATTGGTTCGGCATCGCGGTGATGGCCATCGGCCTGGGTTCGCTCACCGCGATGCTCGAAGAAGGCAATGCCAAGGACTGGTTCGACAGCAACTTCATCCGCACCACCGCCGTGCTCGCGGTGGTGGGCATCCTGGCCTGGATCTGGCGCGGCCTGACGCGCGAAAACACGTTCATCGACCTGCGCATCTTCGGCCGCCCGAGCTTCCTCATCGCCAGCGTGATCGCCTTCACCACCGGCATGGGCCTGTACGGCTCGGCCTTCATCCTGCCGCTGTACCTGGGCCAGATCGCCAACTACACGCCGATGCAGATCGGCATGGTGATCATGTGGATGGGCTTGCCGCAGCTGTTCATCATGCCGTTCGCCGCCAAGGTGTCTACGCTGGTCGACAACCGGCTGATGCTCAGCGTGGGCCTGCTGCTCTTCGCCGCTTCGTGTTTCATGAACACCGGCATGTCGGCCGAGACCGCCGGCCCGGAGCTGATCGCCGCCCAGATCGTGCGCGCGCTCGGCCAGCCTCTGATCATGATCACGCTCACCAATTTCGCCACGCAGGGCATCCCTATGTCGCAGCTGGCCAGTTCCTCCGGCATGTTCAACATGATGCGCAACCTCGGCGGCTCGGTGGGCATTGCCACCCTCGCCACGATGCTCACCAACCGCGAGCACTTCCACTCCGCCCGCATCGGCGAATCGGTGAGCCTGTACGACCTGGCCACCCAATCGCGGCTCGACACCCTGGCGCAGAACTTCATAGCCAAGGGCATCGACGCGGCCAGCGCGCAAGACATGGCGATCCGCACGATCGACAACGTGGTGCGTCGCGACAGCTTCGTGATGGCCTACAACGATGCCTTCATGATCCTCGGCGTGGCCCTGCTGGCCTGCATCCTGTTTGTCTGGATGGGCAAGCGGGTGATCGGCGGCGCGGGCGGCGGCGGGCATTGACCCTTCTTGAAACGGAACCGACCATGAGCTCCCCCCTCCGCCATCGGCCTCTTCACATGGCGCTCGGCGTGCTGGCCATCGCCGCGCTATCGGCATGCGCCGCCGTGGGGCCCGATTTCGTGGCCCCGCAAGCGCCAACGCCGGCGGCGTTCAAGTCAACCACCACCGCCCCGGGGGCATCCGCCGTGCCGGCCGACTGGTGGACGATCTTCGGCGACGCCCAACTCGACGCCCTCGAACGCGCCGCGCTGGCCGACAGCCCCACCTTGGCTGCCGCCGCCGCGCGCAGCGAGAGGGCGCGCGCCCTGCTGGGTGCGGCCAGCGCCGATGCCTCGCCACGGCTGAGCGCCGATGGCTCCGCCCAGCGCTTTCGCACCTCGCAGGAGGTTGCCACCGCACCGGTCGTGCTGGGCCAGCCCCGCGCGATCGAAGCCAACCAGTTCGCGGTGCAGGCCACGCTGGGCTGGGAGCTCGATTTCTGGGGCCGGGTGAAGCGGCAGACCGAGGTGGCGCAAGCCCAGCTCGACGCCAGTTCGGCCGAAGCCGATACCGCGCGGGTGTTGCTCAGCGCCGATGTCGCCAGCAGCTATCTGCAATTGCGTGCGCTCGATGACGAAGCCCGCATCGTGGCCGCCGCGCGCGATTCGCGGCGCGATGCGCTCCAGGTGGTGCAGCGGCGCTTCGACGCCGGCAGCACGCAAGAACTCGATCTGCAACGCGCCCGCACCGAGCTGGCCAACGCGCAAGCCGATGTGGCCGAGCTGGCCCGGCGGCGCAATCTGGTCGAAAACGGCCTTGCGGTGTTGACTGGGCAACCGCCCGGTGCCCTGCGGGTGGCCACCGGCACACAGGCCTTGCCCGCCGTGCCGCTGGTGCCGGCGGGTGTGCCGTCCGATCTGCTCAAGCGGCGGCCCGACATCGCCCAATCGCTGGCCACGCTGCACGCCAGCAGCGCGCAGATCGGCGTGGCCGAAGCGGCGTTTTATCCGTCGATTCGCCTCACCGGCGGTCTCGGTCTGGCCAGCAGCGATCTGGGTTCGTTGATCAGCTCGCCGGCACGGCTGTTCAGCATCGGGCCGACGGTGTCGCTGCCCCTGTTCGATGGCGGGCGCAATCAGGCCAACCTGAAGGCGGCGCAGGCCAGCCAGGCCGAGGCGCTGGCCAATTTCAGGCAGCGGGTGCTGGTGGCTCTGCGCGAGGTGGACGACGCCTTGGGCGACCTGCAACAGCGCATCGACATCGCCAGCGCACAAACCCGGGCCACCCAGGCGGCCGAGCGTGCCTTGCGGGTGGCCCGGCTGCGCTACGAACAAGGCGCGTCGAGCTACCTGGAGGTGACCGACGCCGACCGCAGCGCACTGGCCACCGAACGCGCCTTGGCGCAGACTCGCTCCGCCCAGTGGCAATCCACCGTGCAGCTGGTCAAGGCGCTGGGCGGCGGCTGGGGCGTTTGACCGCTGTGTTGCTGGCCGGGCTCTTGGGCATCAGATCGGCAAACGCCTGCGACAGCGGACGCACCCGCCCGGTGTGCATGGCGTCGTAACCCGGCAGCTCGTTCACCGCCGCCTTGAAGGCATCGCTGTCCAGGATGCCCAGCACGGCTTGCAGGTGCGGGGTGGCGAGTGCTTGTTCATGGCACAGCAGGAAGTAGCGCTCGCTGGCCAGCGGGATGAAATCGAGCTTGAAGTGGCGCGCCGGCGTTTCAACGCCAAAGCCCACATCGGCCATGCCGCTGGCCACGTAGGCGGCCACCGCGGCGTGGGTGTATTCGCCCTGCTCGTAGCCGTTGATGCGGTCGGAATCCACACCTTCCTTTTCGAGCAGGCAATCGAGCAAGAAACGCGTGCCCGAGCCTCGCTGGCGATTGATGAAGCGCACTCCGGGCGCGGCCAGATCGCGCACACCGCGGATGCCGCGCGGATTGCCCGGCTCCACCATCAGACCCTGGCGGCGCGTGGCCACATCGATCAGCCGATGGGCGCCGAAATCGAACCAGCGCGCATAGTGGGCGAAGGCCCGCGGCTCGAACTCACCGATCGGCAGCTGGAAGCCCGCCGCATCGCACGCACCATCGTGCAGCGCGGCCACGGCCTCCTGGCTGCCGATGTACTTGCGATCCACCGGCACTTCGGCGCGATCGAGAAATTCGATCAGCTTCTCGATCGCAAAGCCATGGCTGGCACGAATGCGCATCAACGCCGGCTCGGCCGACACGATGCGGCCGATTTCCACCTCCAGCTCCGAGGCCAGGGTGTCGAGCGCCGGCTTCAATCGCGCCGCGATGCGGTGGTCGGCCCACACCAGCTTCTGCCCCAAGGGCGTCAACTTGGAGCCCTTGCCCCGCGCCATGATCAGCAAAGGTGCGCCGAAGATGGCCTCGCCTTGACGCACCAGCGACCACGCGTGACGATACGACGCGCCCGACTTCTGGCAAGCCGCCGCCAGGCTGCCGTGCTCGTGCACCTGCACCAGCAACGCCAGCAGGCGTGGCGACAGCGCCAGCCCGTCGGGGCGCTGGATCGTCCACTGCGGCTGGATCGATACCTTATGCATCGGGTTTGTATTTAGGCTCTCAAAAGCATATTAGACGATTTACTTCCTCTCATCGATATCCGACGCTTTCCCTCATTGCCCGCGAGGTAATGGCTGTCTAGAATGAATGCGTACGCGGTTGTCGGATGATCGCGCTCAAATAGGTTGTCCAGAGCATATTAACCTGGACCCGCCCACCGCCTGCCCTCGAGAGAGCCCATGACGCCAACCGCCGCCGAGCCCTCCTCCACCGCTGCCGCTGTTTCCGCCGCAGCCACAGCCGCCATGGCCGCCACCGTCGCCGATGTGCTCGGGCGCCTGCAAGGCGAACCCGGCGCCTTGCTGCCCATCCTTCACGCGGTGCAGGATGCCATCGGCCATGTGCCTTCGAGCAGCGTGCCGGCCATCGCCGAGGCCCTCAATCTGTCGCGTGCCGAGGTGCACGGCGTCATCACGTATTACCACCACTTCCGCAGCCAGCCCGCCGGCCGGCATGTGGTGCAGATCTGCCAGGCCGAAGCCTGCCGCTCGATGGGTGCGCAGGCACTGATGGCGCATGCCGAAGCATCGCTGGCGTGCCCATCGCACGGCCACACCGCCGATGGCCAGTTCACCCTGGAGCCGGTGTATTGCCTGGGGCTGTGCGCGATGTCGCCCGCGCTCACGGTAGACGATCAACCCCATGCGCGGGTCACGCCCGCACGCTTCGACAAGCTGGTGGAATCACTCCGGAGCGCAGCATGAATGCCGTGTCGAACCCTGTGACGATCTACGTGCCGCGCGATTCGGCGGCGCTGGCGGTGGGCGCCGACGAAGTGGCCCTGGCGCTGCAGGCCGAGATGGCGAGGCGCGGTG
>JANMAS010000219.1:0-8962 GCA_031359975.1 Burkholderiales bacterium
CACCGCGCCGGCAACCGAACATGCGGTCCATGAACTTGCCACCGCACCCCATCGCCGAGAATGCGCCCATGGCCTCTCCCCCCGACGAAGCAGGCATCTGCGTCGGCGATCCCCAACAGCCGGCCCAGGCGTGGCGCAACCCGCTCAAGCACGGCTTGTTCGCGCAGGGCCTGTGTTTGTTCATCGCCTATGTGTTCTGGCTGCTCGATGCCAGCTCGTCGTTTGTCACCGCCAGGCTCTACGCGGTTTGCATCGGCACATCCTGCTGGTTGTTCATCGAAGGAATCCGCCTGTCGATCAACCGGGTGATGACATGGGCTGGCGCATCACCCGCCCTGCTGGCTGCGGGAAGGGGCACCTCCTCGTTGATCGTCAGCGTGATCGTCGGCAGCGCCCTGGGCTACAGCGTGGGCACGCCGATCGCCGACGCCCTCACCGGCTTCCGCTCGCCCAGCCTGCTCGATAACCGGGCGGTGGTGGTGCTCACCTTGATCGCCACCTCTCTGGCGGTTTATTTCTCGGCCACCACCGAACGCCTGGCGCGTGAACGCCAAGCCGCGGAGAGCGCACGCCGCGCCGCCACCGAAACCCGGCTCAAGCTGCTCGAATCGCAACTCGAGCCGCACATGTTGTTCAACACCCTGGCCAACCTGCGGGTGCTCATCGCGCTCGACGCGCCCCGCGCCCAGGCGATGCTCGACCGGCTCATCGCCTTTCTGCGCGCCACGCTGAACGCATCGCTCACCAACGCCCATGCGTTGAGCGCCGAATTCGATCGCACGGCTGACTATCTCGAACTGATGGCCATCCGGATGGGCCCGCGTTTGGTCTTCGCCCTGGACCTGCCTGCCGATCTGCGCGTCCATCCGGTGCCGCCGCTGCTGTTGCAGCCGCTGGTCGAGAACTGCATCAAACACGGCCTGGAGCCCAAAGTGAGCGGCGGCCGCATCGAGGTGGCGGCCCGGCGCAATGCGGCGGGCACCACGCTGGTGATCACCGTGCGCGACACTGGCATCGGCCTGGTGGATTCGACCACGTCGCGCAGAGAAGGCTTTGGCACGCACCAGGTGCGTGAGCGCCTGGCGGCGGTGTATCACGGCGCAGCCTCACTCGACCTGCGCAACGCCGAAGGCCCCGAAGGCGGCACCCTCGCCACACTGCACATTCCCCTGGAAGCCTGATATGCCCACCCCGCACCTGCCCACCGCCTTGATCGCGGAAGACGAACCCTTGCTGGCGCAGGCCCTCCAAGCCGAGCTGGCACGCCTGTGGCCGGCGCTGCGCGTCGTGGCCTCGGTAGGCGACGGCGACGCCGCTGTGCAATCGGCCCTCACGCTGCGCCCGCAAGTGTGCTTTCTCGACATTCGCATGCCCGGCATCACCGGCCTGGAAGCCGCGCGGGCACTGGCCGAAGACTGGCCCGATGACGCGGCGGCCGAGTTTCCGCTGCTGGTGTTCGTGACGGCCTACGACCAATACGCGCTGCAGGCCTTCGACGTGCAGGCGGTGGACTACCTCGTCAAGCCGGTGCAGCCCGATCGCCTGGCCGAGTGCGTGGTGCGTTTGCAGCGGCGGCTGGCGAGCGTGGCGGCTGCGGGCGCCGCGCAGCCGGCGGGGGCGGGGGCTGACACCACCCTGGAGCACACGATGGCGCAACTGCGCTCGTTGCTGGCCTCGCCGCTGCAGGCTGCGCCACGGCTGGACGTGATCCCGGCCAGTGCGGGCCAGGTCGTCACCATGGTGCCGGTGGACGAGGTGCTGTATTTTGAAGCAGCCGACAAATACGTGCGCGTGGTCACAGCCGATCGCGAGCACCTGATTCGCCTGTCGCTGCGCGACCTGCTGCCGCAACTCGATGCCCAACGCTTCTGGCAGGTGCACCGCGGCGTGGTGGTGCAGGTGCGGGCGATCACCCGTGCCGAGCGCGACGAATCCGGCAAGGTCACCCTCAGCCTGCGCGGCCGGCCGGAAAGGCTTGTCGCCAGCCGGCTATACGCTCACCTGTTCAAGGGCTTGTGACGCGTCGTCATTCATGCATCGGCGGCATTCACACCGCCAACGCCTTTTTCCTCATCCAACCACCAGGAGTCTTTCCCATGGACAACGAACTGCCTTCCAGCGAATCCGAGTTGCTGCGTCGAGCCAAGCGGCGTGTTGGCCTCAAGATGGGTTTTTACATGCACGCGCTGGTCTTTGTGCTGGTGAACCTGGGGCTTTATGCCGCCAGCACCTACACGGGCGGCCTTCGGTGGAACGTGTTTCCGCTGTGGGGCTGGGGCCTGGGGCTGGCCATCCATGGCGTCGTCACCCTCGTCAGCCTGCAAGGTGATGGCGTGCGCGAGCGCATGCTCAAAGCCGAGATGGACGCCTTGCGCAAGCGCCAGCCTTGAAAGAACCAAGGCCCGCGCGGCGCCTCCCGGCGCCACCACGGGCGGTGTGTGATCAGCCGCGGCGCTTGTCGCCCGGCGCGCTGAAGCCGATGGGCCCGTTCGGGCGCGGCGATCCCCACCGCGGCGGCGGCGGCGCCGCACGAAACACGCGCCGTGGGGGCGCGGAGATCACCAGCGGCCGGGAATACACCACCGGCGCGGCATAAACCGGCGGGTAATACGCCACCGGCGCCGCGTAAATCACCGGGGCCGGAAGCAGCACCCGGGGAGGCGGTGGCAGCACGCGGTATCCGCGACCGTAGCCGGGGTGACCGATCGAGGCGCCGATGCGCACACCGGGGGCGATGGGCAGATTCAGGCCGATCGACAAGGAGACTCCGGCAAATGCCGGCGCCGACACGATCATCATCAGGGCGGCAAGCGCGGCGGCGGAGGTGATCACAAGGGTTTTTTTCATCGCTGACTCCTGCGGGGTGTCGGCCCCAAGAACGTCTTGGCTGTGGCCTGGCCCCCTCACAACGCACGACCAAGGCGGTGCCGTTGACAACTTATCCGTTGCCGGGTGTAAACGAGGTGCCGGTCTCGCCCGGCAAGGCGGGTAATCCCGTAGCCGAGGTCAGCCGACGACGAACCCCGAAACGCGGCAGATAAGCGGCGCACAACAGGGCCAGCGCCAGACACAGCGGCACGATGCGCAGATCCCAGGGCACCGCGGCGCGGCGGGAGAGCGCCGGATCGCGCAGCGCGCTGGCCAGATCGGCGCTCGCGCGCAGACGCACATAGCCCAGACCGGTGACATCGGCCAGTTCACGCAAATGGGCCTCCTTGAGCGTGGACAGGTGCTCGGTGCCGGTGCCGGCAATCGCCTTGATCGGCTGTCCGTTTTCGTCGACCAGCGACTGCTTGGCGCCCTCCTGGGTTTGCCCGAGGCTGATGGTGTCGGTTTGCAGCACGTCGTCGGCGCCCCATTCGCCGATCAGGCGCCCGTCGACATCGCGTTTGGGGATGGGCGTCAGCACATCGCCGCCGACGCCGACGATCGTGCCACGCACGGCACCCACCGGCTCGTCGAAACGCGGCCTCTCGCCCAGGCGGCGTGGCGGTGCCTCATGGCCATCGGTGACGAAGATCAGGCTTGGCGGATCGGCCATCGTGCGCAAGGTGCGCACCGCGGAACCCACGCCCTTGCCCACTTCGCTGGCGCCCGCCCACGACATCGTGCCGTCGATGCGATTGATGATCGCCGGCAGATCGTTGTAGTTAGAGCACACCTCCACCGGGCTGAGCAGCAGCAGGATGCGGTATTCGGCAAACACGCCCAGGCCGATCTTCGAGCCGCACGGCATGGCGGCGATGGATTCGCGCAGCGCGCGCTTGGCAAAAGCCAGGCGCGACGCGGGTTCGCCGTCCACCGGCATATCGCGCGTGTTCATGCTCTGGGTGATGTCGATCACCACCACATGGTTCCAGGTGTTGCCGGGCAGCGGCCAGCGCGGGCCGAGCCAGGCCACGATCAGCGCCAGCGCGGCGCCGATGAGCAGCTTCGTGGCGCGCGGCAGCCGGGCCAACCACGCCATCACGGCAGCCCCAGCGTGAAGCCACGCATCGTGGTCACCGCCCGCTCCGATTGCAGCGGCGCCGGCATGGCGGCGTCGTCTTCCACTTCGGGCGACAGGCGCAAGGCCCGTTCGAGGTTGTATTTGGCGGGCCAGTAAGTGGGATCGCTGCGCAGCGCTTCGCGAAACTGCCGCTTGGCCAGTTCGATCGGCGCCGGCGTTTGCGCCAGGGCGTTGCGTTCGGCCAGCGCCAAGGCTTCGCGCAAGTGAACGTTGCCGCTGTTGTAGAGCGCCGCCGTGGCGATGCGCGGATCGGCCGCCGCGGCGGTGTAAAGCGCCAGCGCATCCTGATGGCGCCCCAGGCGCGCGGCGCGCCAGGCGTGCACGAACAACATCGGTGCCGGCTCCGAGCGGGATACCGGCGTCGGGCTGGTCACGGGGCTGGCGCCGGCGTTCGATGAAGCCACCGATGCCGCCGGCGCGGGCGTCATGGCCAAGGGCTCGACCGCGCCCTCGGCGATCGCCCGGTTGAAACGCAGCGCTTGCGCCAGCACCCAGCCTTCGTGGATCGCCAGCCCCGACAGCAGCAGCGCCAGGGCGGGCAGCACCATGCGCCGCAGGCGGGCGCGCCGCTCGGGTGTGACCCGCAGGGCCGGCCAGGTCGTCATGCCCACCGCCTGGCCAGCAACACACGCGAACCCAGCAAGAGCAGCACAGCCGTCAGCGCCACGCCCAGGCACATCGGCACGAGATCGCGGCGCGGCAGCAGTTCGGTGTAGACGATCGGGCGTTGCTCGACCAGGCCGAGATCGTCCACCGCGCGTTGCACGGCCTCGGGCCTTTCGGCTTCGTACACCCGATACGGCAGGCCCAGGCCGGATAGATAGTCGTGCAGCGATTGCTCGGGCATCTGCTCGCCCTCACCCGGTGTTGCGGGACCGTCGAGCACCAGTTTGCGGCCGTTGCCGCCACGCAGGTAGATCCAGTAGACACCCACGTGGCTGCGCTTGAGGGCCGTGGCCAGGCGCTGGCGCGTGTCGGTATCGAGCTGCGCGCCGCCATCGGAGATCAACACGACGGCACGCGAGCCTTGATAGGGGCGATCGTCGAAATTGCGCACACCGGCCAGCAAGGCGCGGCCGATGTCGGTATTGCCCAGGCCTTTGCCCACGCCGCTGGCATCGATGGCGGCGAGGATCACGTCCTGCTTCTGGGTGAAGGGCAGGATGGGCAGGGCCTGCGCCGAAAAGAGAACCATCGCAAAGGCATCGTGGCTGCGCTGCCTGACAAACTCCGACACGATGCGCCGCGCCGCCGCCGACTTGCTCTCGTCAGCGCCATCCGACTCTCTGAATCCATCCGCGTTGCGTTTGCGATTGAAGGATTCGTCCATGCTGCGGCTGCGATCGAGCACCACCACGATCTCCGCGCCCTGCCCGATACGCTCCACCTCCTGCTCGCCCTGATGCGGCCCGGCCATGGCCAATACGGTGAGCGCGATCGCCGCCGCAGCCGTCAGGCGCAGCAGCCAATCGATCCACGCCGATAGCGCGTCGCGCGGCACCAGCGCCAGCCACGGATGCATCACCGCCGAATCGCGCCGCCCGCGCCACAGCGGCAGCAGCGCCAGGGGCAGCAGCACCAGCCAGCCGATCTGGTCGAACGACATCACCGCCCGGCCTCCAGCTGGGCCAGCCGCCGGCACAGGGCGGTGAGCGATGGCAGCGCCGATGGCGGGTGGTTCACGCCAACTTGGGCGGGTTCAGCGGCAAAGAAAACCCGCCGCGATTCGGCATAGAACGCCTCCACCTCCGACGCCAGCGGCCGCAGCCCCGGCCTGGCGGTGAACAGCGGCTCCAGGCGTTGCGCAAAGAGCGCTCGCCCCGCCGTGGCGTCGAACGCCTGATGCAGGCGCGTCAGGCCCTCGCGGTAGCGATCCTCGCCTGTGGCGCCTCGCCCGCGCGACAAGCGTCTCAGATCGGCCAGCGCATCGCGGAACGGCGCGTTGCGGCGCCAGAAAGCCAGCCTCGGCTCGCGCCGCGCCGCCAGCAGCCAGCCGGCCACCAGCAGCAGCAAACACCACATCGACAAGCGGCCCACGATCGGCCGCAGCGGCTGCGGCTGCGGCTGCACGTCGGGCTGCAGCGCTTCCAGGCCGGCGCGCGCCAATACAAACTCCGGTGTGATCGGCGACACCGTGATCGGCCAGGGGCCGATGTCGATGGGCGCTGAATTTGCCGCTGTCGTTGCGGATGCAGTTGCCGATGCAGCGCTCGCAGCGCCGGCCACCGGTGCGGCATTCAGCCGCAGCGCCGGCAACGCGGTGGTCGTCACCTTGTCCGGCGCGTTGATCACCTGGTAGGTGAGCAGCAACTCGGCCCGCGCACCCTGGTTCTCGACGTGCGCCTCGCGCAGTTCGAGCCAGTTGTTGACACGGCCCGGGCGCGGCAACGCATCGGCCGGCAGGCTGCCTCCGGCGGGCAGATCCCAGCTCACTCGCCGCTCGACGAGATCGCCGATCACGTAGCCGTAGGCGCGCGGCTCTTCCACGCGCAATTCAATGCCTTGCGCGATCACAGGCAGGGGCCATGCCGACGCCAGACTCAAGGCGCAGGCCAGGCTCCAGCGAGCGAACATCAGCCGCATCGTGCGCACGGCATCAATGCCGCGTGGCGAAATAGTCGGTCACGGCGTCGGCATCGAAGCGGCTGCCCAGCCGCAGCGCGACCCGCTGGTGGCGCGCCAGACACGCCTGCACCGCGGCGTCGTGCGCTTGCTGCTGCGCGGCCCAGCGTTCGCGCAGGCCGCGTCGCAACCACACGGTGCGCGGGCGCAGCGTCTCCGCATCGCGCAGCTCGACGAGGCCGTTGGCTTGCTCGTCGATGAGCGAGCGCGTGCTGCCCAGCCACACCGGCACCACATCGTGGGCCGCCATGCCGTCGAGGGCAGTGTCCAGTTGATCGACAGCGAAGCAGAAATCCGACATCAGGAACACCAGTGCCGGCTGCCGGGGCAACAGCGCCGGCAGTTGCAGGATGCCTTGCGCGGAACTGCCCGCATAGGCGTGCGCGGCAAGCCGGTCGAGCAGCACGCCTGCGGCCTGCCGGCCCCGTGTGGGCGCCAGCGTGAGCTGTGCCAGCGGCTCGCGATCGAAGGCGATGAGGCCAAACGCATCACCGATGCGCTGCGCCGATTGTTTCAGCGCCATCGCAAAGCCGTTCACCAGCGCCTGCACATCGCGATCGGGCATCGCCACCATCGAGGCCGAAACATCCACCAGCAACACCACGCGGAGGCTGGATCGCTGATGAAACTGCCGCACCCACCAGCCGCCGAAAGGATCGCGCAGCGAAGCGCGCAGATCGAGCCGGCGCGGATCGCGGGCGTTCAGGATCGGCACGATGGGGGCCACGTCCAAGCCTGGGCCATGCACCCGGCTGGCATGCGCACCGGGCATCAGCGAGCGGGCCGGGAAGCGGGCCCGGTAATGGAACTCCGCGAACTCGGGAAACTCGGGGAACTCCGGCGCGGGTGTCGCCGAGGGCTGGTCGGGCTTGATCACGGCGCCGACACGCTGGCGAGGATGCCGTCGACCAGTGCATCCGCCATCTCGGCGCGGCGCATTTCGTAGATCGGTGTGAAGAAGATGCGATGCCGCAGCGCCTGGGCAAACACGCCTTGCACATCTTCGGGCACCAGATGATCGCGCCCATCCAGCCAGGCCGCCACACGAGCCGCCTTGGTGAGCATGCTGATCGCCCGCGGGCTGGCGCCGGCGGCGATGAGGCGGGTCATGTCCACCCCGTCGATGCGCACGCCATGCCGCGCCGGCTCGCGGGTGGCGCTCCACAGCCGGTGCACGTACTGCTGCAGGGCCGGCGAGGCCTGCACCGAGGCTTGAATCGCGGCGGCGATGGCGTTCAGCTCGTCGAACCGCACCACGCCAGGGGCCACCCGCTCGATGAGTGCGTCGGCATCGTGAAAGCTGGTGTCGAAGATCAGAGCGCGCTGGACCGCTTCGTCGGTGGGCATCTCCAGCGACACCTCGAACATGAAACGATCGCGGGCGGCCGAGGCGAGCTCGAATGTTTCTTCACGCTCGACGCGGTTACGGTCGGCAAATACCAGCAGGTTGGGCAGTTGGTGCTCGCGGTTGAAGGCGGTCACCGATCGCTCGGCCATCGCCCGCAGCAGCAACGCTTGCACCTGCGGCCGGGTTCGGTTGATCTCGTTGAAGAAGAAAGTCGCCAGGGCCTCGCCGTGTGTGAGCAGCGGGCCGGGATCGACACGCGGGCGGCCGTCTTCGCCGAGATAGGTGTGATACAGCAGGTCGTTCGGCATCATGTCGACCGTGCCTTCGACCCGCATGAAGGCGCCACCGATGGCGCGCGCGAATGACCGCAACAGGGTCGTCTTGCCCACGCCCACGTCGCCTTCGAGCAGCACATGGCCCCGGGCGAAAACCGCGATGTTGATGAGCCGGATCACCGCAGCCTGGCCGACGATCGCCTTGGCCACCTCGGCTTCGAGCGCCAGCGCGCGGCTGCGCCAATCTTCGAGCAATCCGTCGTGCTGCCTCATCGGGAAATCCTCACCACCTGGGCCGGTGGCCGCGCGCCCACTGGGCGGCTGGCAGACTATCACGACGGCCCTCGACGCGCCCGCCGTGCCGCCGGAGCGGTGCGCTCGATAAACTGCACGGCATGAGTGCTCCCAACAACCACAAGACCGGCAAGTCCGACAAGCCTGAAAAGGCCACCAACTTCCTGCGCACGGTGATCGAGCAGGATCTCGCGCAAGGCACCTACGCGCAGCGACAGCACGGCGGCACACCCGGCGATGCCAGCCACCATGCGCGGGGCGCCACCGATGTGGCGCGCATCCGCACCCGCTTTCCGCCCGAGCCCAACGGCTACCTGCACGTGGGCCACGCCAAGAGCATCTGGCTCAACTTCGGCCTGGCGCGCGAATACGGCGGTGTGTGCCACATGCGTTTCGACGACACCAACCCCGAGA
>JANMAS010000262.1:0-3030 GCA_031359975.1 Burkholderiales bacterium
CTTTGCCATCGGCGATGTGGTGGGCCAGCCGATGCTGGCGCACAAGGCGGTGCACGAGGCCCATGTGGCGGCCGAGGTGGCGCATGGCGAAGCGGCCTTCTTCGATGCCCGGCAAATCCCGTCGGTGGCCTACACCGACCCCGAAGTGGCCTGGGCCGGCAAGACCGAAGAGCAATGCAAGGCCGAGGGCATCAAGATCGGCAAGGCGGTGTTCCTGTGGGCCGCCTCGGGCCGGGCCATCGCCAACGGCCGCGACGAGGGTTTCACCAAGCTGATCTTCGACGAAGCCACGCACCGGGTGATCGGCGGCGGCATCGTCGGCACCCATGCCGGCGACCTGATCAGCGAGGTGTGCCTGGCCATCGAGATGGGCTGCGAGCCGGCCGACATCGGCAAGACCATCCATCCGCACCCGACGCTGGGCGAATCGATCGGCATGGCGGCGGAAGTCTTCGAAGGCCATTGCACGGATCTGCCGCCGCAGAAGAAGAAGTAGGCCCGCGCCGAGCCCCAGAACCTTGCCGGCGAGCCGGTCGATAGCGGCCCGACGCCGCCGACCCGGACGCACTGAATCCGACACCGAAGACAAGGAGACCACGACATGAGCGACGACACCCTGCGCGAGGCCGCACTCGACTATCACCGCTATCCCACGCCGGGCAAGATCTCGGTCACCCCGACCAAGGCCATGGCCACGGCGCGCGATCTGTCGCTGGCCTATTCGCCCGGTGTGGCCGATGCCTGCATGGCCATCGTCGACGATCCGCGCGAAGCCGGCAATCTCACCGCGCGCAGCAACCTGGTCGCCGTGATCACCAACGGCACGGCCGTGCTCGGCCTGGGCAACATCGGGCCGCTGGCTTCCAAGCCGGTGATGGAAGGCAAGGGCTGCCTGTTCAAGAAGTTCGCCGGCATCGATGTGTTCGACATCGAACTGGCCGAGAACGACCCCGATGCGCTGATCGACACCATCGCCCGCATGGAGCCCACCTTCGGCGGCATCAATCTCGAAGACATCAAGGCGCCCGAGTGTTTCTACATCGAGACCAAGCTGCGCGAGCGCATGAAGATCCCGGTTTTTCACGACGACCAGCATGGCACCGCGATCGTGGCCGCCGCCGCCATCCTCAATGCTCTGAAGCACGTGGGCAAGAACATCGGCGAGGTCAAGCTGGTGGCCTCGGGGGCGGGCGCCGCTGCGCTGGCATGTCTCGACCTGGCGGTGAGCCTGGGCCTCAAACACGAGAACATCCTGGTCAGCGACGCCAAGGGGGTGGTCTACCTGGGCCGCACCGAGGGCATGGACCCGAACAAGGCACGCTACGCCCGCGATACCCGCGCGCGCACGCTGGGCGAGGCGATCATCGGGGCGGATGTCTTCCTGGGCCTGTCGGCCGGCGGCGTGCTCAAGCCCGAGATGGTCAAGGCCATGGCGCGCAACCCCATCATCCTGGCGATGGCCAATCCGACGCCCGAGATCATGCCGGAAGAGGCGCTGGCCGTGCGGCCCGACGCGGTGATCGGCACCGGCCGCTCGGACTACCCGAACCAGGTCAACAACGTCCTGTGTTTCCCCTTCATCTTCCGCGGCGCGCTGGATACCGGCGCCACCACGATCAACGAAGCCATGAAGCTGGCCGCCGTGCGCGCCATCGCCGAGCTGACGCATGCCGAAATCCCCGAAGTGGTGGCCCAGGCCTATGGCGCCAACGGCTTGCGCTTCGGCCGTGACTACCTGATCCCCAAGCCCTTCGACCCGCGCCTGATCGAGGTTGTTGCGCCGGCGGTGGCGCAGGCCGCGATGGACAGCGGCGTGGCCACCCGCCCCATCACCGACATGCCGGCCTACCGCCAGAGGCTGTCGCAGTTCGTCTACCAATCCAGCAGCAGCATGCAATCGCTGTTCGCGGCAGCCAAGCGCGCGCCCAAGCGCGTGGTCTATGCCGAGGGCGAAGACGAGCGTGTGCTGCGCGCTGCGCAGGTCGTCGTCGACGAAGGATTGGCCCGACCGCTGCTGCTGGGGCGCGCCGATGTGATAGCCCAGCGCATCGCCGAATTCGGGTTGCGCCTGACCCTCGGCAAGGACTGCGAGACCATCAACCTGCTCGACCCGACGGTCTACGGCGATGCCGCCGACGACTACTTCCAGCTCAAGCGCCGCGATGGCGTGTCGCGCGCGGTGGCAAGGGTCGAGATGCGCAGCCGCTGCACGCTGCTGGCGGCGATGCTGGTGCGCCAGGGGCGGGCCGACGCCATGCTGTGCGGAACCTTCGGCAGCTATGCCGACCACCTGCGACACGTGCGCGACGTGATCGGCCTGCGGGAGGGCACGAACACGCTGGCCGCCATGCAGATGCTGATGCTGCCCGGGCGCCAGCTCTTCATCTGTGACACCCACGTCAACCGCGACCCCAGCGCCGAACAGGTGGCCGAGATCGCACTGCTCGCTGCGGAGGAGGTGCGCCGCTTCGGCGTGACGCCCAGCGTGGCCTTGCTGTCGCATTCCAATTTCGGCGGCTCGGACGCGGCATCGGCCGTGAAGATGCGCCAGGCGCTGGCCATCGTGAAAGCGCGCGATCCGAAGCTGGCCATCGAAGGCGAGATGCGCGGCGATGCGGCCTTGTCCAAACCCATCCTGGACCGCGAGTTTCCCGACTCGGGCCTCAGCACCGAGGCCAACGTGCTGGTGATGCCGAACGTGGACGCCGCCAACATCTCCTACAACCTGCTGCGCATCGCGGCCGGCAGCGGCATCACGGTGGGCGGCATCCTGCTCGGCGCCGCGCGGCCGGTGCACATCCTCGCGCCGTCGGCCACGGTGCGCCGCATCGTCAACATGACGGCGCTGGCCGTGGTCGATGCCACCTCGCAGCGTACCGCCTCCCACGCCATCGACTGAAGCCTGACAACGCCAATCAAGGACACCGCCATGGACCACCAACCGCAATCAAAACCGTTCTACAGGTCGCTGTACTTCCAGGTCATCACGGCCATCGTCATCGGCGTGCTGCTGGGCCACTTCTGGCCCGA
>JANMAS010000263.1:0-13102 GCA_031359975.1 Burkholderiales bacterium
CTTTGCCATCGGCGATGTGGTGGGCCAGCCCATGCTGGCGCACAAGGCGGTGCACGAGGCGCATGTGGCCGCCGAGGTGGCATCGGGCGATACCAAGGCGCAGTTCGATGCGCGGGTGATTCCGAGCGTGGCCTACACCGATCCGGAAGTGGCGTGGGTGGGCTTGACGGAAGACGAAGCCAAGGCTCGCGGCGTGAAGATCAAGAAGGGGCTGTTCCCCTGGACGGCCTCCGGCCGTGCCATCGCCAACGGCCGCGATGAAGGCTTCACCAAGCTGTTGTTCGATGCCGAGAGCCACCACATCCTGGGTGGCGGCATCGTGGGCACCCATGCCGGCGACATGATCGGCGAGGTGGCGCTGGCCATCGAGATGGGCGCCGACGAGGTGGACATCGGCAAGACGATTCACCCCCACCCGACACTGGGTGAGTCGATCGGCATGGCGGCCGAAGTGGCACACGGCACCTGCACGGATCTGCCGCCGACCAAACGCTGAGGCTCACGCCGGGAAACAGCTTCCCGCGAGGCTGTTTCTCGCGGGCGGCCCAGGCGGCCCTACCTGACCTGGCTTTCGCTGAGGATGGCCCAGCGCCCGGCGGTTTGCGTCCAGTACTGGCGCATCAGACGACCTTGTTTATCGCGCTTTCCGGCCAGCTCGCGGTAGGTGACGACACGCACCTCGGGCGCTTCGCCCCAGCCGATCACGCTCCAGTCTTCGATGCGCCGGATGGCGTCGTCCGCCTTGCGTGATGGTTCGCGGCCGGGCACGGCGGCCTCGGGCGCCTTGGTGGCATAGAAGCTCGACAAGGCGGTGCGATCGCTGCGCAGCCGCGCTTCCTGCCAATCGCGCACCACGGCGAGGAAGGTCTTGTCGGTGGCGACCTGCTCGGCCTTGCGCGTCCAGCGAATCTGCCGCGTGATCACCACCGGTGTGTCGCGTTGCGGCAGGATGCGGGCGAGGCTTTGCAGATCATCGTTGGCCAGCACCACACAACCATCGCTGTCGAGTGGCGGGCGTGCGTAGATGTCGGCGGGCACGCCGTGCAACAGGATGCCGCTGCCGGTACGGCCGCGTGACTTGTCGTAGGCGTTGGGGTAGTTCAGCGGCAAGGCGCCCACGCCAAAGCGATCCTCGAGCAGGTTGGCGCCGAGATGGTCGGTCACGAAGTACACACCCAACGGCGTGCGCTGATCGCCTTCGAGCGATTTGTCGGCGCCTTGTTTGCCGATCGACACGTAGAAGTGCGCCGCCAGCCGGGCGCCATCGGGCCGGTTTTCGAACAGGTACAGCCGCGACCGCGATGTATCGACAGCGATCGCGTAGGGGATCGTTTGCGGCAGCCGCACAAACTCGGCCGGCACCGCGTCGGGCGGCGGCGCTTCGCTCAGCGCGCGCAGGCGCAGCAGGGCTTCTTGCTTGAGGGCGACCAGGCCGGAATCGTCTTGCCGGCTGATCTGCGGTACCGAGCCGCCAAAATCAGCCAACGGCGCCGCCCGTGCGGTGAGCAGATCGGCGTGAACGAGCTGCGCCAGGCGAAAGTTGGGATGGTCGTGCACCAGCGCGGAGGAGGTGGCCAAGGCGGCGTCGAGCCGGCCATCGGCGAGGGCCCGGTATACCGCGATCAGGCGTGCTTCCGGGGGCTCGTCGGCGCTGACGGCGGGTTCCGCGGGCGCGCGCAGTGCGTCGTCGGCCAGGCTCAGCGTGGCCGGCACCACTGCCTGCTCACGGCGAAGCGCAACGGGCCGCGCCGACGTCGACATCGACGCGATCGCTACGAAGGTGGGCGGCGGCAGCGCATCGGCGGTGCCACCGTGCGTACGCTCGGGCAATGCCACCGCGCCGGTGATGGCCACGAACAGCAAGGTGGCGGTGACGGCTATCCCAGCGCGACTGCGCAACCATCTCGGCGGGTGATCAACGAGTCCGAACCACATGAACAATGATTATCGCCGCAGCGCGCTGCGGCAAGAAGCGCCAATCGCGCGGCGTGGCGCGGGCGGAACCGCCTGCGCCGTGAGGCGTTGTTTGAGGGGCCGCCAGGGCGCGGCCATCGTGATCAACCGCCGACCGATTCGCGCCGAATCACCCATTTGCCCGATGCGGAGCGGACCAGCTCCAGCGTCTTGCGGCTGGTGACGTCCAGCGAGTCGGATTCGTAGCTCTGGCGGAAGCGTGCCTGGGCCTTGTCGCCGTTCACGCTCACCTGCAGATCCGACACCACGACGCGGATGCGTTTGCGCGCGGCAATGCGGTCGCGACGCTCTTGTTCCCACGCGCCGCGGGAGCCGAGTTGACCGCTGAATTCCGGGCTGTACGCGGCGAAGTAGGCGCCCATCTCGCGGCTGGTCCAGGCCGAGGCCCAGGCGCGTACGGCAGCCTCGACTTCGCCGATGCTGGCCAAGGCGGCATCAGCCGGCTTGGGCGCCGGCGGTGCGGAGGGTTTCGGCGCGCTGGCCGCTGCCACCACCGATGGCGCCGACGCGGCGCTGGCCGAAGGTGCGGGTTTGGGGGCGGCAACCGCAGGCGCGGAAGCCACCACAGGGGCCGATGCCGGCTTGGCGGCGGACACCACGATGGGTGCGGCAGGGCGCTTGTCAACCGCCGTCTGCGTGGCACTGGCGAGTACCGTGGCGTTGCCCGTGCTGGTGCCGGGCGCGCTGGCCAGTTCGCGCAGCAGGGCCAGCTTGGGCGGCACGCTGGCGTCGGTCTTGTCGAGTTGCAAGGCCTTGGCATAGGCCTGGCTCGCCAACTGCGCGTAGACGTCGCCGAGGTTCTGGTAGGCGGTGGCGTAGTCGGGGTTGGTGCGGATCGCGCGTTCGAGCGATGCACGAGCCTTGTCGTATTCGCCCTGGGCGGCATACAGCACGGCCATGTTGTTGTAGGGCGCCGGCATGTCGGGGTGATCCTCGACGAGCTTTTGAAACACGCCCAGCGCCTCGTTCTTGCGGTCGAGCATCGACAGCGCCACGCCGCGGCGAAAGCGCATGTTGGGATCCTTGGGATTTTTCGCCAGGTAGTCGTCGATCACCTTCAGCGCCTTGGCGTGCTGGTTCTCGCGGATCAGGCGCTGGATCTCTTGCTGTTCGGCACTCTGGGCCAAGGCGGGCATCGCGATTGCCATGCCGGCGCACAGCAGCGCGGCGCGAAGCATCGAAAGACCCAACGGAAACGAACCTGGCGACGTAGAGGGCATGAGCAACCTTGGATGACGCCGACGGGTGCCGGCGCGGCGGTGCGAAAGTCTATCGGAATTGTGTCCGCTTGCTACACACTCGCCGGAGCGACGAAGGGCGCTCTCGGCGCCCCTCGTGCTTTGCGCCGATGAACGCCGCGTTTCAGCGGTTGCTCTCGGAGACGATGCGCCAGGTGCCGTCCTGCCGTTCCCAGACCAGCACCTTCTGCGTCTTGTCCTTGAAGCCGCTGGAATCGTAGGTTTGCTGGAACGCCGTCTCCACATGCGTGGCGTCGAGAGCGTGCGATTGCACCTGATCCACCTGCACCGACACATTCGAGGCACCGGTGATGATCTGTCGGCGTTTGCCCTCCCAGGCGGCGCGTGTCATCGAGGTGGCCTTGAACGTGGGGCTGTAGAACGACAGATACCGATCCATGTCGCGCGCCGACCAGGCCGCCGCCCAATCGCGCAGGCGCAACGCCGGTTCGGCCGATGTGGCCGGCTTGCTTGGCGAGGCGGCGGGTGCGGCGGTGGCCAGGGGCGGCGCGGCCACCACCAGCGCGCGGGCGCGCTGGTCGAGATCGGTGCGCGAGGTGCTGTCGAGCTGCGTGGGCTCCAGCGGGCACCGCGCGGCGCCATCGGAGCCGGCTTCCCAGCCCTGCGTGTCGGCGAGATCCTTGGCATCGGCCCGCGACAGGCCGAGCGAGGGCACCAGCGCGCCCATGGCGGCAAAGGTGCGCACCGAGGCCACGCCCAGATCCACCTCGGTGCCCACATAGGCGCGTTTGGCGGTGTAGAGCTCGTTCTCGGCGTTGAGCAGATCGAGCAGGCTGCGCTGGCCGATGTCGAACTGCTGGCGATAGGCATCGCGCGCCTTCTCGATGGCCAGCACGTTGCGCTCGAGGTAGGCCAGTTGCTCGGTGAGTTTGCGGGTGTCGTTGAACGCGATCGACGTCGTCTGGCGCACATCGCGACAGGCTTTGTCGCGCAGGTCGGCGGCCTGCTCGATCTGCCGCGCGAGAGAGCGGTCGCGGGCTTGATCGGAGCCGCCGTTGAACAGGTTCCAGCTCAGCAGCAACTGGGCCGTGGTGTCGCGGCGTTGATCGATCGAGCCGTCCAGGTTGTTGCCCACGCCGGAGCGGATGCGCGCCTCGAGGGTGGGTTGGTACGACGACTTGCGCGACTCCGCCAGCGCTCGCGCGGCGCGCAGGTTCTCGATGGCGGCGATCACGGACGGGCTGCCGGCGGCGGCCTGATTGATGGCGGCGCCGGCATCGGCGGGCATGGTCTTGGCCCAGTTCGGCGCCGCCGGCATGTCTCTGGGCGGTGTTTCGCCCACCACGCGGCGATAGCGCTCGGTCACGTCGTGCATGTTGGCGCGTTCGGTGACGAGATTCGATTCGGCGAGCGCCAGGCGGGCGCCGGCCTGTTCGAGATCGACACCGCGACCCACCCCGGCGCGCACGCGCGACTGGATCTGCTCGAAGGCGTACTTGTGCTGCACGTAGTTGTCTTCGGCCAGGCCCACCAGCTTGCGGTAGCGCTGCACGTCGTAATAGGCGCGTGTCGCCTCCAGCGCGGTTTGTTCGCTGGCGTCCACGAATTCGAAATAACGCGTCATGCGCGTGTGCCCGAGGCGGCCCGCTTCCTTGCGGGTGGCCATGCCATCCCACAGCATCTGGGTGATGGTGAGGGCGACGCCGGTGCGGTTGAGCGATTGGTCTTGAGGCGTTCGGTTGGTGAATCGATCTTCGGTGCGGCCCGCCTCGGCGGTGAGGTCGATTCGCGGGTAATACCCGCCCTTGACGACATCGATGTCTTCAACCGCCGCGCGCAGCGCATTGAAGCGCGCCGAGACTTCCGGGCTGGTTTCGAGCGCCGATTGCGCCACGCGAGCCAGCGGGGAGGGTGACTGGGCATGTGCTGCTGCGCCACTGAGCGCCGCAATAGCCAGGCAGACGATCGTCCGGTTCATGTGAGGTTCCCGTTGCGCGTGTGACGCGATTAAATGTTAATTATTCTGAACACAGCCCGCGAGTCTTGAGGCTCGCGGCGTTGCTGGCAACCCTGCAGGCCGTGCTGGTCGCAAATTTGCCGTCTGAGACCGCAGCGGTGTTGCGCTCGATACACAGGTGAAACCCCGAAAAGCCGGGTGTTTCCGCCGGGGGGCTACAGGCGGGCACAAGGATGCCGACAAGGCCTTGATGCGGAGAACATGTTTGCCCGTGTTGGCCAGGTTCGCCGCCATTCCAGGAGTCAGCGGATGGGTTTGCTTTGCGCGTTGGACGTTGGTGCTGTGCATCGGCCTGGCCGCGGCGATCTTTTCGAGCCGCGCCTGGGATCCGGATCGCATCATCGCGGCGGCGGCGCGGCATGGTGCGCTGGCTGTTCAGGGCGCGCGTGCGCTGCAGGCGGCCATGGCACCGGTGGCGGGCCAGGCTGAGGCGGAGCAGGTGGTGGCTGTCAACATGTTCTACAACCGCCGCATGGCATTTCGTGAGGATGCGCAAACCTGGGGCCAGGTGGATTATTGGGCCAGCCCGTTGGAGGCCATGCAGCGAGGCTCTGGTGATTGCGAGGACTTTGCGATTTCGAAGTACGCCACGCTGGTGGCGCTCGGCGTGACACACTCAAAACTCAGGCTCGTCTACGTGCGGGCGTTGATGGGAGGCCCGGGCGGCGTGGTGCTGCCGCACATGGTGCTGGCCTACTATCCGGAGCCGGGCGCTGATCCGCTGATTCTCGACAACCTCATCCATGATGTGCGGCCCGCCTCGGGCCGTCCCGACCTCACGCCAGTATTCAGTTTCAACGCCGAGGGCCTGTGGCAAGGCGCCGGCGCCGTGTCGGCCGGCAATCCGCTGACCCGACTGTCCCGCTGGCAGGAAGTGCTGGCCAAAGCAAGGCAGGAGGGCTTTTTATGAGCGCGCGCCACTTAGAAGTAATCCGGGTGAAATCATGTCGCTGATCCGTCAGGTGTGGCTGTTGTTGATCGTCGCGCTGAGCCTGGCGTTTTTTGGCGGGTTTGGCATCAGTGTCTATTCCGCCCGGCAATACCTCGAAGCGCAGTTGCGCTTCAAGAACCAGGACAGCGCGCAATCGCTGGCCCTCATCCTGGGCCAGCAGAAGGGCGAACGCGCGGGCATGGAACTGGCCATCGCCAGCCAGTTCGACACCGGCCACTACGAGAAGATTCGCCTCGTGGGCGCCGACGGCGGCACCGTGGTGGATCGATCCGCCGGTGCCGCCAACAAAAGTTCGGCGCCGGGCTGGTTCATCCGGCTGGCAGGCATTCACCCGGTGCTCGGCGTGGCGCAGGTGAGTGATGGCTGGAAGCAGGTGGGCCGGCTCGAGGTGGCCAGCCAATCGAGCTTTGCGCATGATGAACTGTGGGAAAGCTGCGTTGCCAGTGCGGCGATGTTTTTTGGTCTGGCGCTGGTGGCTGGCGCCATGGCGCGTTATGGCGTGGCACGCATCCAGCGGCCCTTGCAACAGACGGTCGAGCAGGCGCAGGCCATCACCGAGCGCCGGTTCGTGGCGGTGAGCGAGCCTTCGGTGCCCGAACTACGCAACGTGACGCGAGCCATGAACGCCATGGTGGCGCGGGTGCGCACGATGTTCGACGAACAGGCCGCCCAGGTAGAGCATTTGCGCCAGCAGGCGCATTGCGATCCGCTCACCGGCCTGGCGCATCGCCAGCACTTCATGGCGCGCCTGAAAGTGGCGCTCGACAGCGAAGACGGCAGCGCCAGCGGCGCGCTCGTGCTGGTGCGGCTGGTCGATCTGCAGGCCTTGAACCGCCGCGTGGGTCGGGGTGCGGCCGACAGCCTGATCAAGGCCGCGGCGGGCGCGATGGTCGAATCCGCGCAGCGTTACGGGCAAGGCGAGGTAGGCCGGCTCAATGGCTCCGACTTTGCGTTGCTGCTGCCGGATGTGGGGTCGCTTCGGGAGCCGGCGGTGGACGTGGTGGCGCGAGTGCGTTCACTGCTGGTGGATCACGAGGGTGTCTCCTACGCCGTGGCCGGCGCGGTGCGCTGGTGGCATGCGGCGCCGATGTCGTCGCTATTGGCCGCGGCCGACCAGGCTCTGGCCCGCGCCGAGGGCCGCGGCGCCTTCTCGGTGGAGATCGACGATACCGGCGATGGCCTGGTGCTTGGCGAAGATACCTGGCGCGAGCGCATCAACACCGCGCTGGCCGAACGCAGCGTGGAACTGGTGGCGTTTCCGCTGGTGGATCGCAAAGGCGATGTGGTGCATCTCGAATGCCCGCTGCGCCTGCGCATCGGCGTGAACGGCCAGCTGGTGCCGGCGGTGCAATGGCTGCCGATGGCGCGACGGGCCAACCTCACCGCCCCGGTGGATGCGGTGGCGATCGAGCTCGCCCTGGCGGCGATCCAGAAAGATGGTGTGCCCCGCAGCGTGAACGTGAGCCCCGCATCGCTGCTCGACAACACCTTCGTACCCCGGCTGCGTGGTTTGCTGCAGGCGCAAGCCCAGGCCGCGCCCGGCCTGTGGCTGGAAGTGGCCGAGAGCGGTGCGATGCGCCACCTGCACCTGATGCGCGAGCTGGCGGGCCAGCTGCACGCATTCGGTGGCCGCATCGGCATCGAACATGCCGGCGAAGAGCTGACACAGGGCGCCTCCGGTTTGCTCGAAGCCGGCCTCGACTTCGCCAAGCTCGACGCCAGCCTGCTGCACGGCATCTCGGCCGATCCGGTGCGCGCCACGCACGTGGGCGGCATGGTGCGCATGCTGCACGGCATCGGCTTCAAGGTCTACGGCGAAGGCATCAGCGACATGGCCGATGCCGAGGCGCTGTGGGCTTGCGGTGTGGATGGGGTGACCGGACCGGCCGTGCGGGTCTGACAGCGCCGGTAACGTCGGCAAGGCCGGGCCTCGCTGGGGCGCACGAAAAGATCTCGAAGTGATGGCTCTGCGTTAGCGGATCTGCGAGATCGAGCAAGGCCTCCCACCACCTCGCGCCTTGCTCACGTTAGTACGTAGTGCCGCCCCGAACATCGCCCGCCATACTGGCCTTGCATCGACAAAGTCAGGGAAATAAAAATGAAAAGCTGTTGGGTCGCAGCCATGGTCGGCGCATTGGCGCTATCCACCACGGCCATCGCGCAGATTGGGCCTTTTGGTCGCACCGACTGTAACGAATTGGCCAACAACAATGGTGTCGCGCAGCCCGACTACTCCCTCATAGATGCCATGGTGGCGGATGCCACGGTGCCTGGCGCAAGCAGCTACCCCCCGATCTGCGTAGGAAAGAAGCTGATCTGGCGCGAGGCAGACCCTGATTCGACCGACGCTGATCACGGCAGCGATTACGCGCGGCGGTTTTCTGTTACCGGCCGCAGAACTCGAACAGCCTGGTCTTGCCGCTGATCATCTGGTCGCATCCGAACGGCTCGTCCGAGGTGCTGAGCCCCACGGAAGCGCTGAAGCTCGCTCAGCCCGCGATCGAACATGGCTATGCGTTCATGTCGCTGCAGTTTCGTCACCCGACCGCGAGCCAGGCGTGGTATGCGGCGCCGCCGGCTCCGCTCCCGCAAACGGGAAATGGCAACTCGCCGCCTCCAGGCACGATCCTGCCCGCCACCGACATCGCCGCAGCCGTACAGTTTGCGCGCCTGCATGCCGGCACGCTCGGGATCGACCCGCTCAACATCTTCCTGGTCGGCCAATCGCGAGGCTCGCTCTCGGTCTTGACGGCGTTGGCGGCCGACCAGAAGAAGACGGTGCTCAACGCTGGCGACGAACTCTACCTGGCGCAATCTTCAGCGCCACGCGCCGTGTTTGCGGCTCAGGCGCAAACGACCTACGTTTCCAGCGAGATCGAGACGACCTTCCTGAAAAACTACGCTTCGACGCAGGTGACCAACCAGATCCTCGCGAAGAACGTGCAGTTCCCGGATTGCCGGGAGTTCACCACATCGGGCCGCTTCGACTATCGCTGCCACTACGACCACGCGGTTCAGTTCGTGGACAACACGATCGGCACGCCGGTGAGCGCGATTCAGGAGATGGGCAAGACCGAGCCGCCCATTTGGCTGCGCTACGACCGCACGCCGCCATCGCTTGCCAACGTCTCGCTCGTGGGCACCTACGTCAACAACGCCGGCGCCTACCAGGCCCAGATCGACATCGACAACAACAGCGCCAATTGCTACGAGGCCGACAAATCAGTGGGCTGCTTCGATGTGCATCACCCGAATTTCGGGCTGAAACTGAGGAAGACGTACCTGGCGCTGCCTGCGGCCGGGCGAACGTCCTATGTGTTCGTTCAGTATGCAGTGACCTCCGATGCCGCCGGCAGAGCGCTGGCCGGTTCGAAGTTCTACGAGAATTATTATTGTTTCTTCATGAAGTATCAGACGGCGGATGGCATACTTCATCAGACGATTTCCACCGACGGCGAAATGAAGCGAAAAGCGTCAGTCGATGCGGAAAATGCGATTCGCATAATTAACAATCAACCAACTATTGGTCGTGAGCCCTGTAGCATCTCGGAGACTGGCGTATGGCCACCTCTACCTTGATTTTTCTTGATTGCGAGTGACATCGCGACGTGTCTCGATGCGATTGCCGGCCTCCTTCCCCAATTGAGGTTATTGCCGTGAAGAAAATTATCTCTGCCCTCCTTCTCAGCGTTGGTCTTAACGCCACGGCCTTGGCTGCGCCACCGATGTATCGTGTTGTAGATATCGGCGGATTCCCAGAAACTTTTCATACTATTCCCATAGGTCTCAACGCAGATGGTGTAGTTGTTGGAAGTGCCTTGGGGAAAACTGCGGGCGGCTCAGCATTTATCTGGACTGCTGAGACTGGTATTAGAAAGATCCGTGCACATGGAAATAGTAGTAAACCACTGGGTATCGCATATGACATCAACGACAATGGGCAAATCCTAGGCGGTGCGTCTGGAGGGCCTGATGGAAACGGAGGCGCTGTTGTTCGAAATCTGGATGGTGATCTAGATTTCTTTCTATTTGGTACATGGGCTGCTGAGCGTTTTTATAATATTGTTCAGATCACCAATTCTGGCCAAGTACTCGGGCAAAGTTATGTCGGAAGCGATGGCAGTACGGTGATATCGCCTTGGCTGTGGTCTGAAAATCTGGGGCTCGTCGACATTGTCGACATCGTTACGCGCGGGATCGATGGCTACCATGTGAACCAGATGAACAATAAAAACCAGATCGTCGGCTACAAGTTCAATGACTGCCGCGTCGAGGCTTTTTTGTTCGACGCTGTGACGAGGCGGACGCGGTGGCTTGATCGGCGCCATGCTTCAGGGGATTGCCGTACCGAGAGCGTTGCCAACGCGATCAACGATCACGGGCAGGTGGTGGGGTGGAACCAGGACCAGGCCACAGCGTATCTGACACCGTACATCTGGTCGGAGTCCGCGGGTGCGAAGCGGCTGTCCGGCAGTGCGGCGCCCAATCGCACGGATGTTGTGGCCTCGGACATCAACAATGCGGGGCAAGTGGTCGGACGGTTTCAGCTCTTGAATCAGTTCTTTCGTACGTCGTTTTTCTATTGGGACGAAGAGAACGGTTTTCACGACCTGAAGAAGCTGCTTGATCCGACAGATCCGATGACGGCGCAAGTGGTGCTGCAGGCCTACAACGGCGCCCAGAATCAGGAGTTCATCCCCAAGATCAACGACCGAGGCCAGATTCTGCTCACCGGTTCGCTGAGATCGGAGCAAGTCATGGATGGCGCCCGCCATGCATTTTTGCTGGTGCCTGTGCAACCGTGAACGCGGCAAGGGTGGCGATGCGATTGATCGTCTTCGCCAGCCTGTTTTTCGGCGAAAGCCGGGCGCCCACAGGGGCTCGGCATGCACTCAGGGTCCCGTATCCGTAACCAGCTTGCCCAGGCGATTGAGCTCCGCGATGATGGCCGCATCGGTGGAGCCGGCGCCCAGGCCTAGCGAGGCGCGCAGGTCGACACCGCTCAGTTCGATGCGCTGGTCTTCGGCGCCCGCGCTGTAGGTGCCGCCGGCAAAGCCGCCGGTGCTGCTGACGTGAATGATCGTGGTACCGGGCGTGCTGGTGGTGTCGAAGTCGAGGTAGTTCGACAGGTTGCCTGTGGTTTCGCCCTGCAGCAGATCGCGCAGATCGAGCACGTCGCCGTTGGCGCTGGCGGCGGCCACATCGAAGTCGGTGATGGTGTCGACATTCGCCTGGTTGCCGGTGCCGTGATCGGCCAGGCCCCACTTGAAGACATCGGCGCCCAGCCCGCCGGTGAGGTGGTCGTTGTTGGCGCCACCGGCGAGCGTGTCGGCGCCCGCGCCACCGGAGAGTGAATCGCGCGCCGCGCCACCGGCACGGTAGTCGTTGCCGTCGGTGCCGGTGAGCAGCTCGCCGGTGCGAATGTCCCAGTGGCCGTTGCTGGTTTCGACGATGTCTTGCTGCTGGGTGAGCACCGGCGCCTGGCCGGACTGCACGATGGCCAGCGAATCGGTGCCCATCACCTGGTAGGCGCTGTCGGGGCTACCGGCGATCTTGAATTCGATGCGCAGCTGGGCGTTGCCGCCTTGTTCCCAGTACAACAGCTCGAGCGCGTTCATGCCGTCGGCGATGTGCACGTTGGTGTAGGTGCGCGCGGTGGGGCTCTGGTTGTCGTCGAACATGGCGACCACGTTGTCGCCGATCTTGAGCCGGAAGCCGTCGTCCGCAGTGATGCGGAAGTCGTACTGGCCGCCGGCCATGAACACGCTGCCCGCCATGCGCATGGCCACATCGGTGGTGTTGCCCACGCCGGTGGTGGCTTGCAGACCGCCGTGGTCGACGTTGGTGAAGTTGTACAGCGCGCCGGCCGTGACGGCAGCCCCCGATGCGAACACGCCGTTGGTACCCAACGAGCCCGTGACGCCGCCATAGTTGATCGTGTGGGCGACGAACTTCGCATCGGTGGCCGCATCGCTGGCCGCCGCATTGGTGCCCACGATGGCCGAGCCGTTGCGGCCGTTGATGAGGAATTGCATGTCGGACACGTACTGCAAGTTGGCGCTGCCGCGCCCGCCGCCAGCGTCGCTGGCGCGGCCGTCGTCGCTGTGCAGACGGGTGCCACCCGAATAACGGGCGTCGGCCGCCGTGCCGGTGCGGTTGTCGTTGTAACCGTAGTACTCGGCGGTGAGGCCGAGCGCCGAGGCGGCGAGCGGCGTGAGCGCTGTGGGATTGACCGTCAGGTTCAGCGCCGCGGTGGCGGAGTTGGTGCCATCCGATGCGGTGTAGGTGGCGGCCGGGACGGCGCCGCTGTAGCCCGCCGCCGCCTGAAAGACATAGCTGCCATCGCCCTGCATCGTGAGTGTGCCCACGCCGGCGATCGCCGCCGTGGCGCCAGCGGCGTATGTGCTGCCGTTGACGACGAACTGCGTCAGCGAGAGCGTGGAGCCATCGGGCGAGGTGTCGTTGCCGAGCACGTTGCCGGCGGCTGACGAGGCCTGCACGACCGTGGCGCTGTCATTCAACGCTTCGGGTGTATCGGGCACCGGTGTCACCGTGATGCGCAGCGTTGAAGCGGCCGTGGTGGTGCCATCGGTGATCGTGTACGTGGCGGTGGGCACCGTGCCGTTGTAATCCCGGTTCGGCGTGAAGGTGTAGGAGCCGTCGCTGTTGATCACCATCGTGCCCACACCCGCGATGGTGGCGGTGGCGCCGGCGGCATAGGTGGTGGAGCCGATCACGAAGCGGGTGACGCTGAGCGTGTTGCCATCGACATCACGGTCGTTCGTCAGCACGTTGCCGGTGAGCGGGGCGCTGTCCTCGGCCATGGTGCGGGTGTCGGCCACGGCCACCGGCGCATCGTTGACCGGCGTGACGGTGATGCCCAGCGTGGAGGTCGCGGTGAGCGATCCGTCCGACACGGTATAGGTGGCGGTGGGCACGGTGCCGTTGTAGTTGGCCACC
>JANMAS010000265.1:0-7514 GCA_031359975.1 Burkholderiales bacterium
TGGCCGGCAAGCTGCGCCGAGTACTCCGTGGGATAACTTTGGGGGTAACTGGAAATTCCGAACTTGCCGCTTCAAGCATTGGCGCGGCCCAGCGCGAGACTTTCAATTGACCCCGGCGCATCCATCCCCTCCAAAGGGCCCGAGAGTTGATGTCCCAGGAAGTGGTGTAAGTCCTTCGCTGCGCGGCGAGACGCGGAGGGCGTAGCCCGAAGCGGCTTGCCGCGCAGCGGCGGCCATCCCGATGGGGGTGGCCATCGTGAGCCCGGATAAGGTTGGGGTGCGACCCACCAACCCTTGTCCAAAGGAATTCACGATGACCACCGCCACTATGGCACTTGCCGAGCTCGCCGAAAAGGGAGCCGACGTCGACGTGCTGCGCCAGATGGTGCAGTTCATGGCCCAGCGCCTGATGGAGATCGACGTCGAAATGCTGCGGATCGCTGAAATGCGTCATTGGCCACGGGTCGAGCAGCTTCTCTCATGTCAAACGCCTCGCGCAAATCGGCTCTGGCCAGCCCCGACAGAGTGATTGCAACAAAGTAACATAGTGCTATCATCTGATGGTGAACGGGACGCACCGCAAAACGCTCGACAGGGTACTCACTGACCCTGCCAATGGGAACATCGAATGGTCCCGGATCGAGTCCATGCTGAAGGCAACTGGCTGCAGAGTGGTTGAAGGCGCAGGGTCATCCGTCACATTTGAGTTCAATGGTCGGAAGATGACGCTCCATCGGCCGCACCCGGGCAAGGAAGCGCTTCGCTATCGAGTCTTGGCTGTACGAGAGTTCATCGAACGAATGGGGATCAAGCCATGATCAATTCCATGTCATACATGGGCTACACGGTCAGCATGGTTTTCGATGCAGAAGACAAGATCATCGTTGGGCGCATCCTGGACATCGACGACATCGTCTCCTTCCATGGTGAGTCGATTGCAGAATTTGAGTCCAACTTTCATACCGTCGTGGAAGATTATTTGGCTGCCTCCAAAGAACTGGGGGTGCCTCCAGAAAAGCCTGCGAGCGGTAAAGTGATGCTGAGAATTGCACCTGAGATTCATGCTGCGGCTCTCAAGGCGGCGGCGAGAAGTGGCACAAGCCTTAACAAGTGGGCAGAAAGCGCGCTAGGCAAGGCTGCAAAGAAGTCACCTTCTCGTCTCGGTTTGCGCAGCGAGGCCTCTCGCTAGACCTTTGCAGGCGGTGTGCCATGGCCGAAGCCAAGACAAAACCAACGCAAGCCAGCGTGGCGGACTACCTGGCCGCGATCGAAAGCCCGCAGCTTCGGGCAGACTGCGAGATCATCGCCGGGGTCATGCGCCGGGTCACGAAGGCGGAGCCCACGATGTGGGGCTCCAGCATCGTGGGGTTTGGCCACTACCGCTACACCTACGAAAGCGGGCACAGCGGCGAGGCATGCCAAACCGGCTTCGCTTCGCGCAAAGGCGATATCAGCGTCTATCTTGTTGCCCAGGGCACGGGGCAGGCGGCGCTTCTGGCCGGGCTGGGCCGTCACAAGATGGGCAAATCCTGTTTGTACATCCGCCGGTTGAGCGACGTGGACGTCGGGGTTTTGGAGAAGCTCGTGGCCGGTTCGGTAGCCGAGGTCAAACGCCGATACGGCGGCGCCGCCAGCCGCCTCACTGAACCGCGCCACCCGTGACGGTGGCGGCCTTCTGTGGCACGTAGCGGGCGCCATACGCCAGCACGGCCGAGGCCAGCACCAGCACGCCCAGGGCCATCGTCAACGAGGTGGCGGTGGCGATGCTGCCGATCAGCGGCGGCCCGATCATGAAGCCGCTGTAGCCGATCGACGTGACCGATGCGATGGCCGCCGCGCGGCTCACGCCCGGCACGCGTGTGGCGGCATTGAAGAGGATGGGCGCCACCGGCGCCAGCCCCGCGCCGACGAGCGCAAAGCCGATCAGCGCCACCCACGGGTTGGCCGAGACCAGCACCACCGCCATCGCCACGGCGGCCAGGCTGGCGCCCAAGCGCAGCAGCGCCTGCTCGGCGTAGCGCGCGCGAAGATAGTCGCCACCAAAGCGCGACAAGGCCATCGCTGCGGAGAAGGTGGCATAGCCGAGCGCGGCCTGCGCTTGCGGCATGCCCACATCCTGCTTCAGGTACAGCACGCACCAGTCGTACATCACGCCTTCGGCCGTCATGCCGGCGAAGATGAGCAGGCCGATGATCAGCAGCAGGCCCTTGGGCCAGGCAAAGTGCGCCTTTTCGCCTTCGTCGTGGCTGGGGGCGTGCGCCGCCAGCAGGCCGCGTGAGGCGATGCAGGCGACGATCGCGATGGCGGCACAAACGCCGAAGAGCTGCAGCCGTGGCGCCACACCGGCGCCGAGCATGTAGGCGGCGAGTGCCGCGCCTGTCATGCCGCCCACGCTGAACATGCCGTGCAGGTTGCTCATGATGGCGCGGCCGCCAAGGCTTTCCAGCTCCGAGCCTTCGGTGTTGATCGACACATCGAACAGGCTCATCGCGGCGCCGAACACCACCATCGCCGGCAACAGCGCGCCCACGCTCGGAAACTCCAGCACGATGCCGAGCATCAGGCTCATCACCAACGCCGCCATCACCGAGGCATTGCGGGTGCCGAACCGACCGACGATGCGCCCGGCAATGAAGAGCGACAACACGGCGCCGATCGCCGCGGCGAGCAACACCATCGAGAGCATCGCCTCGCCGATCGCATAGTTGGTTTTCACCGAGGGGATGTGCGCGCCCCAGGTGCCGCCGAGCACGCCGAGCGCCATGAACTGCAGCCGTGTAGCCCAGCGCGCGCGGGCCAGAGTGGGGAGGGAATGGGGCGCGGCAAGGCTTGATGCGCTGGGCGTGGTCATGGTGTGTGTGGCAATTGGTGGCGGCGATGAGCTCGCCGCCTGTTGCGGTATTGTGCAGACGGCGGCACCGCGGCGCTGGCCTTGGCGCGCACGCTCGGCGCGGCGGATGCGCCACGGCCGTTGACGGTGATCACCGCGGCATTCGATGTGGCGCTGCCGTTCAGCGGCGATGCCACGGTGAAGCTGGTGCTGGCCGGCGGCGAGTGGTCGTACGAGACGCGGGCTTTTTTCGGGCCACTGGCCGAGGCCGCCGCAAGTTCGATCTGGTGCAGCCGCAGCGCGTGGCCGGGCTGGATCAGGTGGACGTGGTCATCACCGATTCAGCGCCCAAGTGGCTGCGCGCGGCGGTTCAATCGGTCGAATTCGAGAATCTGCCGCGCGTGCGCCATCCAGGCCCGCGTGATCCGCCAACTGCACCAGCACGTCGGCATCGCCGAGGTTGCGCGCATGGGTGGCTCGAGCGCATTCAGCCCACAGCGCACCAGGGGCAGGCCACATCGGAGACAAAATCGATCTTCATCGCGGCCCTTTGCCAACATAGCCCGCCATGCTAGCCAATTGCCGGGCGCTTGGCTCCCACCGTATCCGGAGACCGATTTGAAATTACAGATGGCCAAGAACTCGCTCTTCGCGATCCTGCTGCGCTCGCCGTGGTGGATCAGCATGGCTCTCGCGCTGGTGCTGGGTTTGTTGGGCTATGCCTTGCTGCCCGATCAGTTTCGCGTGGCGGGGGCGCTGTCGGGCTTGCCTTTTGCGGTCATCGGCGTGATGGCGATACGCCGCCAATGGCATCTGCCCAATGCCGCCCGAGTGGCCGAGACGCAGCAGGCACTGGCCTCGATGGGCTGGCCGGCATTCGCCGCGCTGCTGGAGCAGGCTTTCCGGCGCGATGGCTACACGGTGCGGCGCGGCAAGGCGGGTGCTGTGGCCGACTTCGAACTCGAACGCCAGGGCCGCCGCATGCTGGTGAGTGCGCGGCGTTGGAAATCAGCACTCACCGGGCTCGAAGCCTTGCGCGCCCTGCAAGCCGCGCGTGACGCTGCCGATGCGCCGGATGCGCTGTACATCGGCCTGGGCCCGATGAGTGACAACGCGCAGCCCTTTGCCGCCGAGCATGGCATCGTGATCTGGCACGCCGCCGAGTTGGCGCACACGCTGCGTGGCCTGCCGCTGGGGACTGCGAAGGCCCGCTGAGGCGGTGTCGGCCGGCTCGCCGCGTGACTAGTCCCGAGGTCATTGCGGGGTCACTGTGGGTCAATAGGGTCAGCCTCGATGGAGGGCATGCGCGAAGGCGTGGCTCGCCAGATGCACACCATCTACGAGGAACACCCCATGATTCATCCCCTGGCGAAAGCCACTGTCTTGTGCGTTGCGAGTTTGTTGTCTGGTATCACGCTGGCGCAATCCCAAGCGCTGGCCAGCCTGTCGCGTGCGCAGACGCACAGCGCTCCGATCCAGCTCGGCGCACGCCCTTACTTTCTGGTCAACGACATGGCAGCGAGCCCGCTGAAAGAGCGGCTGCTCGCCTGCACGAACCTGCCCACCTTCCGGCGCACCGATTTTGCGATCGGCCATCGCGGCGCGGCGCTTCAGTTCCCCGAGCACACGCAGGAGTCGTACGAAGCGGCGGCGCGCACCGGCGCAGGCATCGTCGAGTGCGACGTGGCCTTCACCAAGGACAAGGAACTGGTCTGCCGTCACGCGCAAAACGATCTGCACACCACCACCAACATCCTCGTCACCGATCTCGCCTCCAAGTGCACCAAGCCGTTCGTGGCGGCCACCTATGACGCCGCCGGAACGCTGGTGACGCCCGCCAGCGCCGAATGCCGCACGAGCGACATCACCCTGGCCGAATTCAAGACCTTGCGCGGCAAGATGGACGCCTTCGACGCGCGCGCCAGAACCGCTGCCGAATTCCTGGGTGGTACGGCCACGTTCCGCACCGATCTCTATGCGGGCCCGTCCAGCGGCACGCTGCTCAGCCACAAGGAGAGCATTGCGTTGTTCAAGCGGCTGGGCGTGAAGATGACGCCCGAGCTCAAGAGCCCCGTCGTCACGATGCCGTTCGACGGCTTCACGCAGCAGGCCTATGCGCAGAAGATGATCGACGAGTACAAGCTGGCCAACGTGCCGCCGGCGCGAGTGTGGCCGCAGTCGTTCAGCAAGGACGACGTGCTCTACTGGATCGGCAACGAACCCGCATTCGGCCAGCAGGCCGTGTACCTCGACGACGCCAATGGGGTGGCCGATCTGCCCGCCGCGGCCGAACTGGCCAGCTACAAGGCGCAGGGCATCAACATCGTCGCGCCGCCGATTTTCGCGCTGCTGGCCATCGACGCCGGCGGGCAACTGGCGCCGTCGCGCTACGCGATCGATGCGAAAGCGGCCGGCCTGGGCATCATCGCCTGGACGCTGGAGCGCTCGGGCATCCTGGCCGCAGGCAACAACGGTTTTTACTACCAGACCTTCGACGCCGCGATCAAGCGCGAGGGCGACATGATGCGCGTGCTCGACGTGCTGGCGCGCAAGGTGGGCGTGATCGGCGTCTTCAGTGATTGGCCAGCGACGGTGAGCTTCTACGCCAACTGCATGGGCTTGAAGTAAGCCAACCGACCGGCTGGCCATCTGGCCATCCCACCGTCAACAAGGCAGTGGCTCCTGGCTTCGACAGCCAGGAGCCCTTGCTTTTGGATCAGACGATCGTCAGAAACCGCTCACGTTGAGCCGGCCGCCGGTGACCGACTTGTTGGCCATCGATGCGGTGGGCGTGGCCGCCGCGAGGATGGCGGCTTTCACCTGCGCCGGGGTGGCGTTGGGATGCAGCGACTTGAACAGCAGCGCCGCGCCGGTCACGTGAGGCCCCGCCATCGAGGTGCCGTCCAGCGAGCCGTAGCTCGACTGGTACACGCCCCCCACCCTGCTGCCCACGGTGGAGGAGTAGACGCCCGAGCCGGGCGCGCCGATGTCCACCGTCATCTTGCCGTAGTTGGAGTAGCTGGCCAGCGCGCCGCTGCTGGTGAGCGCCGCCACCGAGATGATGTTGGGCAGATCGAACGCGGCCGGATAACTCGGGCTGACGTCGGCATCGCTGCCGTTGTTGCCGGCGGAGGCCACAACGAGGATGTCGGCGCCGGTCTGGCGCACGTAGGCGTCGTAGGTGGCCTGCGAGAAGACCGAACCACCCCAGGAGTTGTTGGTCACCACGATGTTGATGCCGCCCACCACCTTGAGATCGGTGATGTAGTCGATCGCCTCGATGATGTCGGCCGTGCGGCCGGTGCCGAAGATGCCGCCAAAGGCCTTGGCGCCGATGATCGTCACCCGATCGCACACACCCACCACGCCTTGATCATTGAAGCGGATCGCGCCGATCGTGCCGGAGGTGTGGGTGCCGTGGTTGTCTTCGCTGCCGTTGAAGACCTTGGCATTCTTGTTACGGAAGTTCCACCCGTTCACATCATCGATGAGGCCGTTGCCGTCGTCGTCGATGCCATTGAGGGGATCGTTCGGGTTGATCCAGATGTTCGGCGCCAGATCGACGTGATCGACCATGATGCCCGCGTCGATCATGCCCACATGCAGGTTGCGATCGCACTTCTTGCCGGCCGCCGCGGCCGTGCCGGCACCGGAGCCGAAGGTGTTTTGCCGGACCGGCGAATCGATGCCGTACATGCCCCACATCCTGCCATCCGCATACAGTGGATCGGGGGTGCGCGCATCGAGCCTGGCTTCCCAGTTGGGTTCGGCAAAATCCACAGCCGCCTCGGCCTGCAGGCGTTGCATCGCATCGGCGAGCCGGATGCCGGCGGGCACGCGCACCAGGTGCAGATCGCCCTTGCCATCGCTGCGCTGGGCTTCGCGGCGCAGCGTGCGAATTACCCGGGCGCCCAGGCTGTCGAGCGCCACCTCGCTGGCGCGGCGATCGATGCCATGCCGGAATTGAACAAGCAGTTCGCCCGGCGCATGGCGCGCCTTGCCGGCCTGCAGCGCGGCGAGAGCGAGGTCAGGGCGTCCCTGGGCCTGCGCGGATACAGACATCAATACGGTGACGGCACTCGCCACGGCGAGGGCACACAGATTGCGATTCTTCAAGGCAATGTCCTTCGAACTTCCGGGCACGTTGTCTTTTGAGCATTGCGCCCGACCTACAAACCCGAGGTGTACCCCGGGGCCGAGGCGCATGTTGCAGTTGACCCGGTCAGTTCGATAGCACGTTATCCCCTAGCAGCGGCGGTCTCCTCCTGCGCCAGCAGCGCATGCCATTCGTCGTCGGCATACAGGCGCGACCGTGTCAGAAAGCGTTGCCCGGTCTGGCCTTCGAGCGAGAACATGCCGCCGCGGCCGGCCACCACATCGATGATGAGCTGGGTGTGTTGCCAGTACTCGAACTGCGACGCGCTCATGTAGAAGGGCGCGCCGCCGATCGCACCGAGCAGGCGATCGCCATCGCCGATGATGAATTCACCATCGGGGTAACACATCGGCGCGCTGCCGTCGCAGCAGCCGCCCGACTGATGAAACATCAGCGGGCCATGCACCGCGGCGAGCTGGGCGATGAGCACCAGCGCGCTGTCGGTGGCTGTCACACGTGCGACAAACGCAAGCATCAGAAGAAGCCGAGTGCGTTTTCGTTGTAGCTCACCAGCAGGTTCTTGGTCTG
>JANMAS010000292.1:0-5233 GCA_031359975.1 Burkholderiales bacterium
GATCCGCCCGCCGGCACCGCGCTGGTGGCCGAGAGCATCCGCGAGGCGCTTGATTTCCGCCGCGCCATGCGCAAGGTGGATCGTGAGTACGACCACGACTGGTGGTTCCAGGTGTGGGGCCCGGATGAGCTGACGGAAGACGCCATCGGCACCCGCGACGATTGGGTGCTGCAGGCCAACGAGGATTGGCACGGCTTCGGCAACCTGGCGCCGGGCTTCAACATGCTCGATCCGATCAAAAGCACGATCATCACGCCCGGGCTCGACATGGAAGGCCGCTTCGCCGAATCGGGCATCCCGGCGTCGATCGTCACCAAGTTCCTCGCCGAGCACGGCGTGGTGGTGGAAAAGACGGGCCTGTACTCGTTCTTCATCATGTTCACCATCGGCATCACCAAGGGCCGCTGGAACACGCTGCTCACCGCGCTGCAGCAGTTCAAGGATGATTACGACCGCAACCAGCCGCTGTGGCGCATCCTGCCGGAGTTCTGTGCCGATCATCCGCGCTACGAGCGCATGGGGCTGAAGGATCTGAGCCAGTCCATCCACCAGATGTACGCGCAGCACGATATCGCGCGGCTCACCACCGAGATGTATCTCTCCGATCTGCAGCCGGCGATGAAGCCCACCGATGCCTTTGCCCGCATCGCGCACCGCGATACCGAGCGGGTGCCGATCGACGAGCTCGAAGGCCGCATCACCACCGCGCTGCTCACCCCGTATCCACCGGGCATCCCCTTGTTGATTCCCGGCGAGCGCTTCAACCGCAAGATCGTGGATTACCTGCGCTTCACGCGCGAGTTCAATGCCAAATTCCCTGGCTTCGACACCGATGTACACGGGCTGGTGGAGGAGGTGGGCGACGACGGGCAGCGCCGCTACGGTGTGGATTGCGTGCGCGTCTAGAGCCTCGTTTCCACTGACGGTCAAAGGTTGAACGGGCCGCTGAGTCGTTTAGTATGTGAAGAAGGTGAGGGTGGCATGGGCCGAGGCCGAATGGCCCGGTGCGCGTGGAAGTGAACCGGATGACGCTCGACGATCTCCCCGCCGCGGCACAGAGTGCCAGCCTGATCGAGCAGGCGGCCGCCCTGTTGCAGCACTCGCATTTTGGCGTCGCCAAGGCGATCGCCCGCCGCGCGCTCGACGCCGCGATCGACTCCGATGATCGGCATCTGCTGGCCCGCGCCTGCGCCATCGGCGCGCGTGCGATGTACATGCTCGATGAAGACGAAGCGGCCATGGCCGCCGCGCTTCAGGCGATCGAGCACTGGCGCGCCGTGGGCGACAGGGCCGGCGAGGCCGACTCGCGTGCGGTGGTTGCCCGCATCCTGCTCGGCATCGGTGAGACCAACGAAGCCCTCGCCGAGAGCCTTGCCGGGCTCGAAGCCGCGGAGACCACCGACGACCTGCGTGCGCGCATGCTCGGCCTCATTACCGTGGGCAACGTGTATCACGAGTTGGGGCAGTTCGACCAGGCGCTGGTGTTCTGCGAGCGTGCGGCCGAAACCGCGCGTCTGCTGGGCGACGAGGCTGCGCAGGCGGCCGCGATCGACACCATCGGCTGCGTCTACAGCGGGCTGGCGCAGGTGGAGCGCGATGCCGGCCGCCGCGCTGAGGCCGACGAATTCGAAGCCATGGGCGAACGCCGTTCTCGCGAGGGCATGGAGATGGCACGCCGTGCCGGCCATCGCGAATACGAAGCCAATGCCCTGGGCAACCTGGCGGAGAGCATTACGCTGCTGGGCCGCCATGACGAGGCCTTGGCCTTGCTCGATGCGTGGACCTTCGATCCCTCGCGCGACACCACCCCCATGAACCACCATCACCTGCAGGTGCGAGCCCGCGTGCTGCGCATGCAGGGGCGACACGAGGAAGCCGTGGGCCTGCTGGTGCGTGTGCTGGAAAACGCCGAAGACAAGCGCCGCGTGATGACCTATTGCCAGCAGCTCGCCGCGGCCTACGAAGACATCGGCGACCTGCGCGCGGCGCTCGACCATCACAAGCGCTTTCACGCCTTGTTCGTGGAGGTGAATTCCGAGGCGGCCCAGCGCAGCGCGCGGGTGGCGGCGGTGCGCCTGCAGACGGCGCAAGCCAACGAGCGCGCAAGCCAGGAGCACGCGCGTGCGCAGGATCTGCTGCTGTCCAACGAGCAACTCAGCCGCCGCAGCGAAATCCTGATGCGCCAGAGCCTCGAAGATCCGCTCACCGGCCTGCCCAATCGCCGCATGATGGACAGCTTGCTCGATACCGATCCGCTGGGCTATGGGCTGCTGTTGATCGACGTGGATCATTTCAAGCATGTGAATGACGATCACTCGCACCTGATCGGCGACGCGGTATTGCGCGATCTGGCCATGCTGCTGCGCGCCGCCTGCCGCGCGGCCGATACGCCGGTGCGGCACGGCGGCGAAGAGTTCGCCATCCTGCTGCGCGACCTCGACCCCACCACCCTGACGCTCACCGCGGAGCGCCTGCGCAGCCGCGTGCAAGCCCACGATTGGCCCGCCATCGCACCCGGCCTGGCCGTCACCGTGAGCATCGGCGTGGCCAGCCCCCGTGAAGCCAACGGCGCTCAAACCCTGATCGCGCTGGCCGACCGCCGCCTCTATCTCGCCAAAGCCGCCGGCCGAAACCGAGTAATCGCCAGCTGACCGCAAGTCGCCCTTCACGGGCCGCAGTGCCGGGCCGCCCCAAGCAAGGCCCGACCCTCTCGGAGGGCCGCTCGCCGTATCCGGCGAGCGGGGAGCTGTCATCAGCCGATGTGCGATATCAGCATGCCGGGGGCTAGCAGGGCCTGCTCGGCGGCGCTCGTGGGCTCGGCGCCTTCGGTGAGGGTTTCATCCGGGGCGCGGCGTACCGCCACGCCCACGGCCACCATGTCCATGGCCAGCAGATGCAGGATGCGCGAGATCATGGCCACGAAGCTGGAGCTGTCTTCGGTGTGATCCACCGCGATGCACACATCGGCGCGGCGCGCCAGGGGTGACTGGCTGGCGGTGATCGCGATCACCGAGGCGCCGCGGTCGATGGCAATCGATGCGGCACGCACCAGGTCGGGTGGATGGCCGGAGCTGGAGATGAACACCGCCACGTCGCCCGGCGTCATCAGGTCGGCGGCCAGCGCGTGCAGAGAGGCATCGGTATGCGCCACCGCCGGCATGCGAAAGCGAAACAGCTTGTGCTGGCCATCGAGCGCCACCACGGTGGAGTTGCCCATCGCAAACAGCTCCACGCGGCGGGCGCCTCGCACCAGGTTGATGGCCTGCTCCACCGATTCCACGTTCAGCCCCTCGCGGAACTGCACGATCGCCGAGACGGTGTTGTCGAGCACCTTGGCGCACAGATCGGCGGTGGCATCCTGCCGGCGCACCGGGTTGCGCTGCATCGGCAGGCTCAGGGTGAGCACCGAAGCGAGCTTGAGCTTGAAATCGGCCAGGCCCTGAAAGCCCAGCGAGCGGCAAAAACGGATCACGGTGGGCTGGCTCACCTCGGCTGCCTGCGCGATCAGCACGATGGCATCGTTGAGCACGGCGCGCGGATTCTCCAGCGCATAGTCGGCCACGCGGCGTTCGGCGGGTGAGAGCGACGGGCGTGCCGTGCGCACCCGCTCGAGCAGCGGATTGCCGCCGTCGCGATCGGGCACGTGCTCGTTGAGCAGCGACGACACGCCGTGGAACGCCGGATTGGCCGCCGTGACCACAAACGTGGGGATGCGCGCCACGTGGCTGGACAAGCGGCCCTTGGCTTCGAAGCGTGAGCGAAAGCCCGATGCCGCAAACAGCGCGCCCAGCCTCGGCACGATGCCGCCGCCCACATAAATACCGCCGGTGGCGCCGAGCGTGAGTGCCAGATCGCCGGCGGCGCCGCCGAGCATGCCGCAGAAACAATCGATGGTGTCGCTGCTCACCGTGCAGTTGCCCCGATGCGCCCGCTGCACGATCTCGGCAGCCGACAACTGCAACGCCTGATCCGGCAGGCCCTCTGCCAGGGCCTGGTAGATCAGTTCGATACCGGGGCCGGAGATCAGCCGCTCGCGCGACACATGCGGCAGGCTGCGCCAGGCAAACCGCAGCACGCGCACCTCGCGTTCGTCGGCCGGCGCAAAGCTGCAATGGCCGCCTTCGGAGGCCAGCGTCGCCCAGCGCCCGCCAATAGGGATGAGGCCCGAGATGCCCAGGCCGGTGCCGGGCCCGAGCAGGCCGATGACACCGCCTGCGAGCGCCACGCCGCCGCCCACCTGCTCACGACCGGTCTCGCCCAGGTGGGGCAGCGACATCGCCAGCGCGGTGAAGTTGTTCACCACCAGCAGCGTGCCGAGCTGCAGCGCGCGTTGTGCCTCGCGGATCGAAAACGCCCAGTCGCGATTGGTCATCTGCACCCAGTCGCCTTCGATCGGGTTGGCGATGGCCATGGCGCCATGGCGTGGCCGAGGGCCTTCGAGGGCGTCGAGGTAGGCCTTCACCATGGCGGTGAATCCGGGGTAGTCGTCGCAGTTGAGCAGCGACACCTGCTCGAAGCAGCCGCGGATGTTTTCGACGCACAGCCGCGCGTAGGTGGCGCCGATGTCTGCGAGCAGCCTCGGCTCGGTGTGCGGCGCGTCGATCACGGCCGTCGAGGTGGCGTGGTGACTCACCGCGCCAAGGTTGCGCGGTGAGCTGCCGGATTCACTTGCAGGGCGAGGCTTCGCGGGCCTTCTTGGCGTCGTCCAGCGAGGTGTAGGTCTTGCGCTCGCCGCTGTTGACCCACACCTCCTTGGTGGTCTTGCCTTCGAAGAATTGATCCTTGCCGCCTTGCTCCTTGGTGTCGGCCTTGTGGATGATGTAGTTCACCGTGCCGGAGCTGCCAAAGGCGCTCAGGTCGACATGCCAGTACACGCCGAAATCGTTCTTGCCGGTAGGGGGCATCGGCGCGGCCCAGGAGACACCGGGGATCGGTGTGCTGCCGCTCCAGGCGTGCAGGCCCCAGCTGTCGTAGTTGTTGTCGCAGCGGCTGTAGTTGATCGCCACCTTGCCCTCGGGCGGCGCAACGGTTTGTGCGAAGGAAGAACCAATGGCGCCGACGCAGAACGCGGCCGCGGCGAGCTTGAGGAAGAGACGCTTGGCTGTCATGAGTTGACCTCGTTGCTAGGGAGAAAAAACGCGGACGGCGCGGCCGTTCGCAGGGGGAAATCAAGCGCAGCCCACGATCCGTGCATGCTGCTCAGCCCTTGGTGCCACCGGCGGTGAGGCCGGAG
>JANMAS010000325.1:0-10889 GCA_031359975.1 Burkholderiales bacterium
CGGCCGTGACGGAGCCATCCTTCTTGAACGCCGGCTTCATCTTGCCCAGCGTTTCCATCGTGGTGCCGGCCTTCACATGCTCGTCGGTATCGAAGGTGACTTCGCCCTTGCGCGTTTGCTTGACGATGGCCACGATCTGCGATTTGAAGCGCCCTTCGGCGATGGCGGCCGCGGCGCGGCGGTGTGATTCCACCGCCAGCGCGTCTTGCTCCTCGCGGGTGATGCCCCATTTGGTGACCAGATTTTCAGCCGTGATGCCCATGTGGCCCACGCCGAACGGATCGGTGAGCGTGGCCACCATCATGTCGATCAGCTTGGTATCGCCCATGCGCGCGCCGGTGCGCATCGCGGGCGAGAGGTAACCACCCCGGCTCATCACTTCCACACCGCCGCCCACACCGTAGTCGCAATCGCCGAGCAGGATGTTCTGCGCGGTGGTCACGATGCCCTGCAGGCCGGACGAGCACAGCCGGTTCACCGACATCGCCACCGAATCCATCGGCAGGCCGGCCTGGATGGCGGCCACGCGCGCCACGTAGGCAAAGCGGCTTTCGGTGGGAATGGTGTTGCCCACCGTCACGTAGTTGATGGCCTTCGGATCGACGCCGGAGCGCTTGACAGCCTCTTTCATCACGGTGCCGGCCAGTTCGGCCGGCTCCATATCGGCCAGCGCGCCACCAAACGTGCCGATCGCCGAACGGGCTGCGCCCAAAACCACCACATCACGTGTGCTCATGCTGTTCTCCTCAAAGTTATCGGGGAAGTCAAAAACGGGCCCGACCTGGCGCAGACGCGCGCGGGCGGGCGTCCACATTACGCCATATCGACGGCCGGCGCACACGCTGCATGCGACGGCGACCTCGATCGCCGGGCTGGCGGGGTTGCTCCCGCGCCTTGAGCACCTGCCACGCACGGGCTTAAGCACCCCCCCGTCGCCACCGATGTCGCTTTGCGCGCCAGGCCTGCCGCTCGTCGCACGTCAGTCGCCGATGCGGGCCCGGGCAGCCAAGATCCACCCATCGTCATTCGATTCCGGCGATCACCAGGAACCTTCGATGCTGATGCAAATTCTTGTTCACACCCCCACCTGGGTGTTTGTGCTTCTCGTCGTGCTGGTGGCCTTCGGAGCCGCTCAAATGGCCGATCGCCACGCAAACTGGCTGCGCGTGTCGGCTCTGCCGGTGGCGATGGCGGGCTTGTCGCTCGCGGGTGTGGTGTCGACGTTCGGCTCGCAGATGTGGGCGTTGCTGGGCTGGGCGATGGCCACCGGGCTCGCCGCGGCCATCGTGCTGCGCCAGCCCGCCCCGACGGGCACGACCTACGATCCGCTGACGCGGCGCTTCCGGCTGAAAGGCAGCGTGCTGCCGCTGGTGCTGATGATGGGCATCTTCTTCACCAAGTACGCCGTGGGTGTGACGCTGGCGATGGCGCCCGAACTGGCGAAAGCGGCGGCGCTTTCCTTGCCGACGAGCGGGCTTTACGGCGTGTTCAGCGGCTTGTTCCTGGGCCGCGCCATGCGCCTGTGGCGGCTGGGTGCGCAAATCAATGGGAGCTCTTCAGCTCGGCGAGCAGCCGATTGGCGCCATACACGTGGTCCAGCGCTTCGAGCAGTGCCGCCGAGTGCACGGCGACGGTGCGGTTGACGGCCTCGTCGAAGCCGTAATCACCACCGAGCGACTGGATGTTGCCATCGAATACGAGCCCGGTTACCTCGCCGCGCTGGTTCACCACCGGCGAGCCGGAATTGCCACCGATGATGTCGTTGGTGGTGACAAAGTTGAAAGGCACATCGGGGTTGATCTTCGACTTTGCCAACAGCCACGACGCGGGTAGCGCAAAGGGTTCGGAGCCGGTGTGCCGCTCGTACGCCCCACCGATGAAAGTGAACGGCTTCACCTGCGAGCCGTTTTCCTCGTAGCCCTTCACCGCACCGTATGAAAGCCGCGGCGTGAAAGTGGCATCGGGATAGAGCGCGTCGCCGTACACCGCAAAGCGCGCCTTGGCCAGCAGCTCCTGCTGCTGCTTGAGCGGGCCCTCCACCTCGATCTCCACCTTCCTGCGAATCGCCCGCGCATCGGGATCGAGCGCACGGGCGAGTTCGAGCATCGGGTCTTTCGATGCATCGATGCGTGTCCTGCCGCCGTCGAACAGTTGCTTGCGCAGGCCGCCGATGGCCACGCCGGCCTTGTCGGTGCGGATCTCCTGGAGCCGGCTGCCGGTGACCGCCGCCCTGGCGATCTGCGCCGGGCTGCGCAGGCCGAACACCCGCTTGACGACAGGATGATCAGGCCCCAGGTCTTCACGCATCTTGGCCAGCGACCAGGTGAGCGTAGCGATCTCGAGCTGGGTGTAAATGGGGCGATTGGCCAGAAGGCCCTGCTTGAACTGCGGCGCCCGCGCGTCGGCAAATTCCTTCAGGCGCTCGCCGTTGGGTTTGCCCGATTCTTCCGCGTAGCGGATCAGGCCGCGCGCGATGCCGAAGAGCTCCGACGTGGGGCCGCCCTCGAGCGCTTCGTAGGCTTTGCGATAGTCCTGAGCTTTCTTCACCACGGCGGCGATCGCCGGCCAGGCACCGCCGTAGGCCGCCGCGAGCGTGGGCGTGGCGCCCACCTTGGCGCGGAAATCTTCGTCGTTGCGCACCAGCTGGGCGTAGAACGCCTTGTCGGCCAGCGCGGCCTGGCCACCCTTCATTGACTTGAGCCAGTTCTCGTAGCCGAAGAGCAAGTCGGTCGAGTGCCGTTTTTGTTCGGCGCCAAGCGCCTGATAGCCGGTGAGGAAGCCGCGAAACTCGGCTGCGCGGGCCATGCGCGGCGGCAGTTTCATGTCGCGCTCGTCTTCGAGCTGCGCCACCGTGAGGCCACGCGAGGTACCACCGGGATTGCCCGGCACGAAGCTGAGGTCGCCATCCTTGATCTGGCCGTCGGACCACGCCAGGTGATGCGCCGTCTTGATCGGCTGGCCATCGGCGCCGTAGATGCGCACGAACGACACGTCCAGGTCGTAACGAGGGAACATGAAGTTGTCGGGGTCGCCGCCGAAAAATGCGATGTCTTCTTCGGGTGCAAAGACGAGGCGGATGTCTTGAAACCGCCGGTAGGTGTAGAGGTCGTAGCGGCCACCGCTGTACAGGGAGACCACCTCGCAGCGCAAGACATCGGACGTGGCGCAGGCCTTTTCGATGTCGGCAATGGCCAGCTTTTGCGAGTCGGCAAACCCGTCTGCCGGCACACCTTGCGTGGCCGCCTGAATGCGCGACGTGACATCGATGATCTCGGTCAACTGGTTGAGTTCCATGCCGGCGCAGCTCGCCTCGTCGGCCTGCGTCTTGGCCAGGAAACCGTTGCGGATGAAATCCTTCTTGCGCAGGCCCGACAAATCGTCGAGGCAATCGCGCGCGCAGTGGTGGTTGGTCATCACCAGGCCGTTGGCCGACACCACCGAGGCCGAGCAGCCGCCGGCCATGCGCATCGTTGACAGACGGATCTGATCGAGCCACGCCTGCGTGGGTTCAAAGCCGTACTTGGCCTTCACCGCGGCCGAGGGAAAGTTGTTGAACGTCCACATGCCTTCGTCGGCGAACGCGGGGGCGGCAATGAAAACGGCGGTGGCCCATGACAAGACCAGGCGAATGCTCATGGAAATCTCCCCGATGCGACCTGCCGACGATCACCCACCGGGGGCTTCGAGCGGCGATTGGACGATTGACGGCCTGCAAATCGTTGCATGGTTCAGCCGACCGCTTCAGATGCCGGCGTACCACTGATAGCCGCGGTCTTCCCAGAAGCCGCCTTTGCCGCCTGCGATGTGAGCGAAGCTGGCCACCAGCTCGATGCGCATCACGTACTTGGCATGCTTGTAGCCGAGCTGGCGCTCCACCCGCAGCCGCAGCGGCGCACCATTGGTGATGGGCAGCGTCTGGTCGTTCAGCGCATAGGCCAGCAGCGTCTGCGGGTGGTAGGCATCGTGCATGTCGATGCTCTCGTAGTACACCGGGCCGGCACCGTTGCTGCCGAAGGAATCGGCGCAGTGGAACACCGCGTAGCGAGCGCTCGGCTTGGGCCGCACACGTTCCAGCACATGCGCCAATGGAACCCCCGTCCACTGGCCGATGGCGCTCCAGCCTTCGACACAGTCGTGCCGCGTGATCTGGGTGCGGCTGGGCATCGCCCGCAGTTCAGCCAACGACATGCTGGCCGGCGTATCGGCAAGCCCGTCGACGACGAGCCTCCAATCGGCGAATGCGCTGGCAGCCAAGGCCTTGTACTCGGCGCCGGACGGGTTGGTGTTGCCGTTGCCGCGGAACGAAGGCGACAGATCGGCCTTGGTGAACTCCTGCGCCATGGTCATGCGGCTGCCGCCAACGGCGTCGCGCACGCCCAGGCTCAATGCCTCGCCGGTCGACAACAGTTTCGCGAACGGCGGGCTCTTGCCCAGGCGGTCGCAACCGGCCACGAACACAGCGCTGCCGCCCACCAGCGCACGACGCAGGAACAGCCGTTTGGCCAAGGCCTCGGGTGACACACGGAGCTTATTCATGGCTTTGCCTGCGTGATGACGGCGCACCGGCCGGTGCGATGTCCACCGCATGGCCGGCGGTGATCCGATAGCGGCCGGTCACCATCGAGCGCATGTGATTCCACAAGCCGCTGACGACCACCTCGAACACGTGGATGGCAACAAAAGCGACCAGCAGCCACGCTACGATGAAGTGCACCGAGCGCGCCGACTGCCTGCCGCCGAACAGATCCACCCAGCCCGGCCAGAGCGAGTTGAGCCAGGGCGACATGGCCCAGCCCGCCAGCACGATCAGCGGCAGCAAGCCGAAGATCACAGCCAGGTAGGCGAGTTTCTGAAGCACGTTGTAGTGCCGCGCCGCCTCGCCTTGCGGATGGCGAAAACGAATGTGGTCTCGGATCGAGCCGCCGATGCCGCGCCAATCCGAGCGGGTGGGCACCAGATCACGCCCCACATGCCGGCTGAATAGCGAGTAGCTCAGGTAGGCCACACCGTTGATGACGAGCAGCCAGGCAAAGAAGAAATGCCACAACCGCCCGCTGGCGAGCGAGTAACGATCCGGAATCGTGGCCCACCAGGGGAATGCCATCCGGGATGTCTGCCCATCGACATTCTTCGACACGCCGAGCACGCCGGTGGTGTCGAACTCACGCCCGAACACGCGGGTGACGCCGATGAGCTGGCCACTGCTGGTGACGCGCGAAGTGATCTCGAAGAACGAGGGCCGACCGGTGTAGGACGACTTGCCCCAATCGAGCGACGGGTGGGCATTGAAGATCATCAGCCCGCTCATCAGAAGGACGGCGAGCGACAGCACGTTGAGCCAGTGCGTCAGCCGGACGGGCCAGCGATGGCGGAGGTAGAGGTAGCTGGCGGCATAGGGTTTTGTCATGGCATCACCACCTTCAGGACGGACTGTGCGCGCTCGTTGTCATTCAGGCGCTCGACGGCTTCTGGCGCATCGGCGAGGCAGGCCTTCAGCACCGTGATGAACGGATGAGGGTTGCTTTGTCGTGCAGTATGGGTGATGCGAGCCAGGGACTCGTCGGAAACACGCGCCGGATCCAGCAGATTCTCCACGAGGTAGATCCCCGCGAGGAACTCGCAAACAGGATCGAGCACAAAGCGCAAGCGATCAAACTGGCCGCTCGATCCGACGCGAAGCAGGCGAACCCGATGGGTCAGCACATCGAGCCGCTCTTCAGCTCCCGCTGCGGAATCGGCAGCGATGGCGGCCATGGCCCTGTTGCGTGTCACGCTGGCCGGTTTCAAGGTATCGCACATGCAACACCAGGCCAGCAGCCGCGCATCAGCCAGGATGCGTGCGATGGAACTATCCCGGGGAGCGTTGAGTCGCCTCGGGGCGGCATCCCAGGCCAGTTCTTCGACGTACCGCTGAACCAGTTCGGGCTCGGACGCAAGTGCCAGGGGACCGACGCCAGCCACGGTACGCGCCGCAGGATCATGCGTCATGACCCCTTCACGCTCCCTGGTGATGCGCCCAACCGCCAGGCGCGCAACGAGTGACACCAACAAGGGCGTGGCACCGCTCTCCTTCGAGTACAGGCGATCCCAAAGCTGGCCTTGTTCGATCTGGTAGAACGACGGCGAATCCGCTTCCCGCAGATCGATGCCGCGGTGGGTCAACAGGGATTCGACCAGCAGCAGGTACACCTGCCGCGCGGCGTTCAAGTCAAGCGGCCTCAGCTCGATGCGATCCACACCTCGGTGGTGGCCCAGGTCGGGTTCGTCATCTCTCGAGTTCAGGATGCACAGCGGCACCATGGTCGATTGAGACAAGGCTCCCAGCACCACATCGCGCACGCCGGGCGGCGCTTCCGACAGGTGATCGATGACGGGCACCAGAGCGCCCAGTCGATAGAGATCCTGTACCAGCGCGGCATCGACCAGGACGTGCGGAGGCAATGCGATGCGCAGGGCCAACAAGGTCGAGGCCACGAATCGAGACGCAAAGTCGTCGAGGCGTGAGTTCTCGGATGTGTTCGCCTGCTCGAAGCACTCGTGCGCGATCAGGATCGGAAACGGATCTCGCGACCCGCCTTGAATCGGCATGGCGGCGTCATCCGATGCAGTACCGGGCACGATTCGGGCGATCTCCTCGGCAGCTGCGAAGCTCATCGTGGATTTGCCCGAACCCCCTTGCCCGGTGAACAAGACGCGCCGGGTCTGCCTGAACCTTGAATGCCTGGCATCCAGCAAACGGCGATTCACGTAGCGCTCGATCCCCACTTCGAGATCGGCCTCGCGGCTCGATCCCTGAGAGATCAGAATGGGCACGTTGGGATAGTAGGCCACCATCTCGGCCTGCTCCCTGTTCCGCGCCCAATGCTCCGCCACATGAACGCGTTGGTCCCGAGCCCATGCCCAAACGCATCGCGGCCGTCGGGCCACCCAGAACGCCAGCAGGTACCAGGGATCGAGTTCGGCGAGATTGATGCCCGCCATGGCCAGCAGCGTCGACGAAGGTTTGCCTGCCTTTGTGCTCTTGCCACGGCGCTTGCACGCATAGTCCACAGCTCGCCGTGGGTCGAACAGGAGGTAGTAGACCGCCGGCCCCGCAAACGCGAGCTGGGCCAGCAAGACCAGCGCGACAGCCGCCGAGACGATCGGATTCTTGTTGATCAGGTCCCACAAGCGGCTGTTCCAGCTGTTGGCTGACTTGAGTCGGGCGACTTCATCGATTCGATTGAGCAGGCTGTTGCGGTCGGTGAAGGGGAGTTCAATATTCCACTGGTCGACAACGTATAGAGTGCCACTGCCTTGAGGCTTGCGCGGCAGCTGCGGTGGCGGCGGCAACAGCCCCGCACCCATGGTCTCACCCAGGCGAATACCAAGCGTCGCATGGATCCGGTTTGGCAGGAATTGCACGTCACGCCATCGCCCTACAGGCATCAGTTCGAAAGTCGGTCGAGGTGCCTCGACCAGCCAAGGCCAATCGTCTGCATACTGTGGCAGAGAGTCCGCTTTCGCGAATGGCGCTTCGAATTGAACGCCTTGCGATGAGACTGACTGCCGACGCGCCAGCTCGGCGGAGGCCGCTTCGAAGACTTTCGTCAGCAGATTGCGAAGTTGCCCGGCTTCTGCGCCGTTCAGATCAACGATGCCTTCGGCCAGGTTGCTCACGTTCGCCAACAGCGCCAGCAGCTGTGCGGCGTATCGATACGAGTCTGGTCTTGTTGTCTGCCAGGTGGTCGCGATGCGCAGCCAGACCGAAGGGTTGTTTCTGGCCATATCGGACAACGCGTTGCCCAGGGCCACGGCACCTTCGGGCGATGACACCTCCAGTTGCAGCAGCCTGTCGAGCAACTTCCCGCCGCGAGCCGGATTCTCGAAACCCGTTGCCAAAAGCAGAAAGGCGTTGTCGCGATCAACGGCCTGCACTGCCTGCAGACTCCGTTCGATGACGACTTCGAGGTCTGCAGCCACGTCACGGGCGCGTGCTGAGGTGAGGGCGGGTGCGATGCTTCCAACGTAGATCGTGTTGGGCTCGCCGCCAAGAGAGCCGCCGACGATGCGTGCCTTGAGGCCAGCCAGGGCCGCATGGCGGCGACCCGGTGTGGCCCGGGTATCGGACAGCACAGCGAGCAACGCGCGATCGACTCGGCCGTCTGGCACTCGCCAGGCAACCAGCAATGCACAGCGGAGCAGCGCAGGAGATATCAGCGGATCGCTGAGCTGTCGGATCGCTCGTTCAACGCCCTCGGTATCGAGTACCGAGTGGGTATTGACGGCGGCCGCGCATGCCGCTTCGTGCCTGGTGTGGACCGGCAACCGCTCGTTCTGCGACAGCCTCACGAGATGAGCATAGGTCGACTTCGAGTCTATGCCCGTCATTGCAATGATGCGGATGAAGGTCGGCGACGCGGTGACATCCGGCTCCGCCAGCATCGCGCTGCTGTACTCCGGCAGGGAGCGCCAAAAGGCGACCAGTTTCTCGGTCAACAGATCGGGCAGCCCGACCGGAATGCGGTTGGCGAAGAGCCTCGCGATCAACCGCGCTTCCAGCGATCCCATCGGCCACGTGCGGCTCAAGAGGGCGGCTGTCACGTACTCGATTTCGGCGTCGGTGTCTCGCCACGATTGAAGTGATTGGCGCTCATCGGGAACCGGCGTTTCCTGCGTGGGAGGCCACCCTTTCGATATGAGATCGTTCTGAACGATCGTCTTCAGCCTGCAATCGAGGCAAGGTGCGTCGGCCCGCTGCAGCATCTCCAGGATCCACTGGCGTGCCACTGCGGGCGGTGGCTGATCGGGATCGTTCAACGCGGACAGCGCGCCTCGCAGCGTCAGCGATTCCGGCATCTGCCGTAGCACGTCGCGCAGCGCGTTGGCTTCCGCCGCCAGCGGTGACCGCTCCAGCGCAGCTTGCGCAGCTTCCTGTCGCGCGCTGGCCCTGGCCAGGTCGTTCAGCCACGGTCCGCAACCGGTGCAGGTCACGCTCGGGCCAGATCCGTCGCCTGGGTTGTTCGAGTGCCTTGGCGCGGGGGCAACCTGGGCATGGCTCTGGCCTGGAAGGAAGAAAACCGTGATCAGGGCGACCACCACGATGGGAAGTCTGCAGTGCCTCAGCGCCCTCATCGGTACGCGGGTGCCCCTGTCGCAGGTCATGTTCGGTTGGTTGGTTGATGTGGTTCGGACAGTTTACAGACGGCCTTGCTGCGCGCCTGTTGGCCTTGCGAACCCCCCGTACCCAAGCGCAGCGCCATGGTCACGGCGAGACGATCCAGGTTGAACCGCTGTCCATTGAGCATGTCCTGGTTGGCAGGAAAAAATCCAACGGCTGGGGATTTGCATGCCTAGACTGAGAGATATGCAAGTTCCGCGCTGACCAACGCGTTGGCAATCCGGAGACAGGCCAACCGCGTCAAAGCCACGCGCGCCAAGGCAGAGCCAGGAGCATCGAGATCATGGGGCAACGAGGGATTTCGCGGCGCAGAGCCCTGTCCAGCGTGGTCGCGTTTGGCGCCACTACCGCGCTGCTCGGCACGCAGGTGCGCGGCGAGCGAACGGCTGCCCTGCCACTCGATCGCATCCGCCCACCCGGCGCGCTGCCCGAACCCGACTTCATGGATGCCTGCGTGCGTTGCGGCTTGTGTGTGCAGGCCTGCCCGTACCACACGCTCCGGCTCGCCGACCTGGACGACCTCACGCCCGCGGGCACACCGTCTTTCACCGCCCGTGAGACGGCCTGCGAGATGTGCAAGACGATCCCCTGCGCCGCAGCTTGCCCGACCGGTGCGTTGCGCCACACGCTGCACGACATTCGCGAAGCCCGGATGGGCCTCGCCGGGCTCAGCGCACCGCAGCGCTGCCTGAGCTACATCGGTGCGGCGTATTGCGACAGCTGCTTTCGGGCTTGCCCCATCAAGGGCGAAGCCATCCGCATGAAACATGGACGCACGGGCGGTGGCGGCCAGTTCCAGCCGGTGGTGAACCCGGATCACTGCACCGGCTGCGGCCTGTGCGAAAAGGCCTGCGTGCTCGAAGGCGATGCGGCGATCACGGTGAGTGCGAATCATGTCCACGCGCGTTGAGGCGTCGATATCCGTCGTGCACGGGCCCGCGCCGCACCGCTCGCTGTGGCGTCGCAACCGCTGGCTGCTCGCGCGCCGTGCCAGCCAGTTGTCGATTCTGGCGTTGTTCATGCTCGGGCCCTGGGCCGGCGTCTGGATCACGCGCGGCACGCTGGCCTCGAGTCAATTGCTCGGCGTACTGAGCCTGACGGATCCCTTCGTCGCGTTGCAAACCCTGCTGGCGCGGCATACGCTGGAGACGAGCGCTCTCGTGGGTGCGGTGATCGTCGGCTTGGTCTATCTCGTTGCCGGCGGTCGCACGTATTGCGCCTGGGTGTGCCCGATCAACCCGGTCACCGACCTGGCGTCTTGGTTGCGCGTGAAGCTGAGGCTGCCGACGCTGCTGCGCGGCGCCAGACCCGACCGCCGGCTGCGCTACGCGGTGCTGCTGGCGGCGTTGGGAATGTCGGCGTGGCTCGGGAGCGCGGCCTGGGAGACGGTCAACCCCATCACATTGCTGCAACGCGCGCTGGTCTTCGGCCTGGCCGGCGGCTGGGGGGCGGCGCTGGCGGTGTTTCTTTTCGACCTGCTGTTGCTACCGCGTGGGTGGTGCGGACACCTGTGCCCGGTTGGCGCGTTCTATGGTCTGCTCGGCCGGGCGGCGGTGGTGCACGTGAGCGCCACGCGCCGCGATGCCTGCACCCAATGCGGTGACTGCTTCAAGGTATGCCCCGAGCCGCACGTGATTGCACCCGCGCTATATGGGGCTGAACAGGGCCGTTCGCCAGTGATAACGAGCGCCGACTGCATTCGCTGCGGACGCTGCCTGGATGTCTGTGC
>JANMAS010000326.1:0-1601 GCA_031359975.1 Burkholderiales bacterium
TCGGGCCGGTGTGCGTGGTCGAAGATCTGCTGCCGTTCCTGCCCGGCCACCAGACCGCCAGCGGTGTCGCGTCTGCGGTCGGCGCCGTCTCGGCTGCGCCGCTGGGCAATGCGTCGGTCTTGCCGATCAGCTGGATGTACATGCGAATGATGGGCGCCGACGGGCTGACCGCGGCGACCGAAACCGCGATCCTTTCGGCCAACTACATCGCCGCGCGCCTGGCCGATGCGTATGACATCCACTTCAGCGGCAAGGTAGCCGGCCTCAAGGGCGGCGGCGTGGCGCACGAATGCATCCTCGATCTGCGCCCGTTGAAGGAGACATCCGGCATCAGCGCCGAGGATGTCGCCAAACGCCTGATCGACTACGGCTTCCACGCCCCCACGCTCAGCTTCCCGGTGGCCGGCACGCTGATGGTGGAGCCCACCGAGAGCGAACCGCTGGTCGAGCTGGACCGGTTCTGCGATGCGATGCTGGCCATCCGCGCCGAGATCGCCCTGGTGGAGAGCGGTGCCTGGCCGCGTGAAGACAACCCGCTCAAACACGCGCCGCACACTGCCGAGGCGCTGCTCAAGGCCGAGTGGCCCCACCCCTACAGCCGCGAGCAAGCCGCCTATCCGGTGGCCGCGCTGCGGCGGCAGAAGTATTGGGCGCCTGTGGGCCGTGTCGACAACGTGCACGGCGATCGCAACCTCTTTTGCTCGTGCGTGCCGATGAGCGAATTCGCCTGATCCGACGGCTCCTCACCGCCCGCCAACGAAAGTTTCTCCATGGCCGTCTCCGTCTTCGACCTTTTCAAGATCGGCATCGGCCCGAGCAGCTCGCACACGGTGGGGCCGATGCGCGCTGCGCGCATGTTTGCGCACCGGTTGCAAACCGCCGGCCATCTCGCGCGTACCGCGCGCGTCGTCTCCGATCTCTACGGCTCGCTCGGCGCCACCGGCAAGGGCCACGGCAGCGACAAGGCGGTGCTGCTCGGCCTGGCCGGCCATGAGCCCGACACGATCGAGGTGGATGAGGTGCCGGCGCTTCTGGCCACCATCCGCGAGGGCGGTGAGATGTCGCTGCTGGGCATCCAGCCCATCGCCTTCAACGAGCCGGCCGACCTGATCTTCCACCGCCGCGAAACGCTGCCCTTCCACGCCAACGGCATGCGCTTCACCGCGTACGACGCCAGCGGCGGCAAGCTCGACGAACGCACCTACTACTCGGTGGGCGGCGGCTTTGTGGTCAGCGATGAAGTAGCCGCCGACGGCAGCCGCCAGAAGGTGATCGCGCCCGACACCACCGTGCTGCCCTACCCGTTTCACAGCGGCGACGAACTGCTCGTGCAAACACAGAAGCACGGCTGCAGCATCGCCGAGATCATGCGGCGCAACGAGCACCATTGGCGCACCGATGCCGAGATCGACAGTGGCCTGCTGAAGATCTGGCATGTGATGCAGGATTGCGTGGCACGGGGTTGTCGCACCGAGGGCATATTGCCTGGCGGCTTCAAGGTCAAGCGCCGGGCAGCGGGCTTTTACCGCTCCCTCACCGAAAACCCGGAACAGGCCTTGCGCGATCCCTTGCAGGTGATCGACTGGGTGAACCTGTACGCC
>JANMAS010000332.1:0-7067 GCA_031359975.1 Burkholderiales bacterium
CAACGAGATGCTGTTCATCGTGCAGCACCAGACCAGCGAGCTGTGGATGAAGCTGCTGCTGCATGAGCTCAGCGCCGCGGTGCAATGCGTGGCCGCAGACGATCTGGGCAGCGCCTTCAAGATGCTCGCGCGGGTGAGCAAAATCATGGAGCAACTGGTGCACGCCTGGGATGTGCTCGCCACGATGACACCGCCCGAATACTCCGCGATCCGCCCGTACCTGAGCAACAGCAGCGGCTTCCAGAGCTGGCAATACCGCTGCATCGAATTCATGCTCGGCAACAAGAACGCGGCGATGCTCAAACCGCATGCGCACCGGCCGCACATGCTCGCGCGCGTCGACGCGGTCTACCGCGCGCCGTCGCTGTACGACGAATCCCTGCGGCTGCTGGCGCGCCGGGGCATCCCGATGCCCGCCGAACATCTCGAGCGCGACTGGACAAAAGCGCACGAAGCCAGCGATGCGGTCGAGGCGGCCTGGCTCGTCGTCTACCGCGACCCCAAAGCCTACTGGGATCTCTACCAACTCGGCGAAGAACTCACCGATCTCGAAGACACCTTCCGCCTCTGGCGCTTTCGCCATGTCACCACGGTCGAACGGGTGATCGGCTTCAAGCGCGGCACCGGCGGCACCAGCGGCGTGGGTTACCTGCGCAAGATGCTCGACGTGGTGCTGTTTCCTGAGATCTGGAGGTTGAGGACCAACCTCTAGTCCTCGTGGGACAGACCGAGCAAAGCGAGCTCTGTCCTCGACATACTTCCTGCACGTCATGCGAACTACGACCCGTATTCTTCGGCGGAGGAACACGCCAGCCCCCAACGTAAGCTCCCTCACCTCCCGGAACCCCGATGCCCCAAGCCCTGCGCACCACCCTGCTGTCGCTGCGCGACCTCGCCCTCACCGCCGGCCCGTTCATCCTGCTGGCTCTGGCCTTGCTGGTGGCGGCCTACGTGATGCTCGATCCCACACCACCCAAGCATCTGGTGCTGGCCACCGGCGTGGAACAGGGCGCCTATGCCGAGTTCGGCAAGCGTTACGCGGCCATGCTCAAGCAGCACGGCATCACGGTGGAACTGCGCACCACACAAGGGGCCGCCGACAACCTGGCGCTGCTGGGCAATCCCGCCTCCGGCGTGGACGTCGCCTTCATCCAGGGCGGCTCCGATGAAGAGCGCGACGAAGCCGGCAACAACGACGCTCCGCCCGACACCACGCTGCAATCGCTGGGCAGCATGTTCTACGAGCCGGTGTGGCTGTTCTATCGAGAGGATTCCGCCAGACGCCTGCTCAAGGCCGACACGCTGTCCAACCTGTCGCAACTGGTCGGCTGGAAACTCAACGTCGGCGCGCAAGGCAGCGGTGTACCGCCGCTGATGGACAAGCTGCTCGAGGCCAACCATGTCGATCCGGCGACGATCCAGCTCAGCCGCCAGCCGCTCACCCCGGCGGTGGTCGAATTTCTCGGCGGCAAGCTCGACGCCCTGGTGCTCGCCTCGGCGCCCGAATCCTTGATGGTGCAGATGCTGCTGCAAACACCCGGCGTGCGACTGGCCGATTTTGCGCAGGCCGAGGCCTACTCGCGCCGCTTCCCGTTCATGAGCCCGGTCAAGTTGCCACGCGGCGTGGTCGATCTGGCCCGCGACATTCCGCCGCAAGACGTGCATCTGGTGGCTCCGGTGGCCACGCTGGTGGCCCGCGACACCTTGCATCCGGCGCTGGTGCAATTGCTGGTACAGGCCGCGCGACAAGTGCATGCCGATGCGGGCTGGTTCCAGAAAAAAGGCGAGTTTCCGAATGGCCAGACCAATGCGTACCCACTCGCCCGCGAAGCCGAACGTGTCTACCGCGACGGCGTGCCCTGGTTGCAGCGTTACCTGCCATTCTGGGTGGCCAATCTGATCGACCGCATGTGGGTGGTGCTGCTGTCGATCGTCACGCTGCTGATTCCCCTGTCGCGCGTGGTGCCGCCGCTGTATGAATTGCGCATCCGCTCGCGGGTGTTTCGCTGGTATGGCCAGCTGCGGGCGGTGGAAGACGCGGTCGACACCAAACCTGCCCAAGACCTGCTCACCGAACTCGACGCCATCGAAACCAAGGTGGGCCAGGTGAGCGTGCCGCTGAGCTATGCCGATGAGCTGTATTCGCTGCGCAGCCATATCCAGATGGTGAGGCGGCGATTGCAGGGGCGGTAACCAGGATTGGATATCACCGTCAAAACAACGGGCCCCGAGCTCCAGCCGAAGGCAGCGTCGCTCATCGTCTGGACGCTCCAGCGCGTGGGCGGCAGGCACCTCACGCAACAGCTGCTCGCGCTCACGGGGCTGCCCGCCGCCGAACATGAGCCCTTCAAGGTGAGCGGCGCCTTTGGCCGCGTCACCGCCGCGTGGTTGCAAAACAAGGACGAAGCGCAGCTGCGCGAGGCGATCCGCGCGATCTGCCAGCGTCGAACCCACATCCAGCACGACATCGAGGAGGCGCCGTGGGAGGTGTCGCGGTGCTTGCTCGAAGAGAGCAGCGCAACGGGTTATTCGCACCTGTTCATGTACCGCCAGCACGCGCGCGATCGTCTGCTCTCCCTGCATTTCACCCGGCAAGACGCTGTGTGGGAGCCCGACACACACACCAACGCCGCCGTGCGCAGCTATGTCTTTGCCCAACCCTTGCCGGTGGCCAAGTTGGTGCTGCACGAAAACTACTGCGTCGATCTGCTGAACCGCTTGTGGGAGGCGGCTTTGCGGTTGGATCAAACCCCGGTGGCGCTGGCGTTCGAGGATGTGTTCAGCGGCGATCAAACGCGGGCGCGGGCCCGGTTGCTGTCGATGTTGGCGGAGTTGGGTTTATCGCGTGGTGCGGCTGCCGATCAGGGAGTTGTGCAGCGGCTGTTGTCCACGATCAAGCCGGGCGGTCTCGACAGGTATGGCAGTTTCGCGGGCGCCGGCAAGCTGGCGGCCGCGCTGGTGGGCGTAGCGCGTTTCCCCCCGGCGCCCGTTACCGCACCAGCACCAGCACCCATGCCCGCATCCGCACCTGGGCCAGCGACGGCGCTGGGCTGCCTGCAGGCCACGCGGCTGAGCCAGGGCCACCCGTGGATCGCACGCGCCGTGATCGACTCGGTACCGGCGGTGTTTCCCCAGTCGTCGCCCGTGACGATCGGCGGCGTGGTGGTTCTCAGCCCGTCAGCGCCGAAGGATGCCGAGCTGGTCATCGAGATCGCGGGGCAGACATCGAGCGTGACGTGGTCCATCGCGTCGCAGAAGATGAAGCAGGAGTTCCCCAACAGCCCGAACAGCGGCCACGCCCGCTTCAAGATCAACTGCGCTCTGTGTGATGGTGACGCCCTGTTGATGCTGCGAGCGGGTGCGCCCGGCGAGCCGAGCCTGCCGCTGTTCGAGCTGCGGATGGTGCCGGCCGCGATGCAGAAGGGCTTCGAGCGCATTGCCTCGTTGTCCGCCAAACAGGCTGTCAGCCAGGACGAATATCTGTCGCTTCGCCAGGCACTGGATGGCGTGGCTCCTGACGAGCGGCGTGTCCCCTGGCTCAAGGCATCGATCTGGCTGGACGGTACGCAGCAGAAAAACGCGAGCGGCGCCTTCAAGCAGATTGCGGCGCTGCGCAAGATGTGCATGGCAGCCGATGTATCGCATGAATTCAATGCGTTCTTTGACTCGTTGAGCACCGCGATTCACCCGTTTTCGATCGGGCCGCACGGCTTTCAGAAGGCCCTGGCCAGCCGGCCGCAGCAGCCAGTCTGGGCAGCTATCGGCGAACTGGAAACCACCGTGAATGCGCTCGGCGGGCAATGTTTCATCAACTCCGGCACGCTGCTGGGCGCGATCCGCGACGGGCAGCTGATCGCGCACGACGACGATGTCGATCTGGCCGTGATCCTGAAAGGCGACAGCCTGGCCGCCGTGGTGGCGGAATGGCGCCGAATGAAGGATGCCCTGCGACACATGGGCCTGCTGAGCCGCAAGTTCGAAGAAAAGATGGGCACGCACGCCAAGATCGGGCATGCCGGCGGGGCAAGTGTCGACCTCTTCCCCGCCTGGATCCTGCAGGATCGGGTGTACGTGTGGCCGCATACCTGCGGCGATCTGCCGGCGGCGTCCGTGTTGCCCTTGCGCGAGCTGGCGATCGAAGGGGTTGTGGTGCACGTGCCCAGCGAGCCGGAACGCATGCTGGTGTGCAACTACGGCCCGGGATGGAACAGCCGCGATCCCGGCTTTCGATTCGACTGGCCCCAGGCGCGGCAACGCTTTGCTGATTTCATCCGTCTCGAAGCCGACGCCGGGAGCGCCGAATGAAAACCGTCATCACCTACGGCACCTTCGATCTGTTCCACATCGGGCATGTGCGCCTGCTCGCGCGATTGCGCGACATGGGTGACCGCCTGATCGTGGCCTGCTCCACCGACGAGTTCAACACCCTCAAAGGCAAGAGCTCCGTCATGCCCTATGCGCAGCGCGAAGAGATCCTGCTGGCCTGCCGCTACGTGGACCGGGTGATCCCCGAACACACCTGGGATCAAAAACGCACAGATATCCTGCGCGAAGGCGCCGACATCTTCGGCATGGGCGACGACTGGGCCGGCCGCTTCGATGACCTCAGCGATATCTGCAACGTGGTCTACCTGCCCCGATCCAAGCAGGTATCGACCACCGAGCTGAAGCAGATCGCATCCGTCATGAGCGCCGAGAAGCTGGGCGAGCTGCGCAATGCGCTGGATCAACTGAGCCGGGTGGTGGGCAGCCTTTGACGCCGAGCGCATAGTCCTTACAACCCCCCAGCGAAGAACGCTCACTAAAATCACCTTCCCATCCGCGCCGGCCCGCTCACCCCGCAGGCCGGCTGCCCGCATCCCACCCGGAGCCTCGCCATGGACACCCGCACCTCCCCCGCCCGCCTGCGCATCGAACGTCTTCGCGAGGTGCTGGCCCAGCATGGCGTGGATGCGATGCTGGTGCCTTCCAGCGATCCGCATTTGTCCGAGTACCTGCCAGGCCGCTGGCAGGGACGCGAGTGGCTCTCCGGCTTCACCGGCTCGATGGGCACCCTGGTGGTGGGCACCACCGAGGCCGCGCTGTTCGCCGACAGCCGCTACTGGGGCCAGGCCGAACGGGAGTTGGCGGGATCGGGCATCTCGCTGGTGAAGATCGCCACCGGCGCCTCCACCCACCATGTCGACTGGATCACCACGCACCTGCCGCGCGGTGGCACCTTGGCGGTAGACGGGCAGGTGCTGGGCCTGGCGGCGATGCAGCAGCTGCGCGGAGCGCTCGATGCCGCCGGCGTCGCCCTGCGCACCGATCTCGATCCCCTGGTGCAGGCCTGGCCGGATCGGCCGGTGCTGCCGGATGCGGTGGTGTACGAACACCTCGCGCCGCATGCCACGCGCTCGCGCAGCGCCAAGCTGGCGAGCCTGCGCGAAGCGATGGCCAAGGTGGGCGCTTCGCACCACTTCGTCTCGACCGTGGACGACATCGCCTGGATCACCAATCTGCGTGGCGCGGACGTGAGCTACAACCCGGTGTTCATCGCGCATCTGCTGCTCGATGCCCAGGGCGGTACGCTGTTTGTCGGCGCCGGCAAGGTGAACGATGCGCTGCGCGCCCACCTCGCCGCCGACGGGCTGGCGGTGGCTGATTACGCCCTGGCCGGCCCGGCGCTGGCCGCCTTGCCGGCGGGCTCGGTGTTGCTGGTGGATCCGCGTCGCATCACTTTCGGTCTGCGCGACCAGGTGAGCACCGGGGTTCGGGTGATCGAATCGATCAACCCCAGCACGCTGATGAAGAGCCGCAAGTCGGATGCCGACGCCGCCTTTGTGCGCGAAGCGATGGCTGAAGACGGCGCCGCGATGTGCGAGTTCTACGCCTGGTTCGAAGCCGCACAGGGCCGCGAGCGCATCACCGAGGTGACGGTGGACGAGCGCTTAAGCGCCGCGCGCGCCCGCCGCAGCGGTTTCATGGGCTTGAGCTTTCCGGTGATTGCCGGCTACAACGCCAACGGCGCGATGCCGCACTACCGCGCCTCGCCCGAATCGCATGCGGTGATCGAAGGCAACGGCCTGCTGCTGATCGACTCCGGCGGCCAGTACCTGGGCGGCACCACCGATATCACCCGCGTCTGGCCGATCGGCACCCCCAGCGCGGCGCAAAAACGCGATTACACGCTGGTGCTCAAGGGCACGATGGCGCTGAGCCGTGCGCGCTTCCCGCGCGGCACCTTGTCGCCCATGCTCGACGCGCTGGCACGGGCGCCGCTGTGGGCCGAAGGCATCGAATTCGGCCACGGCACCGGCCATGGCGTGGGTTATTTCCTCAACGTGCATGAGGGCCCGCAAAGCATCAGCAAGGCGATCCCGGAGGCCGCCATGGCCATGGAGCCGGGCATGATCACCTCGGTGGAGCCGGGCGTTTATCGCGAAGGCCAGTGGGGCGTGCGCATCGAGAACCTGGTGCTCAATGTGCCGGCCGACACCCCCGAGGGCTCGCGCTTCGCCGAGATGCTCGAATTCGAAACCCTCACGCTGTGCCCGATCGATACCCGCAGCATCGATTTCAGCCTGATGCGCCTGGATGAGATCGACTGGCTCAATCGCTATCACGCCACGGTGCGCGAGCGTCTGGCGCCGCGGGTGAGCGGCGCTGCGCTGGCCTGGCTGAACACCCGCACCGAGCCGATCTGACGCGCCGCGGGCCCGGCGCGCGCGGTTTTTCGCGCAGGCGCAGCCGCCGTTCATCCGGGCCGGCAGCGATTCATCACGCGCGGCGCGCAAGTCGTCGCACACCCCTGGCGACGCCCCCTTCGCTCTCCTAGAGTTCACTTCAACGCAGCCTGATTCCCAGGTTGCGGTGAACCCCCAAGGAGTTTGAAATGGTCAACAGTATCGTCTCCAAGATCGTGTCTCTCGGCCTCGCCGGCGTGGTCACCCTCAGCATCCTCGGCAGCATCAACGCGTTGACGCCGATGCCGATGGAAGGCAGCATGCTCGCCAGCATCCTCGCCGTCACCACGAGCGCCAAGGCATGACAGGTGATCGCGTCAACCCGACGGCGCACCCCCTCGC
>JANMAS010000367.1:0-2475 GCA_031359975.1 Burkholderiales bacterium
CGCTGCTGCTGGGCCCCAACTGCCCCGGGCTGATCACGCCCGAAGAGATCAAGATCGGCATCATGCCCGGCCACATCCACCGCAAAGGCCGCATCGGCGTGGTCAGCCGCTCTGGCACGCTGACCTATGAAGCGGTGGCGCAACAGACCGAGATCGGCCTCGGCCAGAGCAGCGCGGTCGGCATCGGCGGCGACCCGATCAACGGCTTGAAGCACATCGACGTCATGCGTCTGTTCAACGACGACCCCGACACCGACGCCGTGATCATGATCGGCGAGATCGGCGGCCCCGACGAGGCCGAAGCCGCGCGCTGGTGCCAGCAGCACATGAAAAAGCCGATCGTCGGCTTCATCGCCGGCGTCACTGCGCCGGCCGGCAAACGCATGGGCCACGCCGGGGCGCTGATCAGCGGCGGCGCCGACACCGCCGACGCCAAGCTGGCGATCATGGAGGAGTGCGGCTTCACGGTCACGCGCAACCCGTCGGAAATGGCCAAGCTGCTGAAGGCGCTGCTTTAAAGGGTCAAAGGGCCGCCGAGCCCAGGGACCGGCCCAATGCCTGTCGGCATCGGACCGGGCGTCCTTGTTCGTGATACTACGAACGACGCCCGCGCTGCCGCTTCCTACAATGCGCCCCTGTTCGGTCGACGAACACATGGCGTCCAGACCGGACAAGGCTCCCTCGACGCGCGAACATGACCACCGCGGAGAACAACAGTGTCCTACACGAGTCCTGAATTCTGGATCGCCCTGATGCAGATCATCGGCGTGAACATTGTGCTGTCGGGGGACAACGCGGTGGTCATCGCGCTGGCAGCGCGCGTCCTGCCCGTGGACCAGCAAAAGCGCGCCGTCGCCTGGGGCAGCGGCGCCGCAGTGGTGATGCGCATCGGGCTGACCATTGTCGCGGTCGAACTGCTGCGCCTGCCTTACCTGAAGCTGATCGGCGCCGGGTTGCTGTTGTGGATCGCCGTCCAGTTGCTGCTGCCGGAAGACGAAGAGGGCGGCCATGGCACGGTGTCCACCGGCATGGCGTCTGCGATCAAGACCATTCTGCTCGCCGACCTGGTGATGAGCCTGGACAACGTGATCGCAGTTGCCGCTGCCGCCAAGGGCAACAACGTGCTGCTGATCATCGGCCTGGCGATCTCGATCCCGCTGGTGGTCTTTGCCAGCCGCCTGCTGCTGGTGCTGATGGACAAGTACCCGGTCATCATCACCATCGGCGCGGCCCTGCTGGGTTGGGTTGCCGGCGACATGGCGGTCACCGACCCGATCGACAAACCCTGGGTCGATCTGAATGCAGCCTTCTTGCACTGGGGCGCACCGTTGGCCGGCGCGGTGGGCGTGGTGGTCTTGGGCAAGTGGCTGTCCGCGCGCAAGCTTGCAGCGCGCACTGCGCGCTCGATCGCCGAGGCCCCGACATCGGCAGCAGTGCCAAGCGGCCAACTGCGCGACCTGGTGTTGGCGGTCGATGGATCCGCGGGCGCCGAGCATGCCGTGAAGCGCGTGCTGGCCCTGCGTGACGAGTTGCGCCAGGGCGCCACCTTGAACGTGCATGTGCTCAATGTCCAGCGCCCGGTTCCCGGCGACGTGTCCCGCTTCGTGCCGGGCCAGACGCTCGAGGACTACCACCGCGAGCGTGGCGACAAGGCCTTGGAGCCGGCACTCGCGTTGCTTGTCGCTGCCGGCGTGGTTCACCAGGTCCACCGCCGCGTCGGCGACCCGGGGCCGACCATCGCCGAATTCGCGCGTCAGCAGGCCTGCGGCCTGATCGTGATGGGCGCACGCGGCCTGGGCAGCAATACCGCCGCACTGCTGGGTTCAGTGGCGCAGAGCACGATCGAACACGCGGCCGTGCCGGTGCTGGTGGTGAAGTAGAGCGCCACGGCAGCTGCATGCGAGACCGCGTGAGTCCGTCGCGGACCGCCTGCGCTTAGCGAGACCTTTGTCCTGCTGGGCAATGCCTCGTTGCAAGGAAAGGGCTTTGCAATGCCACCTCATGACGCCCACGGCAAGTCAATCGACGCCGTCATCGCGCAGTTCGAGACCGACCCCGAGCGTGGCTTGAGTGAAGTGCAGGCCGCCGCTGCGCTGCGCAAGTACGGCCGCAATGAACTGTCCGAGAAGCCCCGGCCCGGCTTCGCCGCACTGCTCTGGGCGCAGTTCAGCAACTACCTGGTCATCATCCTGATCGTCGCGGCGGCTTTGGCCTTTGCGCTAGGCGAGGTCGTGGATGCGGTCGCGATCCTGTGCATCGTGATCCTCAACGCGGTCATCGGTGTGGTCCAGGAGTCCAAGGCCGAGCAGGCACTGGCGGCACTGAAGAAGCTCGCCGCGCCCAGCGCCCAGGTCATGCGCGGCGGCCACCAGATCACGATTGCGTCGCGCGAGCTGGTGCCTGGTGACATCGTGCTGCTCGAAGCCGGCAACTACGTGCCGGCCGACTTGCGCTTGATCAGCACCGTCAACCTCA
>JANMAS010000380.1:0-7251 GCA_031359975.1 Burkholderiales bacterium
CCCGCAGCAGGGCGGCCAGGTCGTCGGCGGCGTACAGGCCGCTGTACAGCGGAGCGGTGTCGCCGAGTTGGCGGCCGCATTGCGCGATATTCCACTGTGTGAGCGACGCCTTGCGCTGCAGCGGGCAATCGATGACCTGCGAGCGGCCGGTGCCGCGGTTGTCCATCATCACCAGCTCGCGGTGGTTCATCAGCGGGCCGTACATCGGGATGTAGAGCGAGCGTGAGCCGGTGCTCGGATAACCGGGCCCCCCTTCCGCCGCCACCAGCATGCCTTGCGACGGCGTGTTCTGGTCGGCGCGCGGGTAGTACTCGAAGTAGATGTCGATATCGCCGGGCACGATGCCGGCGGGGTCGAACGGCCGCTTCATCGTGCCGCAGTAGGTGCGCACCTCCCGGCACCAGCGCACGCTCAGCTGGCCCACTTTCAAGGCCGCGCCGAGCGGGCCCTGTGAGGCGCCCTGGGTGACGGGTGCGGGAGCCGTACGCAGGGGTGGCCGCGCCGCCATCGCGGCCGACATGCCCACCGCCACCCAAGCCGCCAGCCCCCACGCGCCGGCCCGGCGCAGATACGATCGATGGCTGATCATGCAAGCTCCTTGGGGGCGGACGACAAAGAACCTGAAGTATCCGGTGAGCGCCGCATGGTGACCACGCAGGATCACCCGCACCCGTAGGTACCTGGCCGATTGACCTTCCACACACCCATGCATGGCTGCCCCACGCCCCACACCCGCCGATGATCCGCCTGCCGCCCTGCGCATCGGCGTGATCGGCGCCGGGCGGCTGGGCACGGTCATCGCCTGGGCGCTTGCCGAGGCCGGCCTGCCGCCACGCGCCGTAGCGAGCCGGCGCGAAGGCGCGGCGACGCGGCTTGCCGCCGGCGTTTCGGGCTGCCAGGTCTTGTCGGCACAAGCCGTGGTGGATGGGTGCGACCTCGTCTTCATCACCGTGCCGGACGACGCCATCGCCACCGTGGCCGACGCGCTGCGTTGGCGCACCGGCATGTCGGCCGTGCATTGCAGCGGCGCCACGGAAGTCGCCGCGCTGGGCGGCGCCGCGCGCGACGGCGCGGCGGTGGGCGGCTTTCATCCGCTGCAGAGCTTCGGGCCGCCGATCGATCACGCGCAGCGGCCGGATGCCGGCCGCGCGGCCTGGGGCGGCTGTACGGTGACGATCGAAGCGCAGGCGCCGCTCGACGCGGTGCTCGTGGGCCTGGCCGCCCGGTTGGGCAGCCCGGTGAACCATCTGCCGCCCGGCGCGCGAGGCCGCTATCACGCGGCTGCCGGCTATGCCTCGCAGTTTGTGCATGTGCTGCTGCGCGAGGCGTCCGCCATCTGGCAAACCTGGGGCGCCACCGAAGACGAAGCGATGCGGGCCCTGCTGCCGCTCGTGGCCGGCACGATCGCCTCGGTGCAACGCGCCGGTGTGGCCGGAGGCATGCCGGGGCCGGTGTCGCGCGGCGATGTGGGCTCGGTGCGGCGGCATGTGGACGCGCTTGGTGAGATGCCGGCGCCGGTGCTCGATCTGTACCGGGCGCTGTGCCGGCGCAGCGTGACGCTGGCGCTCGAACGCGGCGCCATCGATGCCGTGGCGGCCGCGCGGCTGCTCGATTCGCTGGACGTGTGACTTTGCGCACCGCACGCACGCACCGGGGTCTCCTACCATTCCGGGCTTTGCAAGGAGGGGGCACCATGAAAAATACAAAGGCTTGGCATTGGACAACCTGGCTGGCGATGTGCGGCCTGGTGAGCGCGCTGATGGCACTGGTGGCGCCGGGGGCGGCGCTGGCGCAGCACGACGCGGCGCTGAAAGCTGCTTTCGACGAAGCGGGCAAGGTGGCGGTGAACGGGCCGCACGACGTGGCGCTGGCGGGGCAGGCGGTGCTCAAGCTGCCGGCTGGGCATGTGTTCATCGCTCAGCCGCAGGCCGGCCAGTTGCTCAACGCCATGGGCAATCCCGGCAAGGACGAACGCCTGCAGGGCATGATCTTTCCGCAGGGCGGCGAGAACAGCTGGTTCATGACCGTGCGCTTCGAGGCCGAGGGCTACATCAAGGACGACGATGCCCGCGACTGGAACGCCGACGACCTGCTGGCAAGCTACCGCGAGGGCACCGAAGCCTCGAACGAAGAGCGTGTGAAGATGGGCGTGCCGGCGATCGAGATCGAAGGCTGGGCTGAAAAGCCGGCCTACGACGCCACCACGCATCGGCTGGTATGGGCCATGTCGTCGCACGAAAAAGGCGCACCCGCTGGCGACCCACAGGGCGTGAACTACAACACCTACGCGCTGGGCCGCGAAGGCTACTTCAGCATGAACCTGGTCACCGACCTGAAAGACCTGCCGGCCCACAAGCCATCGGCCGAGGCGATGCTCGCCGGGCTGGATTTCGACGCTGGCAAGCGCTATGCCGATTTCGACGCCAGCACCGACAAGGTGGCCGCCTACGGCCTGGCCGCGCTGGTGGGCGGCGTGGCGGCCAAGAAGCTCGGGCTGATCGCGCTCGCGCTGGGCTTTTTTGCCAAGTTTGCCAAGGTCATCCTGCTCGGCGTGGCAGGTGTGGGCGTGCTGGTAACGAAGTTCCTGCGCCGCGACAAAACCCCCAAGGCGTGACGGCGTGATGGCGCGATGATCAAGCTGCTGCTGTTGGCGCTGTCGGGCGTGAAGCTCGGCAAGCTGTTCACCACCGCCGGCACGATGCTGTTGTCGGTGGTGGTGTATGCCTGGATCTTCGGCTGGGGCTACGCGGTGGGCTTCGTGGCGCTGCTGCTGGTGCACGAGATGGGGCACTACATCGCCGCCCGCCATCGCGGCCTGGCGGTGGGCCTGCCCACGTTCATCCCGTTCGTAGGCGCGTGGGTGGCGCTGAAAGACATGCCGCGCGATTCGGAAACCGAAGCCTTCATCGGCCTCGCCGGCCCGCTGCTGGGCACCGTCGGCGCGCTGGCGGTGTACTTCGTGGCGCGCGAGCAGGGCAGCAACCTGCTGCTGGCGATTGCCTACAGCGGCTTCATGCTGAATCTCTTCAACCTGATCCCGCTGTCGCCCTTCGATGGCGGCCGCATCACCGCCGTGCTGTCGCCGCGCACCTGGCTGCTGGGCGTGCCGATCCTGGGTGCCTTGTTCATCTACAGGCCCAGCCCGATGCTGATCCTGGTGGCGCTGCTTGCCGCGCCGCAGGTGTGGAAAGCCATCACCTTCAAGCGCGACAGCGAAGAGGCCCGCACCTACTACGCGGCCTCGGCGGCGGTGCGTTGGGAATACGGGCTCTACTACCTGGCGCTGGTGGGTTTTCTGGCGGTGATGACGCATGACGTGCACGAGATGCTGGGCAGCGCCGCCGAGCTGCGAGGGCAGTGATCGGCAAACCGCCACAATCCGGGCATTGCGGAACTCGCGCGCCGTCGTCAGCCGACGCCGCAACAAGGTAATCCTATGAGACATCCTGTGTCAACCCATTCGCCACGGGCAGCCGCGCCGGGCCGCCATCGGCCACAGGCCGATGGCCTTCGGCAGGCGACAAACAGTCCGCAGGGACTGTTTGTGTCCGGCCTCAGCCCCAAGCAAGGCCCGACCCTCTTGGAGGGTCGATTGCCGTACCCGGCGATCGGGATGTACCCATGAGCATGCTGATCCTCGGCCTGGTGACCTTTCTGGGCATCCATTCGTCTCGCACCATGGCCGGCGGCGCCCGTGCCCGCTTCATCGCGCAGCGTGGCGCAGGAGCCTGGAAGGGCGTTTATTCGGTGCTCTCGGCGGTGGGTCTGGGCCTGATCATCTGGGGCTACGGCGCGGCGCGGCAACAGCCGGTCGTGCTGTGGGATTCGCCGCTATGGACGCGCCACCTCGCCGCCCTGCTGGTGCTCATCGCCTTTGTGCTGCTGGCCGCCGCCTACGTGCCCGGCAACGGCATCAAGGCGAAGCTGCATCACCCGATGGTGCTGGGTGTGAAGGTGTGGGCGTTTGCGCATCTGCTGGCCAACAACACGCTGGCCGACCTGCTGCTCTTCGGCAGCTTTCTGGTGTGGGCCATCGTCACCTTCGCCGCCTCGCGCCGCCGCGACCGTGCCGACAGCGTCACCTACCCCGCCGGCTCGGCCAGCCGCACCGCGCTGACGGTGGTCGTCGGCGCGGTGGCCTGGGCGGTGTTTGCCTTCTGGGCGCACGGTTGGTTGTTCGGGGTGCGCCCGATGGGGTGAGCGGGTTTGGGCGGTCGTCTTCAATAGGCAAACACATCGTCGGATCCCCACCGCAGGCCCGCGTGGCCAGGGGTGGGATCGGCCCACAGGTGGGCCCACAAGCCGGCGTAGCCCGGTTCGATATCGCCGGCCATCCAGGCAGGAGGAACCGGCTGGGTGTCGCTGGCCAGCGTGGGCGTGAACGCATAGTCGGCGATGGTGGTGGCGGCGGTGCCGGTGAGGCCGGCCACCAAGCTCAGCTCGGCCGCGCTCACCAAGGCATTGGCATCCGCGGCCTGGAAGCGGAACACGGCTGAATCGGTGCCGTTGTCCACCGCGAACAGCACCGTGCGGCCCACCGCATAAGCATTATTGGCGCTGCCGATGGCCGCCGCCGCGCTGGCGGCGGTGATGGCGCCAGCGATGTTGGTGGTGAACACCACCAGTTCCGCATTGGCGCCGAAACCGCCCGGCGCCGCGCGGGTGACGGCGCCTTCGACGAGCGTGTCGCCATCGCCGATCGGCAGGCTCGATTGCGCCACCCGCAACTGATCGGATGCACTGGTGAAGTCGAGGATGGTGTCGGAGGTCAGCGCGTTGCCAATCACGAAGGCATCGGCGCCGCCACCGCCGGTGAGGGTGTCGGCGCCCAGCCCGCCATCGAGCACGTTGGCCACCCCGTTGCCCACGAGCGCGTTGGCCAGCGTGTTGCCGGTGCCGTCGATGACCGCGCTGCCGGTGAGCGTGAGGCGCTCCACCTCGGAGGCGAGCGTCCAGCTGATCGACGACTGCACCTGGTCGGAGGCGCCGCCGCCGGCGAGTTCGATCGTGGTGTCGCCCGCGTTATCCACGGTGAAGGTGTCGTTGCCGGTGCCGCCGGTCATCGCATCGGCACCGCTGCCGCCGTTGATCTTGTCGTTGCCGCCGGCGCCATCGATGATGTCGCCGCCGCCCTGGCCTTTGAGGCTGTTGGCGGCCGAGTTGCCGATCATCGTGTTCTTCAGCGTGTTGCCGGTGCCGTTGATGGCCACCGCACCGGTGAGGGTGAGGTTTTCCACTTCGCTGCCCAGGGTGTAGGTGACGCCCGATTGCACGGTGTCGTTGCCGCCGTTCGGGTTTTCGACGATCTGGTCGGTGCTGGCCACCACGGTGTAGAGATCGTCGCTGTCGCCGTAGCTGTAGACGTTGATGCCCACCGTGTCGTTGTCGACGATGCTGATGGCGGTGGTGGTGTTGCCGATGGTGGCATTCACCGCCGCGCTGAGGTTGAAGTTGAAGGTTTCCAGGCTCTCGATGGTGACACCGTCGGCCAGTTCCACCCGCACCACCTTGGTGGTTTCGCCGATGGCGAAGTTGAGGCTCCCGCTGGTGCCGATGTAATCGCTGCCGCTGATCGCGGTGCCATTGGCGGTGGTGTACGCCACCGTGACGACGTTCTGGCCGGGCGCGCTGAGGCTCACCGCGATGTCCACGTAGCCATCGCCTTCGGCCACGATGACCGGGGCCACCTGGATCACCGGCTGCGCCACGCTGGCGGCGTCATTGCCGCCGATCTTGGCCACCGCGCGGCCATCCGCGATCGCTGCGCCGCTGGCGTTGCTCAAGGTGAGATTGAAGCGCTCCAGCGCTTCGGCGACGGTCTCGTCGTTGAGGTTCACCGTCACCGTCTTCACCGTGTCGCCAGGCGCGAAGGTGAGCGTGCCCGATTGCGAGGTGAAATCGCTGCCCGCCTTGGCGGTGCCGTTGGTGGTGGCGTAGTCCACCGTCACCGTGCTGTTGCTGGCCTGGCCCGCCGGGCCGCCGAGCAACACGGTGAAGGTGGCGGTGCCGGCCTTTTCGTCGACCGTGGCGTCTCGCACGAAGAGCTTGGGTGTTTCGACGATGGTGTCGTTATCGATGATCGTGACGATCGCCGAGGCCTTGGCGATGGTGGCATTGACGGCGGTGCTGAGGTTGAACCGGAAGCTCTCCAAAGGCTCGGCCAGCGAGAACTCGGACAGCTCGATGCGCACCACCTTGGTGGTTTCGCCGACCGCAAAGTTCAAGGTGCCGCTGGCACCGAAGTAGTCAAAGCCGCCGTCATCGGCGGTGCTGTCGGCGGTGGTGTAGGCCACCGTGACGGTGTTTTGCGCCGGCGCGTTCAGGCTCACCACCATGTCGATGTAGCCATCGGCCTCGCTCACCACCATGTCGGTGACGCTCAGGCGCGGCGCGCTGAGGGCGGTGCCGTCGCTGAGGCCGATCTGCGCCACGCCCTGGCTGTCGAGGATGGTGGCGCCGTTGGCGTTGGCGAGGTTCAGGTTGAACGTTTCCACGCCCTCGGCGTCGGCGTCGTTGGTGATATCCACCACCACCGTCTTCACGGTTTCGCCGGCGGCGAAGGTGAGCGTGCCGCTGGTGGCGCGGTAGTCGGTGGCGGCGCTGGCCGTGCCGTTGCTGGTGCCGTAGCCCACCGTCACCGCGCTGTTGCTCGCCTCGCCGCTGGGCCCGCCGAGCATCACCACGAAGGTGGCGGTGCCGGCGGATTCATCCACCACCACATCGCGCACCACCACGCTGGGTGTTTCGACCACCGTGTCGTTGTCGACGATGTTCACCACGGCGGAGGCGGTGGCAATGGTGGCGTTGGTGGCGGCGCTGAGATTGAAACGGAAGCTCTCGAGGTTTTCAATGCCCTGGAACTGCGCCAGCTCGACGCGCACCACCTTGGTGGTTTCGCCGATGGCGAAATTGAGCGTGCCGCTGTTGCCGAGGTAGTCGAAGCCGCCGTCGTCGGCGCTCACATCCTGCGTGGTGTAGGCCACCGTGACGACGTTCTGCGCCGGCGCGTTGAGGCTGATCACCACATCGACGAAGCCATCTTCTTCGCTCACCACCCGATCGGAAATGCTCAGGCGCGGCGCGGCCAGCGCGGTGCCGTCGCTCAGGCCGATCTGCGCCACGCCCTGGCTGTCGAGCAAGGTGGCGTTGACGGCGTTGCTCAGGTTGAGGTTGAAGCGCTCGATGCCTTCGGCGCTGGCGTCGTCGCTGATATCCACCACCACCGTTTTCACCGTCTCGCCGGCTGCAAAG
>JANMAS010000383.1:0-2012 GCA_031359975.1 Burkholderiales bacterium
GCCCGCCGCGGAGCTGATCGCCCGCGTGCGCCAATGTGCGCTCGACAGCGCCCAGGCCACCGCGCAGATGGTGGCCATCAAGGGGCGGGCGTCTTTCCTCGGTGATCGTGCCGCAGGGCATGTGGATCCCGGATCGCGCTCGATGGCCTTGATCATCGGCGCGGTGTGCGACACGCTGTGAGCCTGCCCGGCCGCCCGAAAGGCGAACGGCGGCGCAGTGCGAAGCACGGAGCTTGTGTCATGCGTGAAGGAACATCGAAATGAAAAAACTGATCAACGACGTCGACAACATCCTCACCGAATCGCTCGACGGTTTTGCGCAGGCGCATGCCGATATCGTCACCCTCGGGCCGGAGCGGCAGTACGTGGCGCGCAAGCAGGTGAAGCCCGGCAAGGTGGCGCTCATCTCCGGCGGTGGCTCGGGCCACGAGCCGCTGCACGCCGGCTTTGTGGGCCACGGCATGCTGGATGCCGCCTGCCCGGGCCAGGTGTTCACCTCGCCCACGCCCAACCAGATGCTCGCCGCCGCCGAGGCGGTGGATACCGGCGCCGGTGTGCTCTTCATCGTGAAGAACTATTCGGGCGACATGATGAATTTTCAGATGGCCGCCGAGATGCTCGATCGCGACCACCTCACCGTGATCGTCAACGACGATGTGGCGGTGGAAAACTCCACCTACACCACCGGCCGCCGCGGTGTGGCCGGCCCCTTGATCGTCGAGCGCATCGTGGGCGCTGCGGCTGAGCAGGGCGCCGATCTGGCGGCGTGCAAGGCCCTGGGTGATGCGGTGAACACCGCCACCGCCTCGATGGGCGTGGCGCTCACCTCCTGCACCGTGCCCGCCGCCGGCACGCCCACGTTCCAGATCGGTGCCGACGAGATGGAGATGGGTGTGGGCATCCACGGCGAGCCCGGCCGCCGCCGCGTCAAGCTGGCCACCGCCGACGCCATTGCCGCCGAGCTGTGCGGCGCGATCCTCAAGGATCTCTCGCTCAAGCCCGGCACCGAAGTGATCCTGCTCGTCAACGGCTTTGGCGGCACGCCGCTGCTGGAGCAATACCTGATGGTGCACGCCGCCCGCCGCGTGCTCGACAAATCCGGCATCAAGGTGGCGCGTTACCTCACCGGCAGCTATGTCACCTCGCTGGAGATGGCCGGCTGCTCGATCACCGTGTGCGCCGCCGATGCGCCGATGCTGGCGCTGTGGAACAGCCCGGTGCACACTGCGGCGCTGCGCTGGGGGATGTAGCGCTACGCGGCTGCCTCTCGAAGGAGCGTGTCGATATCGCCAGGCACCACGCCTCGCGCGAGCAGCCGTCTGAAGGTTTCGTAAACATCCGTCTTGGATCCCGCCTTGCGAAGCGTGTCTTCGTCGTTGAACCAGGCGTAGACGATTGCCTTGACCGGGCTCGTCGCAAAGCGGAAGAAGAGCCGATAACGATCGGGCATGCCTCTCTTTACCCGGCGCCAGTGGGTGTGGTCGGGCCCGAGCGTCTTGCCGAGGCGGAAATCTGCCGCATCAGGATTGGCTGGCACCAACTCGGTCACCGCCCGAAAAATGGATGCCAGCAGCTTGGTCTTCGGGTGAGCCTTGTAGCCTTTGGGATCGTCTCGGGCGAGCTTCGTGACCAGCGCTTCAAGTTCGTCGAGCGCCGCCTTGAATACGCGGTGGTAGTAGAGCTGCCAGCCGTTGGCGATCATCTATCAGCCCACCTATTCCGCATCCACACCCGCCACCAGCTTGGCGATGCGCCTGAGCTGCCGGGCATCTGCCGCGACCACCTGCTCCGGGTGCGCGGTCATCTGGTCTTCCATGAAGCGCAGAAAGCTGGTGACTACCGGATCACTCTCTTCGCCCTTGGCCTTGCGCCGAGGGGCTGACCTGGCCGACACCAGCACCTGGCCATCGGAAACTACGGTGACAGTCACCTTCCCGCTGAACTCCGGATGCGACTGAAAGAACCCCGCCGGCAAGCGCATGCCGCGCGAGTTGCCCACCTGCACTACCGTG
>JANMAS010000395.1:0-20562 GCA_031359975.1 Burkholderiales bacterium
CCTTCACCCGCCTGTCGGTACGTGAATCTTTGATCGTGCACGCCGGCCTGAACGACGCCGAAGCCGACGATCCCGCCGTGCTGCACGCGCGCATCCAGGCGCTTGGCGGCCACACACCCGCGCACTGGAAGCTGCCCGAATTGCAGTTCGGCCTGTTTGAGGCGGCCGTCGAAGAAAAGCTCTGGCAACCCACCTTCATCACCGACTATCCGGTGGAGGTGTCGCCGCTGGCGCGTGCGTCGGATGCCAACCCGGCGATCACCGAGCGTTTCGAGCTCTTCATCACCGGCCGCGAAGTGGCCAACGGATTTTCGGAGCTGAACGACGCCGAAGACCAGGCCGCGCGCTTCCAGGCGCAGATGGCGAACAAGGATGCCGGCGACGAGGAAGCGATGTACTACGACGCCGACTTCATCCGCGCGCTCGAATACGGCATGCCCCCCACCGGCGGCTGCGGCATCGGCATAGACCGTCTGATCATGCTGCTCACCGATTCACCGAGCATCCGGGATGTGGTGCTGTTTCCGGCGTTGCGGCGCAAGGATTGAGGGCGGCCTGGCGCGGCCTGAACGGCCACGCTTCGTCGAGCTGAGCCCTATGCTGTGGTGAGGTGCCAGTTCTCGAGCATGAGCCCGTCAAAGACTTCAAAGTCGGCGGTGTTTCGAGTCACCAGCGTCAATTGGCGGGTGGCTGCCATCGCAGCGATTTCGCCATCGGTACGAGGCGCCGGTGTGCCACGTGCAGCCAGGCGAGCACGTTCGCGGCCTAGCCACTGAGCGGCCAGGGCATCGAATGGCAGCACCTCGACGTGGTCCAGCAAGCCGATGAGCCACCGGCGCAGCATCAACCGTCGAGATCCCTCCGTGAGGCGCTCGACGCCGAACACCAGCTCGTCGAGCGTGGGGGCTGACAGTGCGCACTGCGCTTCGTGCTCGGAAAAACGCCGCAGCACATCGCCATGAGGCGCTGGTTTTGTCAGTTCGGACACCACGTTGGTATCCAGCAAATACAGAAGCGTCATCGGGTTGCAGCCGTGCCGCCAGCGTCACACGAGATCGATGTCGGGCCGATCTGATCGGTCGCGGAGCCCGTCCAACTCATCGTCGGTAAAACCCGAGAGGCCCTGCGCGACAAAGTCTGCCCGCCACCCTTCGACAAACGACAGGAAGCTTCGGCCCGGATTGCGCAGGCGCTGGAATTCGGACTCGGCAACCAACACCGCCACGGGTTTCCCGCGGCGCGTGATGCGAACCGGCGTTCCGCCTTCGGCTTCGTGCACCAGGCGCGTGAGGTGCGCCTTGGCTTCAGCGATTGAGACATCAGACACGGCAGCTCCGAGATGGTCATCTACATGGCCATTTTAGACCGCTGCTGGCGAAGGCGCAATCAGCGCATCCCGTTCGTCTTGAGTCACCCACCGCCACAACCCCGGCTTCAACCCATCATCCAGCCCCAACCCGCCGATCGCGCTGCGGTGCAGCTTTTCGACCCGATTACCCACAGCCGCCACCATGCGCTTGACCTGGTGGTACTTGCCTTCGGTGAGCGTGAGCCGCAGCGAACGCTCGCCGGTGCGCTCGCAGGCCGCGGCGCGCACCGGTGCCGGGTCGTCCTCGAGCACCACGCCGGCCAGCAGGCGTTCGACCTGATCGGCGGTGACGCCATGCTTGGCGATCACCTCGTACACCTTCGGCACATGGTGCTTGGGGGAGGTGAGGCGATGGATCAGCGTGCCGTCGTCGGTGAACAGCAGCACGCCGGTGGTGTCTTCATCGAGGCGCCCGACCGGTTGCACACCACGCGTTCGCAAGGGCATCGGCAGCAGGCTCAACACGCTGGGGTGGTGACGCGGCTTTTTCGAGCACTCGTAGCCGGCCGGCTTGTTCAGCAGCACGAGGGCCTTGTCCTGAAACGGCCAGGAGCGGCCGCTCACGGTGAAGCGAAATCCCTCGGGAGCGAATTCGGCGGCCGGATCGCCGACCACCGCGCCGCCCACCTGCACATCGCCATGGGCGATCAGGCCAGCGCAGATACGGCGCGTGCCAAAGCCCTGCAGAAACAGGATCTGATGGAGCCGAAGTGGTGTCGGCTTCGGCGCCAGCGTCTTATTTGCCATTGATGCCAAGCAGTTCCACCTCGAACTGCAGCGTCGCGTTGGCCGGAATCAGGCCGCCACCGGCGCCCTTTTCGCCATAGGCGATAGCCGCCGGGCAAGTGAGCTTGGCCTTGCCGCCCACCTTCATCATCTGCACGCCTTCGGTCCAGCACTTGATGACGCGGTTGAGCGGAAAGCTCGCAGGCTCCTTGCGGGCATACGAGCTGTCGAACTCCTTGCCATCCGGGAAGGTGCCGCGGTAGTGCACCTTCACCGTGTCGGTGGCCGCCGGGTTGGCGCCGGTGCCTTCTTTCAAAGATCGGTAGACCAGCCCGCTGGCGGTCACCACGGCGCCGGTTTCCTTGGCCGCGGCCGATGCCGCGGCATCGGCTTGGGCCCAGCAGGCGGGCCACACAATCATGGCGGCGACGCCGGTGGCGATGAATTTGTTCATTCGAGACTCCTTGTGAAAATCCATGCGAGGTGTCACCGGCCAGCGGCCGCGCCACCCCTGACGAAATACAGATGCTGACCATGCCACCGCCCGACCTGGCTGCAGCGTGCACCGGCGCGGCCAGTCAGGCTGAGCACCTGATCGTGGGACAGGTGGTTGAACCACCCGTAGATGAAATGGCGCTTGTCCAGATCCGGGCTGTGGTCGGTCACGGCATAGGAGAACACCGCGGCATCGGCTTGCCGGAATACCCAGGCCAAGGCGCGATCGAGATCGGCCACGTACTCCAGCACACCGGCGAGTACGCAAATGTCGTATCGACGATCGAGTTCGGGCAACTCGGTGGCGTTGAGGTCGATCAGCAGGCAGTCGTCCGAGCGGCGGATGATGTCAGACGGCGTGTAACGACAGCCTTCGGGCAACAGATGTCGCAGGTTCTGGCTGCCACAGCCGAGCTCAAGCACCTCGTCGAACGGACGCACCAGCCCGGCCAGCATCTTGTAGCGCGAGTTCCACTGGCCCGCCTCATCCTCGACCGCCGCCCAGCGCTCATGGTTCGTCATGAGCCGGCCCGACTCGTCGAACTTCGAGAACACCTTCTGTTGTTTTGAGGTCTGTTGGGTCATGGGTTCGCTGCGATGTGCAATGGTTCGGTGCCGCGCCTAGCGATGGGTGAATGCAGCCTTGCGCTTGGCCAGGAAGGCGTCCATGCCCTCGCGCTGGTCCTCGGTGCCGAAGAGCATGTGGAACAGGCGCCGCTCGTAGGAGATGCCGTCGGTCAAGCCGGTCTCGAAGGAGCGATTGATGCTCTCCTTGGCGGCCATCAGGCTGGGCATGCCGAGGGTGCAGATGGCCTCGGCCGCCGCAAGCGCTTCGTCCATCAGCTGCTGCGCCGGCACCACGCGCGAGACGAGCCCGCTGCGCTCGGCTTCGGCGGCGTCCATCATGCGGCCGGTGAGCACCATGTCCATCGCCTTGGCCTTGCCGATCGCACGCGGCAGGCGCTGCGTGCCGCCGGCGCCGGGGATGATGCCGAGCTTGATCTCCGGCTGGCCGAACCGGGCGTTGTCGGCGGCGATGACGATGTCGCACATCATCGCCACCTCGCAGCCACCACCGAGCGCAAAACCGGCCACGGCGGCAATCACCGGTTTTTTCACCTTGCGCATGGTTTCCCAGTTGCGCGAGATGTATTCGCCCTTGAAGGCTTCCATGCTGGTGAGGGTGGCCATCCTGGAGATGTCGGCCCCCGCGGCAAAGGCTTTTTCGTTGCCGGTGACGATGATGCAGCCGATGCCCTCATCGTGGTCGAAGGCAAGCAGGGCGGCGCCGAGTTCATCCATCAGCTGGTCATTCAGCGCATTCATCTGCTTGGGGCGATTGAGGCGGATCACGCCGGCCTTCAGCGCGCCGCTGCCGGCGGTCTCGGTGAGGATGCATTCGTAGCTCATCGCTGTCTCCTTGTGGGCGGGCGCGGTCGGCGCAATATAGCCGGGTTGGCGGCCACTACCGGGCGGCCTGCTGCGGCAGCTTGTGCACCAGCAGATCGGCAAAACTCTCCGCGTCCTGCCGAATCAGAAACCGCACCGGCAGGTACTCGAGCTTGGGTGCGAACCAGATTTCGATGGTCATCTCGCCCATCGGCTTGTCGGGTCGGCGCGGCTTGAGGTGCCAGGCATCGATGCGGCCGAACGGCGTATCGAGCGGATCGAGCCCGACGACGTCGTACACCCAGCGATCCACGCGCCGCGGCAACGCCAGTGGCATCTCGATCACGGCGCCCGCCTGCAGCTTGCCCGGCTGGGTGCGAAAGAGCCAGATGAGCTGCACGAACTGGCTGGCCGTGTCTTGCACGCCGGGCATCGTCGGCCGCACCACATCCTTGGGCAGCAGGATGCGATCGGCCTCGAAGGTGATGGCGTTGACGCGCGGATCGCGAAACACGGCTTTGGTGGTTTCCTCGTAGCGCCGCGGCGAGAGGCCGGCATCGCTCAACTCGCCGTCGCTGGACATCCGACGACTCAGCAGCGGCGCAAACGACGGCCCGACCAGCACATCGAGATGCACCTGATAGCGCGAATCCTGGCGCACCCATTCCACATTGGCCTCGCCGTGGATCTCGCCACGGTAGTTGCCGGTGAGCGCGTACGACAGGCGCGTGGAAGGCGGCCACTCGAAGCCACCGCTGGACGTGGCGGCCACCACCGGCGCGGGCGTGGCCGCCGAAGCGGGCGACTCGGCCGATGCTGCCGCCATCACCGGCTCGGCCGCTGAAGCTGCAGGGGCCGCAGCTTCGACGGCTGGTGCCGACGCGGCATCGTCGGCGCTTGCTTGCTGGGTCGCAAGCTCATCAGCCACCGGCGACGACGCCGCCACGTCGACCGGTTCGAGGGTTTGCATCTCGGGCGCAGACGCCGCCTTGACCACCGCTTTCACCGTTTTGACGCGACGCGGGCGCGGTGCCGGCGCCATCGGCGACACCGCCTGCGGCACCTGCAGGCTCGGCGCCAGCTCGGTGACGTAGCTCACCTCCATCTTGCCGATGCGCGCCCGCTCGCTGCCTGCGCCGTCGCCCATCAGATCGTCGGCCAGGCCGTCCGCGAGGCCCAGATGCACCAACGCCACCGCCACGCAAAGCACCCACCAGCCCCAGCGCTTCCAGCGCGAGCCCGAGTGCGCATCGGCGGGCGGGCGCGTCACGGCGCGAAGCGCGGGATCGTCATCGCACGGGCGCTGCGATGTCGGCGCGCGCCAGCCAGGCATCGCGCACCGCGGCCGCGGGGTGCACCGGCGTGGCCTCGATGTCGAGCCGGAAAGTGACCGCCCCATCCGCCTTGGCGGCCTGGGCGTCGAGCGCATGCACGCGCAGCGACACGATGCGCTGGTCGCGCACCAGCAGCAGATCGAAGCCGGCAGCCAGATCGACCCAGGCCAGCGCGTCTTCGAGCCGGCGCACGCGCCAGCCATCGGCGGCGAGGATCTCGTCGCCGGCACTGAGGCCCGCACGCTCGGCCACGCTGTCTCGCAACACCGATCGCACCTGGATGCCGGTGACAGGACCTTCGCTGAGCTTCAGGCCCAGGCGCGCCGCGAACCCGGCTTGCTCCTGCGTGCAGCGCACACCCAGGCGCTGCAACAGCGCAGCCACGGGCAGATCGCCGCGCCCGTGCACCCAGGCTTGCAACTCGCGGCTGACGCGCCGGCCGGCGATGGCATCGGCAGCGGCAAAGATGTCCGCTTCACTCACCGGGCCGCCAGCCGACGCGGCCCACAGGCGGCGCATCACATCGTCGAGCGTGCCCTGCCCGTGCAGCCTGAGCGTGAGATCCAGGCACAGCGCCACCAGGGAGCCCTTGGTGTAGTAGCTCACGGTGGCATTGGGCGTGTTTTCATCGCCGCGGTAGTACTTCACCCACGCATCGAAGCTCGCCTGCGCCACGCTTTGCACGCGCCGCCCCGGCATCGCCGCCACGCCGCTGAGCGTGCGCGCCAGCAGCTTGAGGTAGCGCGGCGCGTCGATCAGCCCACTGCGCAGCAACAGCAGATCATCGTAGTAGGAGGTGAAGCCCTCGAAGAACCACAGCAGCTGGGTGTAGTTTTCGCGCGTGAAATCGATCTGCGCCAGCTCGATCGGTTTCAGGCGCTTGACATTCCAGCTGTGGAAATACTCGTGGCTGATCAGGCCCAGCAGCGTCACGTAGCCATCGCCCGAAGGCGCCACACCGCGACGCGGCAGGTCGCGCCGCGAAGCGATGAGCGCGGTGCTGGCGCGGTGCTCCAGACCGCCGTAACCATCTTCCACCGCGTTGAGCATGAACACGTAGCGATCGAACGGCACGCCGCAAGCCGCTGGCCGACCGCGCGCCCCGCGCTTGCCGGCCTTGGCACCATCGCCGTGCCAGAAGGCGATCTCGGCCTCGCAGATGCGCCGGGCATCGGCGAGCAGCCGCTGGCCGTCGAACGACGGCAAGGCGCCGGCCACCACCCACTCGTGCACGATGCCGGCGGCGGTGAATTGGCCGTGCCAGAACGTGCCTAGTTCAAAGGGGTGGTCCACCAGTTCGTCGTAGCCCTGTGCGATGTAGCGGCGCTTGCCGGCATCGGCGTCGGCCGCCATCGCGGTAGCCACCTGCCAGCCACGCGGCAGGCCCTCGAGGCGCAATCGATGCGGCAGCGCTTCGCCGCCGTGCACGCGCAGGCACACGCTGGTGCCGTTGAAAAATCCGCGCTTTATGTCGAGGTAGGCGGTGCGTACCGAGGTGTCGAACGCATACACCTCGTAGCTCAACACCAGCGCGGCGCGACCTTCGCAGCGCACACGCCAGGTGGTCTTGTCCAGCGGCTCCACACCACGGGCCTGGCGGCCCTGGCGGGCTTCGAACGCACTGAGGTGGCGACCGAACTCACGCACCATGTAGCTGCCCGGTATCCACACCGGCAGGCTGACGATCTGCTCGGCCTGGGGCTCGGGGATGGTGAGGGTGACGGCGTAACGGTGGGCGGCGGCCGATTGAATGCGGATTCGATAGTCGATCATGGGATGCGATGAGCGAGTGCCGTGTCAGGCACCGGCGGCGCCGAGAAAACAACTCAAGGCGGCGACGGCGCTCAAGCGAAAGCGCAGGGTGAGCCAGGCCGACAGACCGTAACCGGGGTAGGTGCGCCGGTCGACGGCGTAACACACCACCAGCAGCGCGCCCAGGATCACCAGCCCGGCGTCGGGCGGCATCGATATCGCCGGCCAGGCGATCAGGCACGGCACCACACCCCAGACAAACGGCGACGTGCCGTGCCGTGGCGCCAACATGCCCACCGCCCAATGCAAGCCGCCCAGAAACGACGCGATCAGCGCCGCGTAGTTGGCCAACGCGACCACCGCAAACGGATGGGCCTGATCATTCACCAGCCACACCAGCGCGGCGCCGACGACAAACGGCACCAGGCCCAGGTAGCCCAGGCGCAGCGTCAGCAGCGAAGGCGGGGATACGTCGGCGTGCGGGATGGCCTGGACTTGGGCTTCGACGGAATCGGGTGTCATGCCGGGGATTGTCGTCGCCGCGGCCGCCGCCTCAGGATTTCTTGGTCTTTTCGGCCAGCGTCTTTTCGAGACGATCGAGCGGGATCGCACCGGGGATCTTCGAGCCGTCTTCGAACACCAGCGCCGGCGTGCCCTGCAGCCGGTATTTGCGGCCGAACTCGGTGTTGCGATCGATCGCGGCGCTGTCGCACTTGCCCATGGTGCGCGATGGCGCCACCGCACTGAGCATCCAATCACGCCACGCCTTGGCCGGATCCTTGGAACACCAGATATCGCGCGACTTGGTCACCGAATCGGCGCCGAGGATCGGGTAGAGAAAGGTATGGATCGTCACATCCTTGGCGTTCACCAGATCGCGCTCGAACTGCTTGCAATAGCCGCAGTTCGGATCCACGAATACGATCAGCTTGCGCGAGCCGTTGCCTTGCTTGAAGGTCATCGCATCCTTCAGCACCAGCGTGCTCACGTCGATCGCGGTGAGCTTTTCGATACGGGCTTCGGTGAGGTTGTCGCGATTGCGGGTATCGATGATGTTGCCGGTGATGAGGTGGTTGGCCTGCTCGTCGGCGTAGAAGATCTCGGAGCCGACACGCACTTCATACAGGCCCGGGATCGGTGTCTTGGTGATTTCGTCGATCTTGGGGAAATCGGGCAAGCGCTCGGCGATGTTCTTGCGGATCTGCGCCTCCTGGGCCCAGGCCGCGGCGCCCGCCAGCAGGGCGGCCATGGCAAGCAGGGTGGCCGCGCAGCGTCGGGCGGAGGTGGCTTGCAGGGGTCGATACGTGATCATGGCGTGCCCGAGGTTGATGCGCCGGTCGCACGCGCCACGAGGGCACGCTTGATCGGCGCGAGATGGTTGAGAAGAGTCAGGCCGCGGTTGCGAAGTTCCCGCACGGGGCCTGCCGGGTGGGCAAACAGATGCAGCAGGGAGTCGGTGAGCGTGCCCATCGCCAAGATTGCTGCCGCGCGTTCGCGCGCATAACGCCTGAGCAGGGCCACATCACCCAACGCGCGCCAGGATTCTCGCGCAGCCAGCACCCGCGCCAGCGCGACCACATCGGCCAGCCCGAGATTGAGCCCTTGGCCGGCCAACGGATGCACCACATGCGCGGCGTCGCCCACCAGCACCCAGCCGGGGCCCACCATCTGCCGCGCACGCGCCAGCGACAGCGGCCAGGCCGCCCGCTCGCCCACCAGCGACAAGCCGCCCACATCGCCGCCCGTGGCCCGCATCAGCGCCTGCTCGAAATCTCCCGGCGACGCGGCCAGCAGTTCATGAGCGCGGGCATCGGGCAGGGACCACACCAGCGACCAGGAGCATGCCGCCCGCGGCCGATCGAAGGGCAGCAACCCCAGCACATCGGGGCTGCCAAACCACTGCCGCGCCACATGCCCGTGCGGCCGATCGGCGATCAGCCGCGCCGCAATCGCCGTCTGCCCATAACCGTGGCGCACCATCTGCACACCCAGGCGCTCGCGCGTGGCCGAGTGTTTGCCCTCGGCCAACACCAGCAATGCCGCCGGTGTGGGCTCGGCGCCTGGCTCCACGCGCCGCACGTTGGGCGAAAACCGCAGCGCCACCTCCAGCGCGCGGTCGAGCTCGGCGGCATCGATGATCCAGGCCAGCGCCTCGACACGCTGCGTCCAGGCCGAAAACTCGATCGCCGCGGGCGCGACATCGCCTTGCACGTGCATGTCGTAAACCGGTGTGACGGCGTCTTCCGGCAACGCATCCCATACCTTCAGGCTGCGCAACAACGCGCGGCTTTCGGCGTTGAGCGCATAGGCGCGAATATCGGCCGCGCTGGAAGGCGGCCGCGACTCGAGTGTGACCTGCAGGCCGATGCGAGCCAATGCGAGCGCCAGGCTCGCGCCCACCGCACCGCCACCGCACACAGTGACATCGATCGTATTCATGCGCATACCGGCGGGATCAGTGCCCGCCGGGCCGTCCCAAGGGCACTGAGCACCCCCTCGGGGGGCAGCGAACGAAGAGAGCGTGGGGGCTCAACATATGCGTGCCATTGTAGAAAGCCGGTACATGCCGCTCAGGCGATGGGCCGCTTGTCGGGCAGCGGGATGAATTCGGTTTCGCCAGGCACGGCGCCAAAGCGGCCGGCAGCCCAATCGTCGGCGGCCTGCACGATGCGCTCGCGTCGATTGCTGACGAAGTTCCACCAGATGTGGCGAGGGCCCACCGATTCGCCGCCCACCAGCACCAGGTGCGCACCTTGCGGCGCATGCACGGTGGTGGTCGCTCCGGGTTCCAGCACGGCCATCGTGCACGCCGGCAGGAGCTCGCCGTCGACCATCAGATCATGGTCGACGCTGTAGATCGCGCACTCCGGCGCCAGCGCCGGCAGCTCGATCGTGCCGCCTTCGTTCAATTGAATGTCGAGATACAGCGCCGGCGATACGGCCGGTGCCGGCGAGCGCGCACCAAACGCCTCGCCCAGCAGCACCCGCACCTGCGCATGGCGCAGTCGCACCTCCGGCAGGTCTGCGGCGGGGATGTGGAAAAACGCGGCCTCGCATTCCTGCGCGTCATCGGGCAAGGCAAGCCACAACTGCAGGCCGTGGCTGGTGCGCGAGCAGGCGCGCAGATCGTCGGGCGTGCGCTCGGAATGCGCCACGCCGCGGCCAGACACCATCAGGTTGATCGCGCCGGGCTCGATGCGCTGCACACAGCCGATGGAATCGCGATGCATCATCGCGCCCTCGAACAGATAGGTCACCGTGGCCAGGCCGATGTGCGGATGCGGGCGCACGTCGTGGTTGTCGGCCGGGCCGGCGGTGATCGGGCCCATGTGATCGAAAAACACAAACGGGCCGACGGCCTGGCGCTGCACGGCGGGCAGCAGGCGTCGAACGCGGAACCCGCCGCCGAGGTCGCGGGCGTGCGCGGGAAGTTGAAGCACAGGCATCGATGTCTCCGGGGGGAACGCCCGCGAGCGGCGGGCGTATCGATGCCCGATTTCAGCACTTCCACCGGCCACGTGCACACGGCCTGCGCAAGGCCATCCGGCATGCACGGCCGCACAGGCGCAGCTGGCGTCACCAGCGCCCGTCACGCCAGCGGCACCAAACGGTGGGGCGATCAGCCAGCCAGCGTCTTGAGGCCCGCCAGCATCGGCCGGGCCGGCTCGCTCTGCGGCTCGCTGCGCAGCACCGCGGGCACCACACATTCTTCCGGCACCAGCATGAGGCCCTGGCGCTGCAACCACATGCCGATGGCGGTGCGGCTGGTCAGCACCGACAGCGGCACGGCCAGCGCCAGCGGCATCACCAGCGGAATCAGCCACAGCGCGGCTTCGGCATTGATGGTGGCCAGGTTGGCCAGGCCGAGTGCCGCCAGCAGGCCCTGCATGCCCTGGTGCTTGATGGCGGCGCGCCAGGTGATGCCGGCGGCCACGCGGGGTGGCGACGTCCATTCCAGGCGCAGGCCGATCAGCGGCGCGATCACGAACAGCGTGTGGGTGAACATGCGCAGCGGCGCCTGCAGCATCGACAGCCACGACTCGACCACCGCACCGATCGCCATCTGCAGCGGCCCGCCAAACTGCGCCGCGCCACGGCTCTTCACCTGCGCATAGATGCCCATGGCACGGGGCAGCGTGAGCATCAGCATCACCGAGCACCACAGCCACAGCATGGGGCCGCCCTTTTGCACCGGCTCATCGACCGCGCTGATCGAATCCACCAGCCCGATCACCACGAACACCATCCACAGCGGTGCCGACAGGTACGACATCGCCCCGGTGGCCAGCATCGCGCGGTGCGCGGGCGACAAACCCGGCTCGGCGATCAGGCGCAGGTTCTGCAGGTTGCCGTGGCACCAGCGCCGATCGCGCTGCAGTTCGGACGACAGATCCGGCGGGTTCTGCTCGTAGCTGCCGTCCATCGCCGGCATCATCCAGGTTTCGTAGCCGGCGCGGCGCATCAGTGCGGCTTCGACAAAATCGTGCGACATGATTTCGCCGGCCAGCGCGCTGCGCCCGCGCAAGGTGCCCAGCGCGCAATGGCGCATGAAGGGCTCGATGCGCAGGATCGCGTTGTGGCCGAAGTAATGCGATTCGCCCAGCTGCCAGTACTGCATGCCGGCGTTGAACACCGGGCCCACCACGCGGGCGGCAAATTGCTGAGCACGCGCGTGCAGGGTTTGTGCGCCGGTGGTGCGGGTGGGCGCCTGGATGATGCCGGCATTCGGGCGCAGTTCCATCGCCTTGACCAGCGCCACCAGGGCGTCGCCGCTCATCACGCTGTCGGCATCGAGCACGATCATGCTGCGGTAGTTGCGGCCCCAGCGGCGGCAGAACTCCGCCACGTTGCCGGCCTTGCGGGCATGGCGATCGGTGCGCCAGCGGTAGAAGATCTGCTCTGGCCCGAATGTGCTGCGCAGCTGCTTCCAGGCCACCACCTCTTCGTCGCGCAGATCGGGCTTCGAGGTGTCCGACAGCACGAAGAGGTCGAAGTGAGCCGCTTCGCCAGTGGCCAGCAGCGATTTCCAGGTGGCTTGCAGGCCGGCAAACACGGTGCCGGTGTCTTCGTTGCAGATCGGCATCACGATCGCGGTGCGGGCATCGGTGGGCACCGGCACATGCGCCAGCTGGCGCAAGGTGATCGCGTGGGGATCTCCACGGCGCAGCACCACGAAGCCCATGCAGGCGGTCCAGAAACCGGCGGAAACCCACGCGAACAGCAGCACAAACAGGCTCAGGCCCACCCACTGCAGCGGGCGCAGCGTATCGGTCATGCCCGACAGGTGGATATACAGCAGCGTGACGAACAAGGTTGACGCGCCGATCAGCCCGAGCAGCGTGGCACGTCGTTTTTGCGATGCCTCCTGCCAGCTTCCCTCGGCATGGCGCACCGGCGCGGCGGCCTGACGACCGCGCGACGCCACACGCGCCTTGACCATGCGCGCCACGCCGCGCCAGAAGCCCACCCACGGCACCGGCACCATGTCGCCAGGGTTTTCGGGCGGCGTCATGCCGGTCTGGTCGAACGCATCCGCAGCCGACAGGGCAGCAGGGTGCGCAAGGCGGGGCTCGTTCGCGGCTTCAGGAAGCTGCTGCGCGAGCGGCGAGCCTCCGGCCATGGGCGAGGGCATCAGGTGGGTGGAATGAGATGCGTCCATGTTTCGGTCAGTGCTTCGTCTTGGTGCTGGAGGAAAGCGCGCAGCTCGATCGGCGCACCGGCGGTGGTGCGCTGCAAGCGCAATGCAAGGCGCCAGGCGCCGGTGGCTTCGTTGAAAAAGGTGTTGGATTCGAGGATTTGCGCGTTGTCGCTGGCGGACACGTTGGCCTTCACGGCGGCGTTGGCCGGCAACGCACGCAGGCGTGGTCCGTCGAAATCGATGACGTATTTGGTTTCACCGGCGGCCAGCGGCTGAAAGCCACGGCCGGCGCGGGTTTGCACCGTCCAGGCGCCTTCGGCCGGGCGCTGCCATGCCTCGCCCTGCCAATGCACAAGGTAGTGCACGTTGAGCGCGTCGCCATCGGGCGGCAGATTCTTGGGCACCCAGTACGCGACCACGTTGTCGCCGGTTTCATCCTTCGCGGGCAGCTGATACAGCTCCACGCGGCCGGGGCCCCAATCGCCCTGCGGTTCGATCCAGGCGCTGGGGCGCAATTCGTAGCGCGCTTCGGTATCTTCGTAGCTCGCGAAGCGGCGATCGCGCTGCATCAGGCCAAAGCCCTTCAAGCCCTTCAGCTCGAACGAGGTGGTGATCGGATGCGCCGGGTTGGTGAGCGGCCGCCACAGCCATTCGCCGTCGGCCGCATGCACCGACAACCCGTCGGAATCGTGAATCTCGGGCCGAAAGCCCTCGGCGGGCTGGTTCTCGCCCGAGAAGAACATGCTGGTGAGCGGCGCAATGCCCAGCGTGTTGATGCCGGCCTTGGGATAGATACGCGCCTGCACATCGATCACCGTCTCGTCGCCCGGCTTGAGCTCGAAACGGTAAGCGCCGCTGGCACGCGGTGATTGCAGCAGCGCATACATCACCAGCGTCGGGGTATCGGCAGCGGGCCGCTGCAGCCAGAAGTGGGTGAACCGCGGAAATTCTTCCACCGTGCCGCCGACGGTATCGATGGCCAGGCCGCGCGCCGACAAGCCGTAACGCAGCCCGCGGCTCAGTGCGCGGAAGTAGCTGGCGCCGAGAAACACCGCCAGTTCGTCGCGCTGGCTGGCCACGTTGAGCGGATAGAACAGCCGCACGCCCGACCACCCGGCCGGCGCATCCTGTTGACGCTCCGCGCTCACGCGGCCGTAGTCATACACCGACGGGTTGAACAACACCGGCTTCACCCCATCGGCCGTGATTTCGTTCACTTGCACCGACTGCGGAAAATACCAACCGCGCGGAAACATGTCCATCTCGAACGGCGATTCGCCCCGCCACAGGCTGCGATCCGGGCGGTAACGCACATCGCGAAAGGTGTCGTAGTCCATGCGCGCCCAGGTGTCGGCCACCGGGGCGGTTTCGGCGGCCGTGAGCGCGGGGGCGGGGTGGCGAAGGCAGAACGACGACGCCACGCACTTGGCGATGACATCCACATCGTCGAGAGAAAACGCCGCCGGCGCCGCCGCTGTGGCCAGGCTCAACCAGACCGAGCCCAGCAGCGCCACGCCCATGCCACGCAGCCGGCTCACACCGTTGGAGACGGTGGCCGTTGGCAGCGGGCACGGAGCAGCGGACGACAAACGCATGTCAGGTCAGACCATCAAAAAAAGCGGATCTCGAGAAGGGGCGGTACGCCTGAGCGGACCAAGCCACCCCAACGCGCGCGACAGACGCGCGGTTGGCAACGAATCGGATTGTCAGTAAACACTTCAATCAGTGAAAGCGATAATCGAAAAAGGTGTGACCAAGACGCTCACGTCTATTGACACACCGCGATTCATGGTGTAGCAAATCTGTGCCCGCGCCCATGCGCGACAATCGCGGCCTTCGCCATCCGGCGCGTCCCACCCTCTTACCGAGCCAGCTTCCATGAGCCTCCAATGCGGCATCGTCGGCCTGCCCAACGTCGGCAAGTCGACCCTCTTCAACGCCCTCACCAAGGCCGGCATCGCCGCCGAGAACTACCCGTTCTGCACCATCGAGCCGAATGTCGGCGTGGTGGAACTGCCCGACCCGCGGCTGGCCACGCTGGCCGAGATCGTGCAGCCCGAACGGGTGGTGCCGGCCATCGTCGAATTTGTGGATATCGCGGGCCTGTTGGCGGGCGCTTCCACAGGCGAAGGCCTGGGCAACCAGTTTCTTTCGCACATCCGCGAAACCGACGCGATCGTCAACGTGGTGCGCTGCTTCGAAGACGACAACGTGATCCACGTAGCCGGCAAGGTGGATCCGATCTCCGACATCGAGGTGATCCAGACCGAACTCTGCCTGGCCGACTTGTCCACCGTGGACAAAAGCCTGCACCGCTACAACAAGGTAGCCCGCTCCGGCGACAAGGAAGCTAAAGCCCTGGTGGACGTGCTCACCAAGTGCGAGGCCGCGCTCAACCAGGCCATGCCGGTGCGTGGCATCGCCTTCAGCAAGGAAGAACTGGTGATCCTGAAGCCGCTGTGCCTGATCACCGCCAAGCCGGCGATGTTCGTGGGCAACGTGGCCGAGGATGGCTTCGAGAACAACCCCTTCCTCGACCGGCTGCGCGAGTACGCGGCCGCGCAAAACGCTCCCGTGGTGGCCATCTGCGCCAAGACAGAAGCCGAGCTCGCCGACATGGCCGACGACGACCGCATGATGTTTCTGCAGGAAATGGGGCAGGACGAACCCGGCCTGAACCGCCTCATCCGCGCCGCCTTCAAGCTGCTGGGCCTGCAGACCTACTTCACCGCCGGCGTGAAGGAAGTGCGCGCCTGGACGATCCACATCGGCGACACCGGCCCGCAAGCCGCCGGTGTGATCCACACCGATTTCGAAAAAGGCTTCATCCGCGCCCAGACCATCGCGTACGACGACTTTGTCGCCTTCAAAGGCGAACAAGGCGCCAAGGATGCCGGGAAGATGCGTGCCGAAGGCAAGGAATACGTCGTCAAGGATGGCGACGTGATGAATTTCCTGTTCAGCAGCTGAGGTGGACGTGTGTGAACGAGGCCAATGGCTGCCAACGAGCTGGCCTGAAATAGTACACTCAGTGATATAGACAGTATGCGGCGCGTGTTCAAGACCCGATTCTTTTGCCGCTGGATGCGAAAAACCGACCTGACCGATCTCGCGCTGTGCGTTGCCATCTCCGACATGGAACGAGGCCTCGTGGACGTCGACCTGGGAGGAAGCATCGTCAAGAAGCGCGTGGCATTGCCCGGCAGAGGCAAAAGCGGCAGCGCGCGCACGCTCATAGCGACGAACAAAGGCTCGCGTTGGTTTTTCGTCTTTGGCTTCGAGAAAAAAACGAGCGTAGTAATGTGACGCCGAAGGAGCTCGAAGCACTCCAGGCCGCTGCGTCTGATCTGCTGAAGCTGACTGCCGCGCAGCTCGACTCCCATGTCGCAAGTGATGCCATACAGGAGATTTGTCATGACGGCCAAGACGAGAAATGAGCCCCTGGGCAAGCACCGCCCCTCCGCTAGCCGCATCCTGGATGCAGTCCACGAGACGGCGCAGGATCTGCATTCAGCAGGCTTCATCGACATGCGCCGCATGCGCGAATTCGATGCGCTGTGCCTGGCCCCGGTGCCCGATTATTCGAGCCAGCACATCCGCGCGCTGCGCGATCGATTGAAGCTCAGCCAGGCCGTTCTGGCGTCGGTTCTCAACACCAGCCTGTCGACGGTCCGCCAGTGGGAGATCGGCGAGAAACACCCGAGTGGGCCGTCGCTCAAGTTGCTGCATCTGCTCGACCGCAAAGGGCTCGAAGCGTTGATCTGACCCAGCGTGCAGCGGGCCCGGACCTACAACCAGTACTGCCACCATCGCGACACCTCTTCCTTCAGGCGCAGGTCGATCCCGCGCCGGCGCCATTCAGCCAGGGTGATCGACTCGGATTGCGCCAGATCCACCTGGAACGACGCGCGCGCCTGCTGGCCGAAGTCGGTGCCCAGCACCACCGCGTTCAGCTCCTGGTTGTGCAGGAAGCTGCGCCAGTCGAGGTTGGTCGAGCCCACGGTCGACCACACGCCGTCGATCACCGCCGTCTTGGCATGCAGCAAGGCGTTGCGCCGCTCGTAGATCTTCACGCCGCCCTTGAGCAGCTCGGTGTAGTACGAGCGCCCGGCATGAAACACCAGCGCTGAATCGGTGCTGCCGGGCAGTACGAGCTTGACATCCACGCCGCGTGCCACGGCGGCCTTCAACGATTCGCGCAATTGCGGGTCGGGCACGAAGTAGGCGTTGGTCAGCCAGACCTCGGATTCGGCGTTGTCGATGGCCGAGATGAGCGTGGCGTAGATCAGGCTGTACGGCGCGTCGGGCGAGCTGCCGATGGCGTGCACCACCTCGTCGCCCTGCGGGCGCAAGGGCGGAAAGTAGCGGGTTTCGGCCAGCGGCTCGCCTTTTTGCCGGGCCCAGGTTTCGAGGAACAGCTTCTGGAACTCGGCGACGACCGGGCCTTCGATCTGCAGATCGGTGTCACGCCAGCCCGGCGAAGGCCCGCTCTTCACAGCTCGCGCGCGGCCGAACGAGCCACCCGAGTACACGCTGCTGATGTTGATGCCACCCAGAAACGCGATGCGCCCGTCCACCACCAGCAGCTTGCGATGGTCGCGCTGGTTCACATCCCAGCCCGCCTTCGCCGCCAGCGGGTTGACCGGGTTGAACTCGAGCACACGCACGCCTTCGCTGCGCAGCCGCTCGAAAAACGCCGGCGGCGTGTTCCAGCTGCCCACGCTGTCGTGGATCAGATTCACCTGCACCCCGGCACGTTGACGCTCGATCAGCGCATCGGCAAAGCGTTGCCCGGCTTCATCGTCTTCGATGATGTAGGTTTCCATGTTGACGTGGTCGCGTGCGGTGGCGATCGCGGCCAGCATGGCGCGGTAAGTGACCGGCCCATCCTCGAGCAGGCGCACCTTGTTGCCGGCCGACAGCGGGCTGTCGCTGATGGCTTGTTCGAGCGCCAGGTGGCGATCGAGCTGATTGGCTTGTGGGTTGCTGCCCTTGAGCTGGACGAGGATGGCCTTGCTGCGCGCCGCCGAGAGAGGGCCGCCGACGCCCTCCAGGCGGGCCGGCCCGGTTGCAGGCGCCATATCCGGCACGATGCGCGGCAGGCTGCCGCAACCCGCCAGCATCAGCGTGGCGCCCCATGCCGCCAGGGTGATGCGTGCCGCAGACCTGAAACCCGGCTTCATCGCTGCCCGCGCATTCGCTTCACCCGGTCACCACAAACCGATCGGCCCGCGCGGCCTGAACGGTTGCCGCCGGATCGAGGGTGATCATGTCGGCCGGGATGTGGCCGCCCAGCCATTCATTGGGCCGCGCAAACCATTCGGCCGTTTCCCAGGCGTCGAACGGCCCGGACAACACGGTGATCGCCTCGCGCACCCCGGTATGCACCGAGGCTGATGCCAGGTCGAACTGAAACAGGGGTAACAGCAAGGCGCCGTGCCAATCCACACGAACAACGTGCTGGTCCACGATCCAGCGAGCCACCAGCGAGACCGGTTGATCGGCGCCGCGGCGCAGCATGTACGCCAGCTCGTCGCCGCTGACCATGCCACCGGTGGCACGGAATGCGCCCATCCAGCCAGTCACCTCGGCCCGATCGAACACGGCGTCGGCGCGGGCCGGGGCGTGTGGCCGGGTGCCGGGCCGATTGGCCGGCCTGTGATCCAGGGCCGCTGACCAGGTTGGCTCGAGGGGTTGCAAGGGATCGATCGACAGCACGGGAACCTCCATGGCCAGCTTTGGCGCCTGGGTGATGCTCCGTGGGAGGCACTTTCAGGCCCATCAGACGAGCGCGGGAGTTGGCGCAGGCGTTGTCCGACAAAGCCACCGACGGACCGGGCCGATGCGGTGACGGCGCGGATTTGCGCGAACATCGCGCTGTCAACGACGACTCAACGAGCCAGAGCCCGCCATGCCCTCCATCACCCCCACCGCCGTGGCCGTTGCTGGCCCCGCCCTCACCCCTATCGTTGCCGGCTGCTGGCGGCTGGCGGATTGGCAGTGGCGCGCCGACGAGCTGCTGCGCTGGATCGAACAGTCGGCCGAACTCGGTGTGACGAGCTTCGACCACGCTGATATCTATGGCGCCTACACGGTCGAAGCGCTGTTTGGCGACGCCCTGGCGCTGGCGCCCACCCTGCGCGACCGCCTTCAGCTCGTCACCAAGTGCGGAATCAAGCTGACCTGCGCAGCGCGGCCGACCCACCGGCTCAAGAGCTACGACAGCTCGGGCGCGCACATCATCGCCAGCGTCGAGCAATCGCTCAAAGCGCTGCGCACCGATCGCATCGATCTGTTGCTGCTGCATCGGCCGGATGACCTGATGGACGCCGACGACGTCGCGCAGGCCTTTTCCCGCCTGCGTTCGGCCGGCAAGGTGCTGCACTTCGGTGTCTCCAACTTCTCCACAACGCAATTCGATCTGCTCGACGCGGTGACGCCGCTGGCCACAAACCAGATCGAGCTGAACCCGCTGCACCGCGCGCCGCTGGTGGATGGCACCCTGGATCAGGCCCAGCGGCTCAAGCGTCGGCCGATGATCTGGTCGCCCCTGGCCGGCGGGCGGTTGCTCGGCGGCGATGAATCGCCTGCTGCGCAGCGGGTGCGGTGGGTGCTGGGCGTGATCGGTGCGCGCCTGGAGGTGTCGCCCGCCACGGTGGCCTATGCCTGGGCGCTGCGGCATCCGTCGAAGCCGGTGGTGCTCGCCGGCTCGCGCCGTATCGAGGCCCTGAAGGAGGCCATCGCCGCCACCGATCTGCAGCTGTCGCGCGAGGACTGGACCGAGCTCTGGTGTGCGGCCACCGGTGGCGAGGTGGCCTGAAGGCACGGCCACCACCAAGAGGAGGTCCGAGCCGTCGCTGTTGCCTTTTTGACCACACTCGCCTCCGCCGCGCGCGAGGCCTTGCTGGCTGGGGCACACTGTGGCCTCGATGGCAAAGCCTCTGCTGATCGGCATCTCCGCCCGCATTCATCATCCCACCGTTCCGGCACCTGATCTCGGTGGTGTGTTCACCCGCACGCTGCACTACCTGGAGCAATCGGTCGCGCATTGGGTGCTGTCGAGCGATGTGCTGGGCATGATGATCCCGGCGGTCGAAAGCGAAAGCATCGTGCGCCGCAGCGATGTGAGCCTGACGGCCTATGCGCAGGCGCTCGATGGGCTGGTGCTGCAAGGCGGTGCCGATCTGGCGCCCGAGAGCTACGGTGAATCGCCCATCGATGCCCGCTGGCCTGGCGATCGGGTGCGAGACCGCTACGAAATCCAGCTCTTCAACGCCTTCGTGGCCGCCGGCAAACCGGTGATCGGCATTTGCCGCGGTTGCCAGCTCATCAACGTGGCGCTCGGCGGCACGCTGTACCAAGATATCCCCACCCAGGTGCCCGATGCCATCGTGCACAACGATGTGGCGCTCTATGAGCGGCAGTTGCATCCGATGAACATCCTGCCCGGCAGCGGTCTGGCGGCCTTGTATCCGCAGATCTCGCAGGCGGCGATCAATTCGATCCATCACCAGGCCGTCAAGGATCTGGGCCGCGATCTGGAAGTCGAAGCCACCGCCGAGCCCGACGGCATGGTGGAGGCCATCCGCTGGCGCGGGCCGAGTTACGTGTTCGGCATGCAATGGCACCCCGAGTTCCTCGCGCTCGGCCGCCTGCACGCCGATCAGCTCGATGGCGGCCCCATCCTCGCTGATTTTCTTGCGGCGGTGCGAGCGCGCAAGGCAGCCGACGCCAAGCGCTGAACGCCGCCGCTACGAGGCCTGACGGCTGGCCGCCGGCCCGCGCAAGGTGGCGCGTATCTCGTCGAGCCGCCCCGGCAAGGCCGCGCCGCTGACCGGGTGGCTGTACAACCAGCCCTG